>AXCX01000160.1 GCA_000767215.1 Actinotalea fermentans ATCC 43279 = JCM 9966 = DSM 3133
GGGGCACGCCGTCGCCATCGGCCGGGCGCTGCTCGACGCGCACGTGGTCGCGGGGGTGCGGCAGGCCGTGGGCCCGGTGCCCGGGGCCCGGCTCGTCGCGGAGCGCGGCTGACCGGTCCCGTCGGGGCTCAGGCCTCGAACGGCGTGACCACCACGCGCAGCAGGTCGGCGAGCGCCGCGCGGTCCACCTCGCTCAGGACCGCCAGGAGCTCACCCTCCACCCGGAGCAGGTCCTCCATGGCGCCGTCGACCCGCGCCCGGCCCTCGGCCGTCAGGTGGACGAGGACGCCGCGCCGGTCGGCCGGGGCGGGCAGGCGCTCGACGAGCCCGCGCTCCGCGAGGCGGTCGATCCGGTTGGTCATGGTGCCGCTCGTGACGAGCGTCTGCGCGACGAGCGTGCCCGGCGAGAGCTCGTACGGCTTGCCCGCCCGGCGCAGCGCCGACAGCACGTCGAACTCCCAGACCTCGAGCTGGTGCTTCGCGAACGCGGCGCGGCGCATGATGTCGAGGTGCCGGGCGAGCCGGGTGACCCGGGACAGGATCGACAGCGGTGCGACGTCGAGGTCCGGCCGCTCCCGCTGCCACGCCTCGACGATCCGGTCCACCTCGTCGATCACGCCGTCTCCCCTCGCAGCTGCGGGTTCTTCTGCAGGCCCGCCAGGCCGTTCCAGGCCAGGTTCACCAGGTGCGCGGCGACCTCGTCCTTCTTCGGGTTGCGCGCGTCGAGCCAGTACTGGCCGGTCAGGGCCACCATGCCCACGAGCATCTGTGCGTAGATGGGTGCCGTCCGCGGGTCGAGGCCGCGCTTGGTGAACTGCTCCGCGAGCAGGTGCTCCACCTGCATCGCGACGTCGCCGATGAGGCTGGAGAACGTGCCGGTGGCCTGGGCCACGGGGGAGTCGCGGACGAGGATGCGGAATCCGTCGGTGGAGGACTCGATGTAGTCCAGCAGCGCCAGGGCCGTCCGCTCGACGAGCACCTGCGGGTGCCCGCCGCGCTCGAGCGCCCCGATCAGGGCCTGCGTCAGCGCCTGGATCTCCCGGTCGACGACGACGGCGTACATGCCCTCCTTGCCGCCGAAGTGCTCGTACACGACGGGCTTGGACACCTGGGCGCGGGCCGCGATCTCCTCGACGCTCGTGCCCTCGAAGCCCTTCTCGGCGAAGAGCCGCCGGGACACGTCGAGGAGCTGCTCGCGGCGCTGTGACGCCGTCATCCGGGCGCGCACGGGTCGCTTGGTGGAGGCGCTCACCGGGCCATCATGCCGCGCCGGGCTGGCAGACTGGGCGACCGTCGGTCCCGACTCGCCCCCCGGTGATCAGTCCGGGGATCCGCCCGGGCCGCGGTCCGCCCTGGTGTAACGGCAGCACGCAGGCCTTTGGAGCCTTGCGGTCCAGGTTCGAATCCTGGGGGCGGAGCCCACCGGGCGGGCGTCCCGAGCCCGCTGATCGACCGTCCGCGCCGAGGGGTGCGGCGACGACGGTAGAGTGTGCCCCGCACTCCAGGCACCGCGAGCCCCTGTCGCCTCGTCGGCGGCGGAGGGCAGTCCAGCCGACCGACGGGAGTCCGCGTTGACCACTGCCCACCCTGCCGCCGTTGTCGTCCTCGCCGCAGGGGAGGGCACCCGGATGCGTTCCGCCACGCCGAAGGTGCTGCACACCATGGCCGGCCGGTCCCTCCTGGGCCACGCCCTCGCCGCCGCCGCCGACCTCGCGCCGGAGCGGATCTGCGTCGTCGTCCGCCACGACCGCGACCGGGTCGCCGGGCACGCCCGGGAGCTGGTGCCCGACGTCCTCGTCGCGGACCAGGACGAGGTCCCGGGGACCGGTCGGGCCGTGCAGTGCGCGCTCGCGGTGCTCGACGGCGCCGCGCACGCCGCGCACGCCCGCACCGGCGAGGCGACGCACGGCGAGGACCGGCAGCTGGAGGGCCCGGTCGTGGTCATCGCCGGCGACGTACCCCTGCTCGACGGCGAGACGCTGCACGAGCTGCTGGCCGCGCACGTCGCTGACCGCAACGCGGTGACCGTCCTCACGACGCGCGTCGAGGACCCGACCGGGTACGGGCGGATCGTCCGCGACCCAGGCACCGGGCAGGTCGCGCGCATCGTCGAGCACAAGGACGCGGACCCGGCCGAGCTCGAGATCGACGAGGTGAACTCCTCGGTCTACGTGTTCGACGCCGAGGTCCTGCGCGGCGCCCTGGTGCGCCTGGGCCGCAGCAACGCGCAGGGCGAGGTGTACCTCACCGACGTCATCGCCATCGCGCGGTCGGAGCGGGGCGCGGTGCGCGCGCTGCTCGTCGACGACCCGATGGTGGTCGCCGGCGTCAACGACCGCGCCCAGCTGGCCGAGCTCGCCGCCGAGATGAACCGCCGGCTGCTGACCGACTGGATGCTCGCCGGGGTCAGCGTGGTCGACCCTGCCACGACCTGGGTCGACGTCGACGTCGAGCTCGAGCGCGACGTGACGCTGCTGCCCGGCACCCAGCTGTACGGCGCGACGCGCGTCGCCTCGGGCGCGGTCGTCGGCCCGGACACGACGCTCACGGACGTGGTGGTCGAGGCCGGCGCGCACGTGGTGCGCAGCCACGGCTTCGCCTCGCGGATCGGGCCGGGCGCCGTCGTCGGGCCCTTCTCCTACCTGCGGCCCGGGACGGACCTCGGCGCCGACGGCAAGATCGGGGCCTTCGTCGAGACGAAGAACGCCCGGATCGGCGAGCACTCCAAGGTGCCGCACCTGTCCTACGTCGGCGACGCCGTCGTCGGGCGGCACACCAACATCGGTGCGGGAACGATCTTCGTCAACTACGACGGCGTGACGAAGAACAGCTCCGTGATCGGCGACCACGTGCGGATCGGCTCGGACAACGCGCTGGTCGCCCCGGTGACGATCGGCGACGGGGCCTACACCGGCGCGGGCTCGGTCATCCGGCGGGACGTGCCGGCCGGTGCGCTGGGCGTGAACACCGCCCCCCAGCGCACGATCGACAAGTGGGTGCTGCGGCGCCGCCCGGGCACGGCCTCCGCGCTGGCCGCGGCCGAGGCACTGGGGGACGACGCCGCGCTCGACGCGGCGGCCGGGACGGCCGGCTCGGCCGACGATGGACACGGTGGCGGACTCCCCGCGGCCGGGACGACTGAAGGGCACTGACGCACCATGACGGGCATCGTCACCCGCGACGGCGAGAAGCGGTTGGTCCTCATCTCCGGACGCGCGCACCCCGAGCTCGCGGAGGACGTCGCCCGCGAGCTCGACGTCGAGCTCGTCCCCACGACGGCGTACGACTTCGCCAACGGCGAGATCTACGTCCGCTTCGGCGAGAGCGTGCGCGGGGCGGACGCCTTCGTGCTCCAGGCGCACGCGCTGCCGATCAACAGGTCGATCATGGAGCAGCTCATCATGGTCGACGCCCTCAAGCGGGCCTCGGCCAAGACCATCACGGTCATCGCGCCGTTCTACGGCTACGCGCGGCAGGACAAGAAGCACCGTGGGCGCGAGCCGATCTCGGCCCGCCTCATGGCCGACCTGTTCAAGACGGCGGGCGCGGACCGCCTCATGAGCGTGGACCTGCACGCGGCGCAGACCCAGGGCTTCTTCGACGGCCCGGTGGACCACCTGTGGGCGATGCCGCTGCTGGTGGACTACGTCCGCACGCGGGTGGACGCGACGAACCTCGCGGTCGTCTCGCCGGACGCCGGCCGCATCCGCGTCGCCGAGCAGTGGGCCGCGAAGCTGGGCGACTGCCCGCTGGCCTTCATCCACAAGACGCGCGACATCACGACGCCGAACCGGTCGGTCGCCAACCGCGTGGTCGGCGAGGTCGAGGGGCGCACGTGCGTGCTCGTCGACGACCTCATCGACACGGGCGGCACGATCGTCGAGGCGGTCCGGGTGCTGCTCGCCGCGGGTGCGAAGGACGTCATCGTCGCCGCGACCCACGGCGTGCTGTCCGACCCGGCGCGCATCCGGCTCGAGGAGTGCGGCGCGCGCGAGGTGGTCGTCACGGACACCCTGCCGATCCCGGAGGAGCGCCGGTTCGACAAGCTGACCGTGCTCTCGATCGCGTCCCTCCTCGCGCGGGCGATCCGCGAGGTCTTCGACGACGGCTCGGTGACCTCGCTGTTCGACGGGAACGTCTGAGCGTCCTCGCAACGGCGTCAGCCACGCGTTTCCCGACCCCTGCCGCCACACGGTAGGATGCTCGGCGTTGCCTCGGCGAGGGACGTCGGACGGCCGGTGGCGCACCATCCACCACCTCTGACCGGCGATCCGTGATCGACGCGGCGGTGGTGGGCGCGCGCCCGTCCCGCGTCCCGCGCCGAGGCCTCGAGCTGGGCCCCCGGAACCCGGACCAGCCCCTCATGACCAGCCCGCCACCAGCACCAGGAGTGTCATCGTGACCGAGCTCAAGCTCGCTGCCGCCGCCCGCACCGAGTTCGGCAAGGGCGCCGCGCGCCGCATCCGCCGCGCGCACCAGATCCCCGCCGTCATCTACGGCCACGGCGCGGAGCCGCTGCACATCGCGCTCCCGGGCCACGAGACGATGCTCGCGCTCAAGCACGCGAACGCGCTGCTCACCATCACGATCGACGGCAAGGACCACCTGGCGATCGCCAAGGACGTCCAGCGCGACGCCGTCCGCAACGTCATCGAGCACGTCGACCTCCTGACGGTGAAGAAGGGCGAGAAGATCGCCGTCACCGTGGCCGTGCACGTCGTGGGCGAGTCCGCCCCCGGCACCATCCACGTCGTCGACGCGGCGCAGGGCCTGCACGTGACCGCCGAGGCGACGCACATCCCCGAGGCCATCGAGGTCTCGGTCGAGGGCCTGGAGGCCGGCACGACGCTGCGCGCCGCGGACCTCGCCCTGCCGGCCGGTGTCGAGCTCGCCGGTGACCCGGAGGAGCCCGTCGTCTCGGTGTCGGTCCCGCAGGCGACCGGCGACGAGGAGGCGACCGAGGCCGAGGAGCCCGCCGCGGCCGCGGAGGCCGCCGAGGAGGCCTGAGCTGGACCTGCACCGGTTGCTGCGGGGGAGCCGCGTCGACGCACGGTCACGTGACGGCGAGCGGCCCCCGGCAGCCGGGCCTGCACGGGAGGTGGCGGACGTGTCGGTCCCCGGTGGGGCGGCGCCCTGGGTGGTCGTCGGGCTCGGCAACCCCGGCCCGCAGTACGCGGGCAACCGGCACAACGTCGGCCACATGGTCCTCGACGAGCTCGCGCACCGGACGGGCGCCTCGTTCCGCGGGTTCCGGGGCAAGGCGCAGGTGGCCGACGCGCGGCTGGGCACGCTCCCCGGTGGCGCCCCGGGCCCGCGCGTGCTGCTGGTCCGCACGACCAGCTACATGAACGTCTCGGGTGGGCCCGTCGCCTCGGTGCTCGCCATGCAGGGCGGTGCGCCCGACCGGCTCGTCGTGGTGCACGACGAGCTGGACATCCCGTTCGGCCAGGTGCGGCTGAAGTCCGGCGGCGGCGAGGGTGGCCACAACGGCCTGCGCAGCATCACCTCCGCGGTGGGCACGCGCGACTACCTGCGCGTGCGGGTGGGGATCGACCGCCCGCCGGGCCGGCAGGACCCGGCCGACTACGTCCTGGGCGACTTCTCGGGTGCCCAGCGCAAGGAGCTCCCGTGGCTCCTGGACTCCGCCGCCGACGCGGTGGAGATGATCGTGCTGCAGGGGCTGGAGGCCGCCCAGCGGCGCTTCCACAGCCCCGACGCCGCCTCCTGAGCGGGGCGACCAACACCCCGAGTCGCCCCATCCCGGCTGTTTCGGGCACTTCGGCGCACTTCACCCGTTCGGGCCCGTGCATACGGCGTCGGCCGCGGGTAACCTCGCAGTTAATTCTTCGGTGTTGGCCGGTAAAACGACGTACGCCCGGGTGCGGCCCCGGACGGTGCGTGCTTACCGTCGACTCCTGCGAAACCCAATGATGCGGGGGTTGGTGACGTGACTCTGCCTGCCGATCGGCTGGTGAGAACAGACGAAGAGCGCCGCGGCCGCAGTTCCGGCCCGCGGCGTTCCTGGGCCTCGGCCCAACCCTTCGAACCGCGCCCCACGCCGTTCAACAGCAGCGTCGCGCGGTCCCTGCGCTGGGCCGAGGTCTCCACCGGCTACCAGTGGCGTGCTGTGGCCCTCGACGCCCTCGCGGTCGTCGCCGTCGGGCTCCTCCTCGTGGTCCCCGTCTACGGCGCGAACCTCGTCACGGCCGGCCGGGTCACGGTCGCGCTCCTCGGCTTCCTGGCCCTGGTGGCCATGTTCCGCGGGTACGACGCGCGCACGCTCGGCGACGGATCGACCGAGGTCTCCGCCCTCCTGCGCGCCGGCTTCGTCGGCGCGACGGCCCTCATGGCCCTCAGCTACACGACGAAGGCCGAGGTCTCGCGACTGGTCGTCTTCGCCGGTATCCCGACGATCGTGCTGCTCGCCCTGGCGGGCAGGTACCTCCAGCGGCAGTTCCTGCACCGGCACCGGGCGCGCGGGGTCGCCATGATGCGCACCCTGGTGGTCGGCGACCCGGCCGCGGTCGCCAGGGTGGTCGGCGACCTCGTCCGCGACCCCTCGCACGGCTTCCAGGTCGCCGGCGTCTGCCTGCCGAGCGTCGACGACGCCCCGCCCGTGCCCGGGGTGCCCGTCGTCGGCGCTGTCGCGGACGTGCCCCAGGTGGTCGCCGACCGCGCGATCGAGACGGTCGTCGTCGCCGGCTCGCACATGAGCGGGGAGGCGCTGCGCCGCATGAGCTGGGCCCTGGCCCGGGCCGGCGCGCAGCTCGTCGTCGCGCCGGACCTGGTCGAGGTGACCGGCCCCCGCCTGAACCTGCGCCCGACCGCCGGCCTCGTCCTGCTCGAGGTCCAGACGGGTGCCCCGCCGAGCCGGATGCTCGCGAAGGCCGCCCTCGACCGCGGGCTCGGCACCTGCCTCCTCCTGCTGGCCGCCCCCGTCATCGGCGCCGCGGCCCTGGCCGTGCGCGCCACCTCGCCCGGCCCGGCGTTCTACCGCCAGACGCGGGTCGGCGTGGACGGGCGCACCTTCACGCTGTGGAAGCTGCGCAGCATGTACCTGGACGCCGACGCGCGGCGCGACGCCTACCTCGCGCTCACCGACCGCGACGGGCCCATGTTCAAGATGCGCCGCGACCCCCGCGTGACGCCCGTCGGCCGCTTCCTGCGCCGGTACTCGATCGACGAGCTCCCCCAGCTGTGGAACGTCGTCACGGGCGACATGTCGCTCGTCGGACCGCGCCCGCCGCTGGAGTCGGAGGTGGCGACGTACGCCGACCACGTGCACCGCCGCCTGCACGTGCGCCCGGGGCTCACCGGGCTGTGGCAGGTCAGCGGGCGCGCCGACCTGTCGTGGGAGGAGTCGGTCCGCCTCGACCTGCGCTACGTCGACAACTGGTCGCTCGCGATGGACCTGCTCATCCTCTGGAAGACCTTCCGCGCCGTCGTCGGGGGCTCGGGTGCGTACTGAGCGCGGCGACCGCGCCGGCGGACGGGCGTGCCCATGGCGCTGACGGCGCTCGAGAAGCACGAGCGCGACGCCGTCGCGGTCCTGCCTGCCGCGGCGCACGAGTTCTTCGCCTCGGGCTCCGGCGACGAGGTGGCGCTCGACGAGGCGACGGCGGCGTGGGCGCGGCACCGGCTGCGCCCGCGGGTGCTCCGGGACGTCGGCGAGGTCGACCTCACCTCGACGCTGCTGGGCTGCGGGCTGAACCACCCGATCGGGGTCGCGCCCGTCGGGTACCTCGGCCTGGCCCACCCGGACGCCGAGCCGGCGGTCGCCGCCGCGGCACGCGAGCAGGGCGCCCTCTACGTGGCGTCCACGCGCGCGTCGACGGCCCTGGAGGACATCGCCGCCGTCGCCGGGCCGTGGTGGTTCCAGGTCTACGTGATGCGCCACCGTGAGCTCACCGAGCGGCTCGTCGAGCGCGCCGTGGCGGCGGGGGCCAGGGCCCTGGTCCTGACCGGGGACACCCCGTTCGTGGGCATCAAGCGCCGCGTCGGCAGCCAGCGGATCGCCATCCCCGACGAGACGTTCCTCGTCAACCTCGCCCGGCACCTGACCGGCGACGCCGCCGTCGGCCGCGCCGGCGCGGAGCAGGACCCGACCGCCACGCTCGAGGCGATCGGCTGGCTCGCGCGGATGTCCGGCCTGCCGGTGCTCGTCAAGGGCGTGCTCCGCGGCGACGACGCGGTGGCGTGCCTCGACGCGGGCGCGGCCGGCGTCGTCGTGAGCAACCACGGGGGACGGCAGCTGGACCGCTCGGTCGCGACGCCGTTCGCGCTGGCCGAGGTGGTCCGGGCCGTGCGCGAGCGGCCG
>AXCX01000161.1 GCA_000767215.1 Actinotalea fermentans ATCC 43279 = JCM 9966 = DSM 3133
CCTTGAGCCCTGCCTCGCGCGCGGCCGCGTTCGTCGCGACGATGACCACCGGGCGCTCCCCCGCGACGCCACCGACGGCGACGACGGCGGCCTCCTCGCCCAGCCGACCACGCACCTCCAGCGCCAGCGTGCGCAGGTCGTCCGCCGACGCGACCGCGCCGGCGTCGTGCGCCACGACCCGAGCCGGTCCCGCCTGCGCCACGGTCGCCACGACGGCGGGGACGGAGGCGAGCAAGCGCTCCCGGCGCACACCAGCGAGCTCCTTCTCGGCCTCACGCAGCCGCGCGAGCAGGCCGGCGACACGCTCGGGCAGGTCCTCGGGCCGGGTCTTGAGCGTCTCGGTGATCGTGGCGACCAGCGCGCGCTCGCGGGCGAGGTGGTGGAACGCCTCGAGCCCGACGAGCGCCTCGACGCGCCGCGCACCCGAGCCGACCGAGGACTCACCGGTCAGGGCGATCAGCCCGATCTGGCTGGAGTGCTCGACGTGCGTACCGCCGCACAGCTCGCGCGACCACGGGCCGCCGATCTCCACGACGCGCACGTTCGTCTCGTCGTAGGTCTCGCCGAAGAGCGCGATCGCGCCCCACGACCTGGCCTCCGAGAGCGGCATGTACTGCCACTTCACACGCAGGTCCTCGCGGATGGCGCGGTTCGCGACGTCCTCGATCTCGCTGCGGGCCTGCGCGGACAGCGCCTGGTTCCAGGCGAAGTCCAGCCGCAGGTACCCGGGCTTGTTGTACGAACCGGACTGGAGCGCGGTCGGGCCGAGCACCTCGCGGAGCGCGGCGTGCACCACGTGCGTGCCGGAGTGCGCCTGGCGCGCCCCGAGCCGCCACTCCCGGTCGACCTCGGCCGACACCTCGGCGCCCGCGCGCACCTCGCCGTTGGCCACCCGGACGGTGTGCACGATCAGGCCCTTGACGGGCTTCTGGACGTCCAGGACCTCGAGGAGGCCACCGTCCGCCGTCACGATCACGCCCGCGTCGGAGTCCTGACCACCGGACTCCGCGTAGAAGGGCGTCCGCTCGAGCACGACGTCGACGACGTCCCCCTCGCTCGCCACCTCGACGAGGTCCTCCCCGCGCACGATGCCGCGCACCGTGGAGGCCGTGCCCAGCTCGTGGTAGCCCGTGAACTCGGTGGGGCCGGCGTCGGCGAGCCCCCGCAGGGCGGTCATCGCCTTGTGCGCGCCCTTCTTCGACTTCGCGTCGGCGCGCGCCCGCTCGCGCTGGGCGAGCATCAGGTCGCGGAAGCCCGCCTCGTCCACGCGCAGCCCCTGCTCGGCCGCCATCTCGAGCGTGAGGTCGATCGGGAACCCGTACGTGTCGTGCAGCTGGAACGCCCGGTCGCCCGGCAGCGTGGTGCCGCCCGCCTTCTTCACGTCGGCGACCGCGACGTCGAGGATCGTGGTGCCCGAGACGAGGGTCCGCCGGAACGCCTCCTCCTCGGCGTAGGCGATCCGCGAGACGCGGTCGAAGTCGCGGACCAGGTCGGGGTACGAGGCCCCCATGGCGTCGCGCGAGACGGGCAGCAGGTGCGGCAGGGCCGGCTCGTCGACCCCGAGCAGCCGCATCGCCCGCACGCTGCGGCGCAGCAGACGCCGCAGTACGTAGCCGCGGCCCTCGTTGGACGGGGTGATGCCGTCCCCGATGAGCATGAGGCCCGACCGCACGTGGTCGGCCACGACGCGCATCCGGACGTCGTCGGTGTGGTCGGCGCCGTACCGCTTGCCCGACAGCTCCTGGGCCGCGGCGATGACCGGGAAGACCTCGTCGATCTCGTACATGTTGTCGACGCCCTGGAGCAGGTACGCGACGCGCTCGAGACCCATGCCGGTGTCGATGTTCCGCTGCGCCAGGTCACCGACGACGGTGAAGTCGTCCTTGGCCCGGACGTCCTCGATGGCGTACTGCATGAAGACCAGGTTCCAGATCTCCAGGAACCGGTCCTCGTCCACCACCGGGCCGCCGTCGGGGCCGTACTGCTGCCCGCGGTCGATGTAGATCTCCGAGCAGGGGCCCGCCGGGCCCGGCTGACCCGTGTGCCAGAAGTTGTCCTTCTTGCCGCGGCGCTGGATGCGCTCGTCGGGCAGGCCGGCGATCTTCCGCCAGAGCGCCGCCGCCTCGTCGTCCTCGTGGTAGACGGTCACCCAGATCTTGTCCGGGTCGAAGCCGTAGCCGCCGTCGGCCTGCGAGCCCGTCACGAGCTCCCAGGCGTACTCGATCGCGCCCTGCTTGAAGTAGTCGCCGAACGAGAAGTTGCCGTTCATCTGGAAGAACGTGCCGTGCCGGGTGGTCTTGCCGACCTCCTCGATGTCCTGCGTGCGCACGCACTTCTGGACGGAGGTGGCCCGCGGCCACGGCGCCGCCTGCTGCCCGAGCATGTACGGGATGAAGGGCACCATGCCGGCGATCGTGAAGAGCGTCGACGGGTCCGGGGAGATGAGGGAGGCGGAGGGCACCACCGTGTGTCCCCGCTCGGCGAAGAAGTCCAGCCAGCGGCGGCGGATCTCTGCGGTGCGCATGATGTCCTCTCGGGTCCTGCTCGTGGTGCCTGATGTTCTCGTGCTCGCGGGGCCGGGCGCGCTAGTCCTCGTCGTCGGCGGGGCCCCAGGGGTCGTCGTCCCACACCTCGTCGCCCCGGTCGCCGCGCGACGCCGGAGGCTCGGCCCGGGCCGTCCGCGGCCGGCGCTCGGTGCCGCCCTCCGGCTCGACCAGCAGCGCGGTCACGAGCTCGGTCTCGCGTTCGGCGCGGGCGGCCCGGAACACGTCGACCGCCTCGTGCAGCGCGGACGACGCCCGCTGACCGGCCTGACCGACCTGTGCCGTCACCGCCTCGGCCACGGTGTCCGGCAGCCGCTTGACGGCGCTGCGTGCGCGCTGCACCACGACCACCGCCCCCACCGCGCCGAGGCCCATCCAGAACAGCCGGCGCATCAGGCCTGAGCCTTCCCGGAGCCCTTGCCCGTGACCTTCTGGGCGAAGCCGCCGAGCGCGGTGCGCACGCCGTACGAGAAGGCCGCGAGACGGATGAGGGGGCGGCCCACGGTCGCCGCGACGAGTGCGGTGAGCGCGGACGCGTTCTGCGTGATCTCGGCGGCCGCCGTGGTCACCGTGTCGACCTTCGCGAGCTGTGCGTTGGTGCCAGCGATCGTGGCCGCCGTCTCGTCGATGACAGGCAGGGTGTGCTCCGTGACGTCCTTGACGGACTGGGTCGCGGCGTCGAACACCTTGCCGAGCTTCACCAGCGGAAGGGCCAGGAACCCGACGAGCGCACCGAACGCGACCGCGGCGATCAGACCTGCGACGTCTCCGACCGACATCAGCGACCCTCCAGCTCGTGAACCATGCCCGTGCCCTGCTCCGCGCCCGAGACTACCGACCTCGGACGCTCGCTCCACCGACGCCGACGCCCCGCACCCGTGGGGGTGCGGGGCGTGGCGGACGCGAAGCGGTGCGCGGGTCAGCGCGAGTAGAACTCGACGACCAGCTGGACCTCGCAGGTCACGGGGACCTCGGCGCGCAGCGGGCGACGCAGCAGGACGGCCGACAGCTTCTCGAGCTGCACGTCCAGGTACCCCGGGACGGCCGGCAGGACGTCGCGGTGGGCGCCGGCGGCGGCGACCTGGAACTGGGCGCTGGTCTGGCTGCGCGGCTTGATCTGCAGCGTCTGGCCGGGCTTCACCTGGAAGGACGGGCGGTCGACGATCTTGCCGTCGACGAGCACGTGCCGGTGGACGACGACCTGGCGGGCCTGGAGCATCGTCCGGGCGAAGCCGGCGCGCAGCACGAGCGCGTCGAGACGGGTCTCGAGGATCTCGACGAGGTTCTCACCGGTCTGGCCCGGGGCCTTCTTGGCGGCCTCGAACGCACGGGCCATCTGCTTCTCGCGCAGCGCGTACTGCGCGCGCAGACGCTGCTTCTCGCGAAGGCGGACGGCGTAGTCGGACTCGGTCCGACGGCGGGCGCGGCCGTGCTCGCCCGGCGGGTAGGGCCGCTTCTCGAAGTGACGGACGGCCTTCGGGGTCAGCGCGATCCCGAGGGCGCGCGAGAGGCGCACCTGGCGGCGCGCACGAGTGACCTTGGTCATGCTCCTGCTTCCTGTTCGACATGGCACGACCCGCTGCGGGGAGCTCCCGGCGGGTGTGGGACCAACCTTCGGTGGTGCTGGCTGAGGTCCCCAGGTGGCTGCCGACGTGCGGCGGCCCGTCGTCCGCTGGCGGACAACCGGTCGATCTTACCGCACGACGCGCGGCGCTCTCACCGGCCCACGTCGTCGTGCAGGATCTGGCGGATCCGGGCGAGCCGTGCACCGACCTCCCGCTCCTGGCCACGGTCGGACGGCTGGTAGTACCGGGCGTCGACCAGCTCGTCGGGGGCGTACTGCTGGCGCGCGACCGCGTGCGGCTCGTCGTGGGCGTAGGTGTACCCCTTGCCGTGCCCCAGCCGCTCGGCCCCGGCGTAGTGGGCGTCGCGCAGGTGCGCCGGGACGGGCCCGGCGCGACCGGCCCGGACGTCGGCGATGGCCCGGTCGATCGCGACGTAGGAGGCGTTCGACTTCGGCGCAGTGGCCACGTGGACGACGGCCTCCGCCAGGATGATCCGGGCCTCCGGCATACCGATGAGCGCCACCGCCTGGGCGGCCGCGACCGCGGTCCACAGGGCGCTCGGGTCGGCCATGCCGACCTCCTCGGCCGCAGCGATGACGATGCGGCGCGCGATGAACCTCGGGTCCTCCCCCGCGACCACCATGCGGGCGAGGTAGTGCAGCGCCGCGTCGACGTCGGACCCGCGCATCGACTTGATGAACGCGCTGGTCACGTCGTAGTGCTGGTCGCCCGCGCGGTCGTAGCGGACGGCCGCGACGTCGACTGCCCGCTCCATCGTCGCCAGGTCCACCACGGGGGCGCCGCCTCCGCCCGAGCCTGCGGCCGTCGACGGCGTGCCCTCCAGCGCAGCGCCGGCAGCGGCCTCGAGCACCGTCAGCGCCCGACGGGCGTCGCCCCCGGCCAGCCGCACGAGGTGGGCCTCGGCCTCGTCGTCGAGCTCCACCGCGCCGGCGAGGCCGCGCTCGTCAGCCAGCGCACGGCGCACCAGCGCGCGGATGTCGTCGTCGGTCAGCGGCCGCAGCGTCAGCAGGAGCGAGCGCGAGAGCAGCGGCGCGTTCACCGAGAAGCTCGGGTTCTCCGTCGTCGCCGCCACCAGCGTCACCCAGCGGTTCTCCACGCTGGGCAGCAGCGCGTCCTGCTGCGTCGTGGAGAACCGGTGCACCTCGTCGATGAACAGGACCGTCTCCGCACCACCCGTGGCGAGCCGGCGCCGGGCCTCCTCGACGACCGCGCGGACGTCCTTGACCCCGGAGGCCACGCCGGACAGCTCCACGAACCGCCGCCCTGAGCTCGTCGCGATGAGGTAGGCGAGCGTGGTCTTGCCCGTGCCCGGCGGTCCCCAGAGCACCACCGACGACGGCGCCGCCCGGCGCGCCCCCTCGTCCGCGGGCTCCACGAGCCTGCGCAGGGGCGAACCGGGCTCGAGCAGGTGCTCCTGACCGGCGACCTCGTCGAGACCGCGCGGGCGCATGCGGACCGCCAGCGGAGCGGTCGCGCCGACGCCCGGCAAGCCCTCGGGGGTCGAGCTCACGGCGTCGAACAGGTCCATGGAGCGCAGCCTACGGTCGCATCCACGTGCGTCCGGGGGACGCGACCTGGGATGCTGCAGGTGTGTTCGACCTCCTCGGCCGTGCGATCGCCCGTCGTCCGTGGACCACGGTGCTGGCCTGGGTCGTCGCTGCGGGGGCGTGCTTCGCGCTCGCGTCGCTCGGTGTGGGCGGCGAGACCGTCTTCGAGCGCCTGGAGACGGGGGCACCCGGTGTCCCCGGGTCGGAGAGCGCGCGGGGCGACGCGATCATCGCCGACGCGTCCACGACGGGGCAGAGCCTGACGCTCACGGTGAGCGGGGTCGCCCCCGCCGCGCCCGGCCTCGAACGGCCGATGGAGATCCTGCACGCCCAGCTCGCCGCGGTCCCGGGCGTCGCCAGCGTCATCGACCCGTACGTCGTGCCCGAGGGGCCGACGAGCCCGGCCGCGGCTCCCCTCCTCGCAGCGGACGGCGACGGGTTCCTCGTCGTGGTCGAGCTGGAGCACGCGCTGCCCGAGGACCGCGCATCCGCTGCGCTCGACCAGGTCGAGGCGCTCCTGCGGGCCCTGCCGGCCGAGCTGTCCACGGGGCGCGACGTCACGGGACGCGTCGGCGGCACCTCGCTGATCGTCGAGGAGATCCGCACCCAGGTCGAGGACGACCTGCGCATCGGCGAGGCGGTCTCGCTCCCGGTCGCCCTCGTCGTGATGGTCCTCGTCTTCGGCGGCTTCCTGGCCGCCGCGATGCCGATGATCGGGGCGATCGCCTCGATCGCCGCCGGCCTGGGCACCGTGCACGGCCTGTCGTACCTGATGGACCTCGACTCGAGCGTCATCAACGTGGTGACGATCCTGAGCCTGGGCCTGTCCATCGACTACGGCCTGCTCATCGTGTCCCGCTTCCGCGAGGAGCTGCACCGGCTGACGGACGACGACGGCGGAGCGGCCGTGCGTCGGCGGAGGGGCGACGGCGCCGTCGAGGAGGCCCTGCGCGCCACCATGCGCAGCGCCGGACGCACCGTCGCGTTCTCCGCCCTGACCGTGGCGATCTCGGTGGCCGGGCTCGTCGTGTTCGAGCCGGAGATCCTCCGGTCGTTCGGCACCGCTGGGGCGCTGGTCGTGCTCGTCGCGCTCACCACCGCTCTCACGCTCGTGCCCGCCGTGCTCCGGCTGGCCGGCCGGCGGCTGCTGCGGCCCGGGCTGGTGGGAAGGATCCCCGGGCTGCGCACCGTCGTCGAGCGCACCGGGGACGTCACGGCCACTGAAGGGCTGTTCTCCCGGCTCGCCCGGCGCGTCCAGCGTCACCCGTGGCTCGTGCTCGCCGGGTCCCTCGGCGCCCTCGCCTTCCTCGCGACCCCGGCGGCGGACCTCTCGCTGCGGAACTCCACGATCGAGCTGCTGCCGCTCGGCTCCGACCAGCGCGCGTACGTCGAGGAGATCGCGGCGCAGTACCCGGGCTCGGCCGCGCCCGCCGTGCAGGTCATCGCCGAGGGCCCGCTGGAGCAGGTCGGCCGGTGGAGCGCGGGCCTGGCCGACCTGCCAGGGGTGGCCTCCGTGGACCCGCCCACCCCGCTCGGCGGTTACGTCTACGTCGGGGTGCGTCCGGTGTCACCCGACCCCGGCGGGCCCGAGGCGTCGGAGGTCGTCCACGAGGTTCGTGCCGCGGCCGCCCCCTTCCCCGTGGTCGTGACGGGGCAGGCGGCCAACCAGATCGACTTCGTCGACGCCCTCGTGGCACGCGCCTGGTGGGCGTTCGGGGTCGTCGCCGCCGCCACGCTCGTCCTTCTCTTCCTCATGACCGGCTCTGTCCTGATCCCGATCAAGGCGCTCCTGACGAACGTCGTGTCCCTCGCCGCCACCGTCGGCGTCCTCGTGTGGGGCTTCCAGGACGGCCACCTCGAGGGCCTCCTCGGCTTCCGGTCCACGGGCGGCATCGAGACCTACGTGCTGGCCCTGGTCCTGGCGTTCGCGTTCGGCCTGGCGATGGACTACGAGGTCTTCCTGCTCTCGCGGATCAAGGAGCAGCACGACGCGGGCATGGACAACGACACCGCGGTCAGGGTGGGGCTGCAGCGCTCCGGTCGCATCATCACCTCGGCTGCGGCGATCATCATCGTCGTCTTCGTCGGGTTCATCCTGGGCAAGCTGCTGGTGATCAAGGAGGTCGGCTTCTCCCTGGCCGTCGCCGTGCTCATCGACGCGACGCTGGTCCGCATGCTGCTCGTGCCGGCGACCATGACGCTGCTCGGCAGGGCGAACTGGTGGGCACCCGGGCCGTTGCGCCGCCTGCACGAGCGCTTCGGGCTCGTGCACTAGTGGCGCGCCAGCTCGTCCTTCTCGTCCTGGGCGCACTCCTGGCGTTCTCGGCGCTCCGGGTGGCCACGCCGCGCCGGCCGACGGAGAGCGACGCCCGCCTGCGTCGCCGTCGGGCGGAGTGGCTCTCGGTCGCGACGGCCGTCGTCGTCGGCTACCTCGGCTGGGCCGTCGTGGCCCGGCTGAACCCCGGCGGCACGCCGGACCCGCGGGGCGCGGTGGCGTTCGTCGCGCTGGTCGCCACCGTGGCCGCCGCGATCCCGCTC
>AXCX01000162.1 GCA_000767215.1 Actinotalea fermentans ATCC 43279 = JCM 9966 = DSM 3133
CCCGCTCACCGCCGACAGCGCCACCGGCGCCCGGCGCCAGCGGGGACGGGCGGCGAGGCGCAGGGCCGGCACCGCGCCGTCGAGCATGCAGTGCCAGGTGATCGCCAGGGGCAGCCGCTCGCGCAGGGCGACCCGGGCGCCGTCGTACGCGAACGGCGAGACGACGCCCGCGTGCACGTGCACGACGTCGGGGGCGAGCCCGCGCATGACGGTGCGCATCCGCGGCACGGCCGCCGGGTTCACCGGGAGCTCGAACGGCAGCCGCGCGCCGAGCCGGTGCACCTGCACGCCGTCGTCGTCCTGCACGACGCCGCCGCGCTCGCCCTCCGGCCCCAGCGTCGCGGTCAGGACGTGCACCTCGTGCCCCGCCGCCACCTGCGCCCGGGCGAGGTCGCGCACCTGCGACTCGATGCCACCCGTCCGCGGGGCGTAGCAGTCGGAGACGTGGAGGATCCGCACCCGGCCAGGCTAGCCCGGCACCGGCCGCGGGGACGGCGGGCCCAGAGGGCCCACGTCTCCCCGCTCCGACAGCGGCGATCATGGTCGTGTGTCACCGACGACCCGCGCGCTGCACCTCCGCTTCGCCGTCTGCACGATCGCCCTCGTCGGTGCGAGCCTGCCGCTGCGCGGGCTCGCGCAGGGCGTCGTCCTCGAGGTCGCGCTGCTGCTGGCGCTGGGCTCGGTCCTGCGCGCCCGGCGCCGGTGGCGGCCGGCGTCGCGCCGCCCCTGGGACTGGCTCTGCGCCGGACTGCTGGTCCTCCTCGTCTACAGCGTCGTGTGGTTCGTCTGGCTCCAGGGCGCCACGGGTGCCGGCGAGGTGCTCGTCGCCGTCCCGGTCCTGACCTTCGGCGCGTTCGTGCTGGCGGGCACGGGCGTGCTGCTCCAGGGCGACGGTCAGAACCAGGCCCGCCTGCTCGAGTCCGGCACGGTGGCCGTCGCGATCGCCCTGGCGGTCTGGACGACGGCCGTCAGCCCCGGTCTCGACGGCGCCCCCCGCGCCGTCCGCGTCGCGTCGCTCGGCAGCCTGCTGGCGCTCGGCGCGACCACCGGCTGCCTCGTCACCCTTGCCCGGACGACGGTGGCCCGCGGCCCGTCGGTCGGCTACCTCGTGCTCGCCGCCGGCGCGACCACGGCCGGCTTCGTCGCCCGGGTGGCGACCACCACGCCCGAGCAGGTGGACGGCCAGTGGTGGGTGGTGCCGCTGTGGATCGTCGCCTTCTGCGCGACGGCGGCGGCCACCTGGCACCCCGCCGTCGCCCGGCTCGGCGAGCGACCCCGGAGCGCCACCCCCGGCCTGACGCCCGCGATGCTGCGCGCGCTCGGGACGGCCCTCGCGGTCGGCCCCACCGTGGCCGTCGTGCAAGGGCTCGTCGGGCGGCCCGTCGACGGCGTCTCGCTCGGCGTCGGCATGCTGGCGCTCCTCGTGCTCGTCGGCCTGCGTGTCCGGCTGCTCGTCCGCGCCCGGGAGGACGTGAACTCGCACCTGGCGCGACTGGCCCGGTTCGACGAGCTGACCGGCCTGGCCAACCGGCGGGAGCTCGGCCGGCGGCTCGCCCGGGCGCTCGAGCGCCTCGCCCGGGGCGAGACGGCGGCGGTCACCGTCGTCTTCTGCGACCTCGACGGGTTCAAGTCCGTCAACGACGCGCACGGGCACGGCACCGGCGACGCCGTCCTCGCCGTGGTCGCGCGTCGGCTGGCGGCCGCGATGCGGCCGACGGACCTCGTGGCGCGGTTCGGCGGCGACGAGTTCGTCGTCGTCGCCGACGGCGACGTCCGCAGCGAGGTGGTCCGTCGCGTCACCGCCGCCCTGGCGGACCCCGTCCACGTGGGCGACGAGCGCCACCAGGTGGGCGCGTCGATCGGGGCGGCCGTGGCGCGCGCGGGCGACGGGGCGACCCCCGGTCGCCTGCTCGCGGCCGCGGACGAGGCGATGTACTGCGACAAGCGGGAGCAGCGGGCACGGACGTCCGGCCGAGGGTGAACGACCACCGGTGACCGGCTGACGACGGACGCTCGTCACCGGACAGCGGTGACCGGTTGCCGGGTGAAGTCGGCACCGGGTCGGTCCGGGATGACTCACGGTCGACACGCCCGGACCGATGGGAAGGTGTGAGGAGACCGGCGAACGCCCGCACGGCGCACCTGGTCTTCGCCGTCCTCGTGATCACGGTGGCCGTCGTCGCCGTCACGGCGGGACGCCGCCCCGCGGCCCTCGTCGCCACCGCGACGGCGCTCGTCGTCATCGGCCGGCAGGTGGCGGTCGGCCTGGCGACCGGGCCGGCCTGGCGCGCGGTCCTGGCGGGCGTGGCGGTGCTGACGCTCGACGCCCTCGGCTCGGTGGCCGTCCCCGCACTGACCGGCATCCCCGACGCGGCGAGCGGCCTCAGCGCGGTCGCCCTCCCCCTGGGGTTCCTCGGGCTGCTGGCGGGGCCGCTCCTGCTCGTCTCACCGCCCGGTCGCCGCAACCCCGGTGCGCTCATCGACGCCGCCCTGGTCGCCATCACGGCGACCACCGTGCTCTGGGCGGTGGTCCTGCGCCCCCAGCTCGACCGGATCGATGCCACCCCGGCGACCGTCGTGACCAGCGTGCTGACCGTGCTCCTGTTCGGCGGCATGACGGGCGCCCTGCTCCGGTCCTTCCTGGCCCAAGGGGCCCGGCACGCGGGCGTCGGGTACGTGCTCGTGTCCGCGACCGCGGGTCTGGCGGGCAACGCGTTCAAGGTCCTCGCCACCGACGACGCGGCGGTCGGTGCGCCGTGGTGGGTGGCCGTCTTCTGGGGCCTGGCGTACGGCGGCCTCGCGGCGGCCAGCCTGCACCCGTCCGGCGCGGCGGTCGCCGTCCCGCCGTCCGCCGAGCGGCTCACGCGCACCCGGATCCTCGGCCTGGGCGGCGCGCTGCTCGCGGCGCCCGTGATCGTCGGCCTCCAGGCGGGCCTGGGCAGCCCTGTCGACGGCGTCCTGGTGGCCGCGAACGCCGTCGTCGTCGTCCCGCTCGTGCTCGGGCGCGTCGCGATGCTGGCCCGGCTGTACCACGCGGCCGAGGCGCGGCTCGCGCACCTGGCCGAGCACGACGAGCTGACCGGGCTCGCCAACCGGCGGGCGGTCACGTCGGCTCTGCGCGAGACGCTCGCCCGCGTGTCGGACGGGAGCTCGCCGGGCGCCGTCGTCGCCTTCCTGGACCTCGACGACTTCAAGTCGGTCAATGACGGCCTCGGGCACCCGACGGGCGACCGCCTGCTCGTGGCCGTGTCCGAACGGCTGCGCGGGCGGCTCCGCGCCGGCGACACGGTCGCGCGGTTCGGCGGGGACGAGTTCCTCATCCTGTGCGAGGGCGACCCGGAGGCCGTCGAGCGCCGCATCCGGGAGACCGTCGCCGCCGCGCTCGCCGAGCCGTTCGAGCTCGACGGGACCCGGCTGACCTGCCGGGCGAGCGTCGGCACCCGCGCCGTCCACCCGGGCGAGTCCACCCCTGTCGACGAGGTGCTGTCCGCCGCCGACGCCGAGATGTACCGCCACAAGGGACGGCCGGCCCGGGCGACATAGCCGTCCGCGCGCCCGGCCCGCTCATCGGGGCGTCCCGACGTGCCGATCTTGGGAGTGTGGCCGATCCCCCCGGCGACCCCTCGCCGCCGCCGTCGTCGGCGCCGCGCTCGTCGTCGGCGCCGCGCTGACGCGCGGCTCCGTCCAGGACGCCGGCGACGTCGTGGCCGGGCTCGCGACCTTCGGCCTCGTCGCCGAGGCACGCCGCAGGCGCGGCCGGCGCGCGCACGACAGCCTCACCTGGCTGCTGGCCGGGATCGGCGCCCCGGTCCTGGGCGATGCGACGTGGTTCGTGCGCGTGGACCTGCTCGGCCTGCCGGCACACTGGCTGCAGGCACTGCCGGCATCCCTCGCCTACCTCGCCCTGCTCGTCGCCGCCCTCCGCCTCCTGCTCGCCCCCCGTCCGCGGCCGAGCGGGGCGGTGCTCGACTCCGCCGTCATCGCCGTGAGCTGCGCCGTCGTGCTCTGGCAGCTCGTGCTCGGTCCCGTCACGGAGCGACTGGGCATGGAGGCCGGTGCGCAGCGCGTCGCGACGCTCGTCCTGCTCGTCCAGGCCGCCACCCTCGGCGCGGCCGTGACGATGCACCACACCAGCGCCGACCGTCCGGCGCCCCTCCTGCTCTTCTCGCTCGCCACGATCACGTTCACGGCCGCGAGCCTCGGGAGGGCGGTCGCGACCGCCCCGCACAGCGCGGTCGAGGCCTGGTGGCCCGGCCCGCTCCTGATCGTCGCCTACACCCTCGTCGCGTGCGCTCTCCTGCACCCGTCGGCCCCCGGGCTCCCCGACCGGGAGGTCCGGACCAGCGGCCACATCACGTCCGCCACGGTCATCGCCACAGGCTCCGCCCTGGCGGTGGGCCCGTCGCTGGGGATCGCGCACGAGGTCGCCGCGGGCGACTTCGACAACGTCCTGTCCGCCGCATCGACGCTGCTGCTCGTCCCCGTGGTGCTGACCCGCATCTGGCTGCTGTCGCGCTCCCGGGACGAGGCGGAGGCCAAGCTCGCCTGGATGGCCCGCTACGACGAGCTGACCGGCCTGGCCAACCGCCGGGAGCTCGGCGAGCGCCTGACCCAGTCCGTGGCGCGGGTCCAGGCCGGCGAGGTGCCCGCCGTCGTCGTGACGTTCTGCGACCTGAACGGCTTCAAGGAGATCAACGACGTGCACGGTCACCACGTCGGGGACGAGGTGCTGACCGTCGTGGCCCGCCGGCTGACGGCGAGCGTGCGCCAGGAGGACCTCGTCGCGCGCTTCGGCGGCGACGAGTTCGTGATCGTCGCCGAGGGCGACCCGGCGGTGCTGGCGAGCGAGACCGTGCGGCGGATCACCGAGGTGGTCGTCGAGCCGGTGCAGGTGGGCGGGGTGACGGTGCGGGTCGGGATCGCGACCGGCACGGCGATCGGGACGCCGGGGACCGGCCTGGACGCCGAGCGCCTGCTCTCGGCCGCGGACTCCGCCATGTACCGGCAGAAGCGCGCCCGGCACGGCGTCCTGCGCACCTCCCAGCTGCCCCGGCACGACACCGACCGGCGGCAGGCGGGCTGACGGCACGGTCCCTGCGGGCGGCTGCCCGACGGCGGCGCGCCCTCAGGACCGGCCGCTCACTCCCACTCGATGGTCCCCGGCGGCTTGCTCGTCACGTCCAGGACGACGCGGTTGACCTCGCGCACCTCGTTGGTGATGCGGCTGGAGATCCGCGCGAGCACGTCGTACGGCACGCGCGTCCAGTCCGCCGTCATCGCGTCCTCGGAGCTCACCGGGCGCAGGACGACCGGGTGCCCGTAGGTGCGGCCGTCACCCTGCACGCCGACGGAGCGCACGTCGGCCAGCAGCACCACTGGGCACTGCCAGATGGTCCGGTCGAGCCCGGCGAGCGTGAGCTCCTGGCGCGCGATGGCGTCGGCGGCCCGAAGCACCTCGAGGCGCTCGGCCGTGACCTCGCCGATGATCCGGATGCCCAGGCCCGGCCCGGGGAACGGCTGGCGCCAGACGATGCCCTCGGGCAGCCCGAGCTCGAGACCGACGGCGCGCACCTCGTCCTTGAACAGCGTCCGCAGCGGCTCCACGAGCTCGAACTGCAGGTCGTCGGGCAGGCCGCCCACGTTGTGGTGCGACTTGATGTTCGCGGCGCCCTCGCCGCCACCGGACTCCACGACGTCGGGGTAGAGCGTGCCCTGGACCAGGAAGCGCACCTCCTCGCCCGACGCGCCGCTCTCGGCGACGAGGTCGCGCGCGGCAGCCTCGAAGGACCGGATGAACTCGCGGCCGATGATCTTCCGCTTGGTCTCGGGGTCGGTGACGCCGGCCAGCGCGCCGAGGAACTGCTCGCGCGCGTCGACCACCACGAGCCGGACGCCCGTCGCGGCGACGAAGTCCTTCTCCACCTGCTCGGCCTCGCCGCGGCGCAGCAGGCCGTGGTCGACGAACACGCAGGTCAGCTGGTCCCCGACGGCGCGCTGCACCAGCGCGGCGGCGACGGCGGAGTCCACGCCGCCCGACAGGCCGCAGATGACCCGCGCGTCGCCCACCTGGGCGCGCACCGCGGCGACCTGCTCGGCGACGACGTTCCCGGCGGTCCAGTCCGGACGCAGGCCGGCGCCGCGGTAGAGGAAGTTCTCCAGGGCCCGCTGGCCGAGCGGGGAGTGCTTGACCTCCGGGTGCCACTGCAGGCCGTACAGCCGGCGCTCGCGGTCCTCGAACGCAGCGACGGGCGCGCCCGCGGAGCGGGCCAGCACGGTGAAGCCCTCGGGCGGGGCCGTGACGGCGACGCCGTGGCTCATCCAGACGGCCTGCTCGCCGGGCGACCCGGTCAGCAGCACGCCCGGCTCGTCCACCGCGACGGTGGCGGCCCCGTACTCGCCGGTGGCGGCCGCGTCGACGGCGCCGCCGAGCGCGTGCGCCATCGCCTGGAAGCCGTAGCAGATGCCCAGCACGGGCACGCCGGCGTCGAACAGCGCGGCGTCGACGGCCGGGGCGCCCGGCTCGTACACGCTCGCCGGCCCGCCCGAGAGGATGACGGCCGCCGGGTTGCGCTCGAGCATCTTCTCGACCGACCACGTGTGCGGCACGATCTCGGAGTACACGTGCGCCTCGCGCACGCGCCGCGCGATGAGCTGGGCGTACTGGGCGCCGTAGTCGACCACGAGCACCGGCCGCTCGGCGGCCGTCGGCGCGGCGGGCACGGGCGGGGTGGTCTCGGCGCTCGGGGTCTCCCCGTGAGGCTGGGTCACCCTCGTGAGTCTAGTGAGGGGCGCCTATCGCCCGGCGTCCGCGTCCGCGTCGCGGTGCACGCGCTTCTCCATCACGAAGGACATCACGGGCACGACGCCGGCGAGCACCATCGTCACGAGCCGGCCCCAGCCCCAGCGCAGCTTGCTCCACAGGTCGATCACCGTCACGAGGTACGCGACGTAGATCCACCCGTGCGCGAACGGCACCCACTCGATCCAGCGCAGCACCGAGTCGTCGACCTGCACGACGTACTTGAGCACCATCTCGGCCGTGAGGATCAGCAGCATCACGCCGGTGATCCAGGCCATCACGCGGTACCGCTGCAGGGCCGCTCGCACCTTCTCCATGGTCACCATCCTGCCCTGCCGCGCGTCGTGCCCCCGCCCGTCACGCGGCGAGCCCGCCGCGGCCGAGGTAGACGACGTCGGGCTCGGTCACCGGGAGCTCATGGAAGCCGAGGTGCGCGTAGAAGCCGCGCGCCCGGGTGTTGGCCGTCAGCACGCCCAGGTGCACGCCGGGCACGCCGCGGTCCGCGAGCGCGCCGAGGAACGCCTCGATCAGCGCCCGCCCGTGGCCGCCGCCCTGGTGCTCGGGCAGGACGTCGATGTGCAGGTGCGCGGGGTAGTCGGCGAGCTCGGGGCGGACGTTGTACTCGGGGTGGTGCAGCAGGTCGACGAGGTGCTCCTCGCGCGTCGTCGGCGTGGCCGGCAGGGGGTGGCGCGCGGCGACCGTCGGCAGCCAGCGGGCCCGCTGCTCGGCCGCCCAGCGGGCGGTGTCCGCCGTGCCGAGCACGTAGCCGACGACGCGCGCGCCGTCGTCGAGCACGAACGCCAGCTCGGGCTCCAGCGCGAGGTAGGGCCCGGCGAAGATGTCGCCCCACAGGTCGTCGCGGGAGAGCACGCCGCGGGCGTCCCCGCCGGACTCCGCGGTCCGCACGCACACGTCGTAGACGTCGGCCCTGTCCTGGGCCCGGTCGGGTCGGTAGCTGCGCAGCGTCACCACGCGCCCACCCTGCCCCATCCTCCGCGACGCCCGCACCCCACCCGCCCCTCTCAACTGGAGCACCGTGGCGCCGTCGTGCACCGGTTGAGCCGATCAGCCGCCACGGTGCTCCACTTGAGGGGTGGGAGGCTGGGGACGTGCCCGACGCCCTGCTGCTGCGCTCCGGCCACGCGATCGACGTGGCCGAGCTGCGCTGGCGCTTCTCCCGCTCGAGCGGTCCGGGCGGCCAGGGCGTGAACACGACCGACTCGCGGGTGGAGCTCTCGTTCGACGTCGCCCGCACGCCCGCCCTGCCGCCCGAGCTGCGCGAGCGCGCCGTCGCGCACCTCGCGCGACGCCTGACCGACGGCGTGCTCACCGTGGTGGCCGCCGAGCACCGCTCGCAGCTGCGCAACCGCGAGGCCGCCACGGCGCGGCTGGTGGCCCTCCTCGACGACG
>AXCX01000163.1 GCA_000767215.1 Actinotalea fermentans ATCC 43279 = JCM 9966 = DSM 3133
GGCCGCGCTCGCCGGTGAGGTCAGCGCGGAGCAGGCCCGCACGATGGCGACACTCGCCCCCACGACGCCCGCCCGGCAGGCGGCACTCGCGGCCCCTGCCGACGCGTGCGGCGAGGAGTTCCTCGTCGAGCACGCGCGGGAGAGCAGCGTCGAGGGGTTCCGCCGGCTCGTTCGGCGCTGGGCCGCCGCGGCCGACCCCGACGCGGACGAGCGCGGCTACCGCGACGCCTGCGACCGCGAGTTCCTCGCCCTGTCCTCGACTCTTGGCGGCTACCACCTGGCCGGCTTCCTCACGACGGAGCACGGCGCGACGTTCGCCGCCGCGCTCGAGTCGGCGATGACGCCGCCGGCGCCCGACGACGCGCGCACCACCCAGCAGCGCCGCGCCCAGGCGGTTGCCGACGTCTCGCGCCTGGTGCTCGACAACGGGCTCGTCGGCCGCGGGGCGGCCGTGCGTCCCCACCTGAACGTCGTGGTGGACTTCGACACGCTCCGCCGTGCGGTCGGCGACGGCCCCGGCCGCGACCGCGGGTCGGGGGAGCCGTGCCGTGCGTCGGGGGAGCAGGGCTCCGTCTCGGCGCAGCCCGGCCACGCGCCAGCGGAGCAAGGCGACCGCCCCTTGCGGCTCGCGCCCGTCGCCGACGTCGAGCGCTTCGCCGTGGCCGAGGTCCTCGGCGCGGGCCCGATCCCCGCCGTGGTCCTCGCGCGGCTCGCCTGCGACACGCGGCTGAGCCGGGTCGTCTTCGGGCCCGAGAGCCAGGTCATCAACGCGGGCCGCGCCGAGCGGACGTTCAGCGGCCCGCGGCGCGCGGCCGTGCTGGCCCGCGACGGGACCTGTCGCTACCCCGGCTGCACGGCGCCACCCGCGCTGGGCGAGATCCACCATGTCGACGAGTGGGTGGCCGATCGCGGCGACACCGACGCCAACACGGGGATCCTGCTGTGCTGGCACCACCACGACGTGGTCCATCGCCTGCACGTCGACATCCAACGGTCGCCCACCGGCGGCTGGACCTTCCGCACGCGCCACGGCGCGCCGGTCGCTGCGGCCGCCTGACCGTGGCCGTCGTCTGCCCTCGGCAGAACGCCGGCACGGACGTGGGCCCCGCATCCGTTGCACCTCCTGTGAGCGAGGGCCCCGACCGCAGCCAGGAGCCCGACCGCGAGGCTCTCGACGCCTACTCCGCGGTCGTGACGCGCGTCGCCGCCCAGGTGCTGCCCAGCGTCGCGAGCCTCGCCGTGCGCACCGCGCGCGGCCTCGCCGGCGGCAGCGCGAGCGTCATCTCGGCCGACGGGGTGCTCCTCACCTCGGCGCACGTCGTCGCCGGGGCCTCCGCGGCGCAGGCCGCGTTCGCCGACGGGACCCAGGTGAGCGCCGCCGTCGTCGGGCGGGACCCGCTCTCGGACCTGGCCGTGCTCCGCGCGGACGGGCCGGTGCCTGCACCCGTGGCCCTCGGCGACGCCGCGGCGCTCCGGGTGGGGCAGCTCGTCGTCGCCGTCGGCAACCCGCTCGGGCTGGCCGGGAGCGTGACGGCCGGCATCGTGTCCGGGCTGGGGCGCTCGCTTCCCACCAGCGCCGGTCGCGTCGTCGACGAGGTGATCCAGACCGACGCCGCCCTCAACCCCGGCAACAGCGGCGGCGTGCTCGCCGACGCCGCCGGCCGGATGGTCGGGGTGAACACCGCGGTCGCCGGCATCGGCGTCGGGCTGGCCGTGCCTGTCAATGCGACGACGCGCGGCATCATCGCCACCCTGCTGGCCCACGGTCGGGTGCGCCGGGCCTGGATCGGCATCGTCGGCCGCCAGGCGCCGCTGCCGCCCACCCTGGCGGCCAAGCTCGGCCGGCAGACCGGCCTGCACGTCGCCGACGTCGTCGCGGGGAGCCCGGCCGCGATCGCCGGGCTGCACCCCGGCGACGTCGTGGTCGCCGTCGACGGCGCCTCTGTCACCCGCACCACCCAGATCCAACGGCTCATGGTGGAGGGCGCGATCGGGTCCCGGATCGAGATCACCGTCTGGCGGGGCGGGGCCCTCGTGGACGTCGTCGCCGAGCCCCGCGAGCTGACCGGCGTCTGACCGCTCAGTCGGTCAGACGAACGGTGCGTCAGGCGAACGGCCGGTCAGTCGAACGGCGCGTCCAGCCACACGCTGCGCGGGGGCAGCAGGGTCTCGAGCTCGTCGAACAGCGCGTCCGGCAGCGGCGTCGCCGCCCGCCGGAGCGTGTCCTCGACCAGCTCCGGCCGCCCGAGCCCGACGATCGTCGCGGCGAACCGCGGGTCCCGCAGGGAGAACTGCAGGGCGGCGGTCGTCAGGTCGGCGTCGTGCCGGGCGCAGACGTCGCGCATCGCGGCGACGGCGCCGACGATCTCCGGCGGCGCCTCGCGGTAGCCGTACGTGCTGATCGCCGGACGCGGCACCAGCAGGCCGCCGCCGTACACGGCGGCGTTGAGGACGCCCATGCCCCGCCCCGTCGCCTCGGCGATGAGGTCGCCTGCGCTCCGGTCCAGCAGCGTCCAGCGGTTGTGCACCAGCAGCACGTCGAACACCCCGAGGGCGAGGTACCGCGCGATCTCCTGCACGCGGCCACCCGCCAGGCCGATCGAGCCGACCTGCCCGGACTCCTTGAGTGCGACGAGTGCGTCCACGGCGCCGCCGGGCCGGGCGATCTCCTCGAAGTCGAAGAACTCCGGGTCGTGCAGGTGCACGAGGGGGAGCACGTCCAGCCCCAGGCGCTCGCGGCTCTCGGCGACCGACGCGCGGACGCGCTCCCCGGAGTAGTCGCGCCCGAGCGGGTCGACCTTCGTCCCGACGACGAAGTCGGGCGGCAGCCCGCCGGCCTCGCGGATGGCGGCGCCGATCCGGCGCTCGCTCTCGCCCTCGCTGTACCCGTTCGAGGTGTCCTGGAACCGGATCGGACTCTCGAGGACGGCGCGCGCCACGGCCACGCCCTGGTCCGTCGGCACGTCGCGGCCGTACAGGCGCGGCATGCTTCCGAGCGGGGAGCCACCCGCGCAGATCGCCGAGACGGTGAGCGGGGTGCCGGGCAGGGGCCGCAGCCAGTCGGCCGAGCCGGGATGGGGCGTCGTCGTCATGCCGCCATCACAGCACGTCCGATCAGGGCAGGGGAGGCGACACTCGGATCGATTCGACAGTCGCTGTCGCCGCGGCCCCTCCGCCTCGGCATGCAGACCCGTCCGGCGACGTGCAGGCTGGGACGACTGCCGAGGGGGAAGGGGCGTCCCGTCGTGAGGTTCGTCGCCGACGTCACCGAGATCCGCCATGCGCGGACCTGGGTGGTCTCCGAGGCCGCGCACGTCGGCGCACCCGAGGACATCCAGCGCGTCGTGGCGCTGCTCGCCTCCGAGGTGGTGACGAACGCGATCAAGCACGGGCCTGCGGGCGGTCGCATCGACGTCGGCGTGAGCCGGACCGGCGACCGGTTGCGGGTCAGCGTGCACGACGAGAGCGCGCAGCGCCCGGTGCGGCTCGAGCCCGGGCCCACCGCGTTGTCCGGTCGCGGCGTGCTGCTCGTCGACCGCCTCGCCGCCGCCTGGGACGTGCAGCCGGACGCCGGCGGGAAGACCGTCTGGTTCGAGGTCTCCCTGCGACGACGCCCGACGCCGGGTCGCGGCCGGT
>AXCX01000164.1 GCA_000767215.1 Actinotalea fermentans ATCC 43279 = JCM 9966 = DSM 3133
CGGAAGGGTCAGCCGACCCGGTCGCCGGGCCGCCCGCTGAAGTGGTCCATGCCCTGGTTGATCCCGAACACGTCGAGCACGGTGTCGAACGCGCGGACCGGGAGCAGGCGCAGCGCCGGCATCATCCGCACGAGCGGCGGCAGCGCGATCTGCTGGCGTCCCCGCTCGATGCCGTCCAGCACGGTCCGGGCGACGTCACCCTCGCGCAGGATCGGCAGGAGCAGCGGGAACCGCGTCCGCACGCCCTCGAACATCCCGGTGTCGATGTAGTACGGGCAGACCACGAGCGTGCGCACGGGCGAGCCGAGCGCGCGCAGCTCGCCGCGCAGCGACTCGGTGAAGCCGACCGCCGCCCACTTGCTCGCCGAGTAGTCGGTCTGCCGCGCCACGCCCACCAGCCCGGCAGCGCTCGCCACGGTCACGACGGTCCCGGTGCGGCGCTCGAGCATCCCCGGCAGGAACGCCTTCGTGACCCAGTACAGCGAGAGCACGTTCACGGCCATCGTGCGCTCGATGGTCTCGTCGGGCGTCTCGAGCAGCGGCCGCCCGCTCACCACGCCCGCGTTGTTCACGACGACGTCGATCGGCCCGGTCTCGTCCGCCGCGGCCCGGACGGCCTCGCGGTCGGTGACGTCGACGACGTGCGCCTGGGCGGGCAGGCCGTGCGCACGGATGTCGTCCGCGACGGCGTGCGCCCGCTCCGCGGAGCGGTCCCAGATCACGGCGGTCGCGCCGCGCCGGGCGGCCCCGATCGCCATCCGGCGGCCCAGACCGTTGCCGCCACCGGTGACGAGCACGCGCGCACCCGCCAGCGAGGTCCCTCGACCCATCTCGATCCTCCTTGCGTCAGGGCAGGCGGCGCAGCACGCGGACGGCGGGGCGCATGAGCTGCGGGTACCGCGCCCCGGCGAAGGGCCCGGACGCCGCGACCTGCATCCCCCGCTGCTCGGCGATGGTCTGCGCCTCGGTGTACTTGGTGATGCCCTCGCGGCCGTGACGCCGCCCCAGCCCGGAGATGCCCATGCCGCCCATCGGCGCGTCGTGCGAGGCCCAGGCCGCGGCGTAGCCCTCGTTGACGTTCACCGTGCCGGCTCGCAGGCGGGCGGCGACCTCGCCGCCGCGGCGCCGCGACCACACGCTGGCGTTGAGGCCGTACTCGGTGTCGTTCGCCCTGGCCACGGCCTCGTCGGCGTCGGCCACGCGGTAGATCGCCACGACCGGGCCGAACGTCTCGGTGCGGGCGAGGACCGCGTCGTCGGGCACGTCCGTCAGGACGGTGGGCGCGTAGAAGAGCTCGCCCAGCTCGGGGAGCGGGCGACCGCCCGCGAGCACGCGCGCGCCCTTGGCGACGGCGTCGTCCACGTGCGCGGTGACCGTGGCGAGCTGGGCCTCGCTCACCAGCGAGCCGACCTCGACGTCCCAGTCCGGCCCCGGGCCGACGCGCAGCGCGGCGACCCGCTCGGCGAACGCCGCGACGAACGCGTCGGCGATCCCGGGGGTCACGTAGATCCGCTCGATGCTCACGCAGAGCTGGCCCGTGTTGGCGAAGCAGGCCTCGGCCAGCCCCTCGACGGTGCGTTCCAGGTCGGCGTCGTCGAGCACGATCGCGGGGTTCTTCCCGCCGAGCTCCGCCGAGCAGCCGATCAGCCGCTCCGCGCACTGCCGCGCGACGGTCCGGCCCGTCGCGGTCGAGCCCGTGAACATGAGGTAGTCGACGCGGTCGATCATCGCGGGGCCCAGCTCGCGACCCGGGCCCGTCACCACGCCCAGGACGTCGTCGGGCAGGCCGGCCTCGCGGAAGAGGCGGACCAGGGCGAGCGCCGACAGAGGCGTCGCCGAGTCGGGCTTCAGCACGACGGTGTTGCCCGCGAGCAGCGCCGGGACCGCGTCGGAGACCGCGAGGGTCAGCGGGTAGTTCCAGGGCGCGATGATGCCGACGACGCCCTTGGGGCGGTGGTGCTCGACCGTCCGGGTCAGCACGGGCACGGCGCCGCGGCGGCGGCGCGGGCGCAGGTGCGACGCGGCGGTCCGCGCGTAGTAGGCCGCCGTGAGCACGACGTCGGACAGCTCCGCGAACGCGCTCACCCGCGACTTGCCGGACTCGGCCTGGCAGACGTCGAGCAGCTCGGCCTCGTGGGCCAGCACGAGGTCGGCGAACCGGCGCACGACGGCGATGCGTCGCCCGAGCGGCAGCGCCGCCCACGCGGGCTGCGCGGCCCGGGCGCGCGCGACCGCGAGGTCGACGTCGTCGGGCGTGCCGAGCGGGACCCGGCCCACCAGGGAGCCGTCCGTGGGGGAGCGCACGTCGGCGGTGGCGCGCTCGGCAGCCGTGGTGACCAGGGCCGGCAGGTGCGCCCAGCGGGCTGGGGCGTCGACGGTCGTCATCGGGGCTGCTCCTGGCGTCGGGGGACGGCCCTCGTCGGCCGCGCCCTCAGTCAAACACCCCTCGCCCCGCCCGTCTTCCCAAGATCAGCCGGGCTGGCCCGTCCCGATGCTCACCATCCAGCGGGTGCCGAACCGGTCGGTGCACATGCCGAACGTGTCGCCCCACGGCGCGGTCACGAGCGGCTCCTCGACGGTGCCGCCGTCGCTGAGCCGGTCCCAGTAGCCGCGCAGCTCGGCGTCGTCCTCCGGTCCGCTGTTCAGGCAGAGCGAGATCGAGCTGCCGGTGGGACCGGCCATGCCCGCCGGCGCGTCGGAACACATGAGGACGAACCCCGACGGCGTCTCGAGCTCACTGTGCATGATCTTGGCGCCCTCGGCCGGGTCGCCCATGCCGAACTCGGCGAACGTGCGGAACGTCGGCTCGCCGCCGAAGACGGAGGCGTAGAACTCCATCGCCTCCCGGGCGGTGTCGATGAAGCCGAGGTAGGCGTTGAGGCGAGCGGTCATGAGGTCCTCCCGTGCGTCGGGCGCCGCGCGTCGGCGGCGGTCACCTCTTGGGACCGCGGCCGGGGCGAGAACTCATCGGGGCTCCCGCGGTGCGCGGGCTGAGGGGCGGCCCGGCCGGTCGGCACCCACCGCGGCCCGGGACGGGGGAGGATGCGCACGTGACCGAGATCGCCGAGCCCGTCCGCGAGTCCGTCCGGCGCCTGCGCTGCGCCCTGTTCGTCGACTTCGACAACGTGTACCTGGGGTTGCGGCGCCTGGACCCCGCGGCGGCCGCCGCGTTCGCGCAGGAGCCGGGGCACTGGCTCGCCTCGCTCGAGACGGGCACCGACGCCGACGGCGACTTCGCGCGGCGCTTCCTCATCCGGGCCTGCTACCTCAACCCGTCGGCGTTCTCGGAGTTCCGGCCGAACTTCACGCGCGCGGGCTTCACGGTGGTCGACTGCCCGTCGCTCACCCAGCAGGGCAAGAGCTCGGCGGACATCAACCTCGTGCTCGACGCCGTCGACGCCCTCGCCGCGCCCACGCGCTACGACGAGTTCGTCATCGTCTCCGCCGACGCCGACTTCACCCCGCTGGCCCTGCGCTGCCGCGCCGCCGACCGCAGGGTCACGATCGTGACGGCGAGCCCCGCGGCGAGCGCCTACCGGTCCGTCGCGGACGCCGTGGTCACCGCCGATCAGCTCGTGGAGCTGGTCGGGACGCCGGAGGCCGAGGCGCCCGCGGCGACGAACGGTGGTGCGGGCACGGCGGGCGGCACCGCGAAGCGTCAGACGGCGCACGCCGCCTCACCCGCGCGTCGCGCCGTGCTCCGCTTCGTCCGCGCGGCCGACCGGCCGGCCGGCGGCAGCACCGTGGCTCAGGCTGCGATGACGGCGGATCCGTCGCTCCGGTCGGACTGGGCGGGGGCCGGGAGCTTCTCGGCCTGGCTCGCCCGCGACGTCCCCGAGGTGGCGACGGCCTCGAACTTCGTCTGGGACCCGAAGCGGTTCAGCGAGGCGGACCTGCCCGTCTCCGGCAGCGTCGACCTGCCGCCCCTGCAGCGCCAGGTGGTGGCCGTGACCGACGTCCCGAACCTGCCGACCGAGCGCTACCGGGTGCTCCTCGAGACGCTCGCGGCGGAGATCAAGGCGCACGCGTTCGATCGTGCGGAGACGACCAGGCGGGTCCGCGATGCGTGCCAGGCCGCTGGGGAGCCCATCGGTCGCGGCTCGGTGAACACCGTGGTCACTGGTCTCCTCCTGGCCGGGCTCGAGCCGGACAAGCACCCGCCCGCCAAGGCCATCGCGACGACGTGGGCGGACAACGTCGTGGGCCTGTGCCGCGGCGCGCGGATGGACCTGTCGCCCGCCGACGTCGCCGCGATCCGCGCCTGGGTGGGTGGCGGCCTGGCCAAGGGCTGAGCGCGCCCCGTCCACAGCGTCCGCTCAGGCGGCGCCCAGGACGGTCGCAGCACCGGGCGTGACCATGGAGCCCCTCGCCCTTCCAGGAGGCCGCCATGAGCACCACGCCCACCCCCGACGCCCCGACGCCGGCGTCGGGCCCCGAGCCGTCGGCCCCGGCCGCTGACGCGCCCGGTCCCGCCCACCTCCCGCCCGTCCCCGTGCCGCC
>AXCX01000165.1 GCA_000767215.1 Actinotalea fermentans ATCC 43279 = JCM 9966 = DSM 3133
ACGGCCCGGCCGGGTCACCGCGCCCCGCCGCCGACGACGCGCGGGGGGCCGCCGCATGACCGGCATCGCGCTGCGCGGCGTCCGCAAGGCCTACGGCGACCAGGTGGTGCTGGACGGCCTCGACCTCGACCTGCCCGACGGCTCGGTGACCGCGCTCATGGGCCCCAACGGCTCCGGCAAGACGACGATCGGCCGCCTCGTGCTGGGCCTGGAGCACCCCGACGCCGGCGCGGTGACCGGGCTCGCGGGGCGCCGGGTCGCGGCGACCTTCCAGGAGGACCGGCTCTGCGAGCAGCTCACGGCCGAGCGCAACGTCCGCCTCGTGCTCGACCGCGCGCGCGCCGCCGACGCCGTCGCCGCGCTCCGTGCCGCCGGCCTCGACGACGACGCCCTGGCCAAGCCCGTGCGCGACCTGTCGGGCGGGCAGCGGCGCCGCGTCGCCATCGTGCGCGCGCTGGTGGCGCCGGCGGACGTCGTGGTGCTCGACGAGCCGTTCAAGGGCCTGGACACGGCGGCCCGCGAGCGCCTGCTCGCCCTCGTCCGCGAGCGCTGCGCCGGCCGCACGCTCCTTCTGGTGACGCACGACGCCGCCGAGGCCGCCGCGCTGAACGCGACGGTCGTCACCCTGCCCTGACCCGCCCGCGCCGGCGAGGTCGAGCCTTTCGCCCGAGGTCGAAGGTCGTGACGCTCGACCTCGGGCGCAACCTTCGACCTCGACGGATGACGGGTGAACCGAAGTGGCTCAGTAGTGGATGCGGTCCTCGCGGGCCAGCCACGCGTCCATGGGGGCGGCCGCACCCGGGACGGGGTGCCGGTAGACCGGCGTCGGCCAGGTCGCGGGGTCCGTGCCCAGCAGCGCGTGGAAGCGGCGGTCGTCGAACCCGGCCCGCTCGGCGTCGTACCGGTCGGCGGCGTAGACCAGGCGGTCCGCGCGCGCCCACAGCGTCGCCGCGAGGCACAGCGGGCACGGCTCGCACGAGCTGTACACCGTGCAGCCGGCCAGCGAGAAGGTGCCGAGCGCGCGGCACGCGGCCCGGATGGCCATGACCTCGGCGTGCGCGGTCGGGTCGTCGTCGCGCGTCACGCGGTTCTGCCCGACGGCGATCTCCACGCCGCCCCGGACGACCACCGCGCCGAACGGTCCGCCGCCGTCGGCCACGTTCGCCGAGGCGAACTCGACCGCGCGGCGGAGCCACCGCTCGTCGTCCGCTGCTGGGCCGATCGCGGACGCGACCATGTCTCCAGCGTCCTCCGGCGGCGGGCGTCCGGCAACGGGTGGGCGGCCGGTCCCGGCAGGGGCGCTCCGGCGGGCCCGGCCGGGCGCGAGAGGATGGGTCCATGACGACCCCCGCCGACCTGCTCGCCGCCGCCCAGGCGATCGCCCCCGACCTCGCCGCGCTGCGCCACGAGCTGCACCGGACCCCCGAGATCGGCCTGGACCTGCCCGCGACGCAGGCGATCGTCCTGCGCGAGCTCGCCGCCCTGGGCCTGGCGGCCACGCCGGGCCGTGAGCTCGGCTCGGTGACCGCGGTCGTGCGCGGCGCCCGCCCGGGGCCGGCCGTGCTGCTGCGCGGGGACATGGACGCCCTCCCGGTCACCGAGGACACGGGCGAGCCCTTCACGAGCGAGCGCGACGGCGTCATGCACGCGTGCGGGCACGACCTGCACGTGGCCGGGCTGCTCGGCGCGGCCCGGCTGCTGGTGGAGCGGCGCGCGGACTGGGCGGGCGCCGTCGTCCTGATGTTCCAGCCGGGCGAGGAGGGCGAACACGGCGCGCGCCTGATGATCGACGAGGGCGTGCTCGACGCCGCGGGCGAGCGCGTCGTGGGCGCGTACGGCCTGCACGTGGTCTCCGCGGAGCTCCCGGTCGGCGTGGTCACCGCGCGCCCGGGCACGTACTACGCGGCCGCCGACCAGCTGTTCGTCACCGTGCAGGGGCGCGGCGGGCACGGCTCGATGCCGCACCTGGCCGCGGACCCCGTGCCGGTGGCCGCCGAGATCACGCTCGCGCTGCAGACGGTCGTCACGCGGCAGTGGGACGCGATGGACCCGGTGGTCGTCACGGTCGGGCGGATCAGCGCGGGCACGATCGACAACGTCATCCCGGCGACGGCGGAGCTCGCCGCGACCGTGCGGACGTTCTCGCGCGAGGCGCACGCGGCGATCCCCGGGCTGCTGACCCGGGCGGTCGAGCACATCGCGGCGGCGCACGGCATGACGGCGCAGATCGACTACGTGCGCGGCTACCCGACCCTGGTGAACGACGCCGACGAGGTCGCCCGCGCCGAGCGCGTCACCCGCGAGCTGGGCCTGGAGTACGTGACCGCGGCCGTGCCGGTGACCGGCGCCGAGGACTTCTCGTACGTGCTGGAGCAGGTGCCCGGTGCCTACGTGACGCTCGGGGCGACGCTCGTCGGGGTGGAGCCCGCGGGCGCGCCCTACAACCACTCGGGCCAGGCCCGGTTCGCCGACGAGGCCCTCCCCCAGGGCGCGGCGCTCCTGGCGGCGCTGGCCCTGGACCGCCTGCGCGAGTCCTGACGACGACCGGCCGCTCGTCGCGGTCGGGTCGGGGACACTGGGTGTTCACCGACCGTCGCTGCGACAAGGAGTCAGCCGTGCCCGAGGGAACCGTCCGTTGGTTCGACGCCGACCGGGGGTTCGGCTTCATCGCCCTCGGGCCGGAGGCGGAGGACCTGTTCGTGCACGCGTCCGAGGTCGTCAGCGACGGCGGGTCGACGCTGCTCCGGGAGGGTCAGGCGGTCGAGTTCGAGATCGGCGAGGGGGACCGCGGCCCGCAGGCCCGCCGGGTCCGGGTCACGGGTGACCGGGCCGCGGACGCGCCGATGGGCGTGCTCGGCACCGTCGCCTGGTACGAGCCCGCCAAGGGGTACGGCTTCGTCACGCCCGACGACGGCGGCGCCGAGATCTTCGTGCACAGCTCCGCCATCGTGGGAGGCGGCGTGGTGTCGGAGGGGCAGCGGGTGGCATTCCTCGTCGTCGCCGGCGAGAAGGGCCCCCAGGCGGACCACCTGTTGCCCTTGGGGACCCAGGCCCAGCCGGCGGCGGCCAGCAGCGCCGATGGCGCGGACGGCACCGTGTCCTGGTACGACGATGCCAAGGGCTTCGGGTTCATCACGCCCGAGTCGGGCGGCCCCGACGTCTTCGTCCACGCCCGCGAGCTGGCCGGCGGGCTCGCCGAGCTGCGCGAGGGGGACCGGGTCACGTACGACGTCGTCGCGGGTGAGAAGGGCCCGCAGGCTCGCGACGTACGCCTCGCGCGCGGCTCGGCACCGCGGGGCGCAGCGTCGACGCCCCGCGGACGGTCGGGGCACCGGGAGGCCTCCGGCATCCCGGCGCGCGGCGGCGAGGGCGTGGTCGCGCGCTACGACGCCGACCGGGGCTTCGGCTTCATCACCCCGGACGCGGGCGGCGCGGACCTGTTCGTGCACGTGTCGGTCGTCCGAGGCGCGCAGGCGCTGAACGAGGGGGACCGGGTCCGCTTCCAGGTGCGGCAGAGCGATCGAGGGCCGCAGGCCGACCGGGTCGAACGGGTGTGAGGCACGGTGACGAGTAGCGGGGGCACGGCCGCGGCCCTCGCCGTGGGCGCGGTCCTCGTGCTCGGCGGGTGCGCCGGCGCGGGCGGTCCGGCGACGTCCGCCGAGATCGCCCACTGGTCGGCGCCGGCCGGAGTCGCCGCGGACCTCGTCTACGTCACCGACGTCGACGGGTTCGACCTCATGACGCAGGCGGTGGGCGTCTGGGGTGACGAGGGCTTCTCCGCCGTGTACGTCGACGGGGAGGGGCCGGCGAGCCTGATGATCGGCACGTCCCGCGAGCCGATCCCGGGCGCCGTTCCGTGCGCCGAGCTGCCCGATGCGGAGCTGCCCGACGCCGAGCCGACGCTCGCGTGCGCGGTGCAGGTCGGCGACGTGCACGTCCAGGTCTCGGGCGAGAACGTGGACGCGGCGACGCTGCGTGTCGCGGCGGACGCCGTCCGGGTGCCCCGCGAGGACGAGCTGGAGCACCTGTTCGCCGACACGGCGATGCGGCCACCCGTGGAGCGCGGCGACCTGCCGCCCGAGGGCGACGGCGCCCCGATCGACGAGGTCGGCCCCGGCGGCTGACGGGTCAGTCGCGCGGGGGCGGCGTCATGCGGCCGTCGGGGTCGAGGCGGGTGAGGATCGCGCCGGCGATCTCGCCCAGCTCGCGCACCTGGCGGCGCGTCAGCGCGTCGAGGACCACGCCCCGAACGGTCTCCACGTGCCCGGGCGCCGCACCCACGACGGCGTCCCACCCGGCGTCGGTCAGACGCGCGTTGGTGGCGCGACCGTCCTGCGGGCAGGGCGAGCGCTCGACGAGCCCGCGCGCCTCGAGGCGGCTGACGACGTGCGACAGTCGCGCGAGGGTCGCGTTCGTGCGCGCGGCGAGCGCCGTCATCCGCAGCACCCGGTCGTCGGCCTCCGAGAGCATCGCGAGCACGAGGTACTCGAAGTGCGACAGCTCGGAGTCGCGGCGCAGCTGGGTGTCGAGCACGCCCGGCAGCAGCTCCACGACCGCGATGAGCCGGATCCAGGCGTCCAGCTCCTCGTCGTCCAGCCAGCGCGTGTCCATGCCGCCCAGGGTAGCGCATTAGTTGACACGACAACTAAACCCGCCTAGCGTCTTGGTTGTCGCTTCAACTTTCAACCGGCGCCCGGCGCCGCACCCACCCGGAGGCACCGCATGACCACCGTCAGCATCATCGGCAAGGGCACCATGGGCAACGCCATCGCGAAGGTCGTCGCCGACGGCGGCAACACCGCCGAGCTGCTCGGCCGCGAGGACGCCGGCAAGCCGCTCGCGGGCGACGTCGTCGTGCTCGCCGTCCCCTACCCGGCCGTCGCCGACGTCATCGCCGCGCACCGCGAGCACCTCGCGGGCAAGGTCGTCGTCGACATCACCAACCCGCTGAACTTCGAGACGTTCGACTCGCTCACGGTGCCCGCGGACTCGTCCGCGGCGGCCCAGATCGCCGCCGAGCTGCCCGACGCGCGGGTGCTCAAGGCCTTCAACACGACCTTCGGCGCCACGCTCGCCGCCGGCACGGTCGGCCCGCTCACCACGGCCGTCCTCATCGCGGGCGACGACGAGGACGCCAAGGCGACCCTCGCGGGCGTCGTCGAGGCCGGCGGCCTGCGCACGGTCGACGCCGGCTCGCTGCGCCGCGCCCGGGAGCTCGAGGCCCTCGGCTTCCTGCAGATCACCCTCGCGGCGCGCGAGCAGGTCAGCTGGACGGGCGGCTTCGGGGTGGTCGCGTGACCGACCTGCGCGCTGCGACGGCCGTCGGAGCCGCCGCCGCCGGTCCCGCGGCGGGCGCACGCCGCGGGACCGACCTCCTCCCGGACGACACCCGCATGGACGCCGTCACGCTGCACGCCGGCGACCTCGGGGCGCTCGCGGCCTACTACCGGGACGCCGTCGGGCTGGTCACGCTCGCGGAGGGCGACGGGATCGAGGTCCTCGGCCGCGGCCGGACGCCCGTCCTCGTGCTCCGGCACACCCCCGGCCTGCCCACCCCGGCCCGCAACCAGGCCGGCCTGTTCCACACGGCGATCCTGTTCGACGACGAGGCGTCGCTGGCCGCGGCGGTCCTGTCCACCGCGCGCCACCCGCAGTCGCAGTTCGTCGGCAGCGCGGACCACCTGGTCAGCGAGGCGTTCTACTTCACCGACCCCGAGGGCAACGGCATCGAGCTCTACGTGGACCGGCCGCGCGAGCAGTGGCAGGTCGTCGGGGGCCAGGTGCAGATGGACACGCTGTTCCTCGACCCGCAGTGGTACCTGGAGACCCACCTCACCGAGGCGGCGGCCGCAGGCCTGCGCGACGCCGGGGCGTCCGTCGGGCACGTTCACCTGCAGGTCGGCGACATCCCGATGGCGCGCGAGTTCTACGCCGACGCGCTCGGCTTCGCGGTGACCATGCAGATGTCCGGCGCGCTGTTCGTCAGCGCCGGCGGTTACCACCACCACCTCGCCGTGAACGTGTGGAACAGCCGCGGCGCCGGGCCCCGCGCGTCGACCCTTGGCCTGGGTGCGGTGACGATCGCCGTGCCCGCCCGCGACGAGCTCGACGCCGCGGCCGCCCGCCTGCGGGCCCGCGGCATCACGGTCGTGGACGACGGCCGCGCCGTCACCGCCGAGGACCCGTGGCGGAACCGCGTCACCCTGCAGGTGGCCGACGCCTAGCGTGGAGGGGTGGAGCGCTGGCGGACCGCCCTGGGCGCGGACGCCGTGCCGTGGCTCCTCGAGGCCGAGGATCCCGCGGTGCAGGCCGCGACGCTCCGGCACCTGCTCGACACCCCCGACGACGACCCCGCGCTGACCTCCGCGCGCGTCGCGATGGCGAGCGACGGCGTCGTCGGGCGGATCCTCGCGACGCAGGGGCCGGGTGGGCACTGGGGCGAGCGCGACGCCTTCTACCGCGACAAGTACCGCGGCACGGTGTGGCAGCTCGTGACGCTCGCGGCCCTCGGGGCCGACGGCGCCGACCCCCGGGTCCGGGCAGGCTGCGAGGCGGTCCTCGAGGACGCCCAGGACCGCGAGTCGGGCGGGTTCGCGGTCGACCGGGCTCGCTCCACGTCCGGCGGGCGGCACTCCGAGGTGATCCCGTGCCTGACGGGGAACCTCGTCTGGGCGCTCGTCACCTTCGGGATGCTCGACGACGCCCGGGTGCGGCGCGGGGCACGGGCCCGCTGCCGGCCGGCTCGCACGACACGTTCACCTTCTCCGCGACCGCCCCGCCGGCGGGCGCCACCTCCGCGAGCTCGGCCGTGACGATCGTCGGCAACGAGGCCGACCCGGTCCCCGGCGGCGCGACGCTCACCGTCACGCCCCTGCCCACGCACCTGACCTCGACGGGCGTCGGCACGACCCCGCAGAACGTCACGGTCACCGTCCCGTCGGGCGGCTCCGTCACGCTGCTCGACGCCGCCGGCGACCCCGCGACCACCGTCACCGTCCCCGGCCAGGGCACCTACGTGCTGAACACGACCACGGGCGTCATCACGTTCACGCCCGTGCTCGGCTTCACCGGCGCGGCCACTCCCGTGGCCTTCGAGGTCGACGGCCCGGCCGGCGGCACCAGCGGCGACCACACGCCCACGGTCACGCCCCCGGCGGCCCCCGTGGCCGTCGACCTGACGACGTCGGGCGTCTCGCCCGCGCCGCAGACGACGACCACGCCCACGCTCCCGACGGGCGGCTCCGTCACCCTGCTCGACGCCGACGGCGACCCCGCCACGAGCGTGACCGTCACCGGGCAGGGCACCTACACGCTGGCGTCGGGCGTCATCACCTTCACCCCCGAGCCGCACTACGCCGGCACGGCCACCGCCGTGACCTACCGCGTCACCGACGCCTACGGGCAGTCCGACACGGCGACGTACACCCCGACGGTCCTCGCGCCCGCCGGCCCGGTCGCGACCCCGCTGACCTCGACGGGCACCGCGCCCGCCGCGCAGTCGCCGGCCACCCCGATCACGATCCCGAGCGACGGCTCCGTCACCCTGCTCGACGCCGACGACGACCCCGCGACGACCGTGACCGTCCCCGGTGAGGGCACGTACACGCTGGACCCGGCGACGGGCGAGATCTCCTTCGAGCCCGAGCTCGGGTTCCAGGGGGGCACCACCGTGCCGGTCCGGGTGACCGACGCCTACGGCCAGTCCACCGACGGTCGGTACACGCCCACGGTGCTGGCCCCGCCGGCGCCGACGGCGCCGCCGCTGTCGTCGGGCGGCTCCGCCGGCACGCCGCAGTCGCCGCAGACCACCGTCACGGTCCCCACGGGCGGCTCGGTCCGACTGGTCGGCGGCGACGGGAACCCGGCGGTCTCGGTCGCGGTGCCCGGACAGGGCACGTACACCGTCGACCCGGCCACCGGCACCCTGACGTTCACCCCGCTGCCGGGCTTCTCCGGACCGGCGACGCCGGTGACCTACCGCGTGACCGACGCCTACGGGCAGGTGACCGACAGCACGTACACGGCCACCGTCGCCGCGGCCCCGGCTCCGCTGGCCGCCACGGGCGGGACGCCCGTCGGGCTCGCGCTGCTCGCGGCCGGGCTGCTGCTCGGC
>AXCX01000166.1 GCA_000767215.1 Actinotalea fermentans ATCC 43279 = JCM 9966 = DSM 3133
CGAGCCGCGCGCCCACGCCCGTGCACCCGCCGGGCCTCCGGCTGACGCGGTCCGAGGGCGCCGGCGAGGTGCAGACCCCGCTGCGCGGGCGGGCGGCCGACGGGCTCGCCGTCGGGGACCGGGTGTGGTTCCGGCACGCGAAGGCCGGCGAGGTCATGGAGCGCTTCGCGGAGGTCGCGCTCGTGGGGCCGGCCCGCGACGTCGTGCCCACCTACCGCGGGCTGGGGCTCACGTTCGGCTGAACCGGCTTCCGGACGATGCGCGGCGGCGACGGGCGCCCGAGGAGATGCGCCCGTCGCCGCCGGTCCGGCCGCGTCGCGGCCGAGCAGCCCCCGCCCGGTCCGGGCTACTCGCGCCGACGGGCCGTGACGGCCCGCTGCAGCAGGACGAACACGAGCAGGATGCCGCCCGTGATGATGGTGGTGGTCTCCGGCTTGATCCCGCCGTCGCGGGTGATCAGCACGTTCATGATCCCCAGCACCAGCGCGCCGACGACCGACCCGAGCACGAAGCCCGCGCCGCCCGACAGCAGCGTGCCGCCGATGACCGTCGCCGCGATCGCGTCGAGCTCCCAGCCCAGGCCGGTGATGTTCTGCGCGATGCCGAGCCGGGAGGTGAACACGACGGCCGCGAGGCCGGAGAGCGTGCCGCTCATCGTGTAGATCGTCAGGATCGTGCGCTTGACCGGCAGACCCATGAGGGCCGCCGACTGCCGCGAGCCGCCCATCGCGTAGATGGTCCGGCCCAGCCGCGTGCGGTGCATGACGAAGAACGCGACGAGCACCACGACGATGGCGATGATCACGCCCGGCGAGATCGTCAGGTCGTTCACCTTCGGCCCGTCGATGATCTTGATGACCTCGCCGACGTCGCGGATCGGCGAGTCGTCCGCGAGC
>AXCX01000018.1 GCA_000767215.1 Actinotalea fermentans ATCC 43279 = JCM 9966 = DSM 3133
GCTGGACCTGATGGCGCGCAGCCGGGCGGAGCTGTCCGCCGCCGCGTCGGCCCCGGACGTGGGCGCGTCCTTCGTGCACGCCCACCTGGCCGCCCTGCGCGCCGGGGCGGCGCTGGTGCAGGCGCGCGGCCGACCGGGCCCGCGCAGCGGCGCGCGTACGGTGTGGGACATGGTGACGCGCGTGGCCCCCACGCTGGCCGACTACGCCGCGTACTTCGCGGCGAACGCCGCGACGCGATCGGCGATCGAGGCCGGGCGCCTGGACGTCGACGCCGGGAGCGCCGAGCGTGCTCTCGGCGTCGCCGAGCAGTTCCACGAGGCCGTCCGTGTCGTGCTCGACGACGGTGAGCGTCAAGGGCAGCTCGCCCTGCGTGCCTCCTGACGGTCGGGCGCGGTGAGCCGGCACGGGCCGCCCCCAGGACTGCGCAGGGACTGGGGCGACGACGACACGGGTTGCTCGATCCTGCACGTCGACATGGACGCGTTCTACGCCTCGGTGGAGCTGGTCAGGCGGCCGGACCTGCGCGGCCGGCCGGTCATCGTCGGCGGTGAAGGGCGGTCCGTCGTGCTGGCGGCCACGTACGAGGCGCGCGCGTTCGGGGTGCACGCCGCCATGCCGATGGCACACGCCCGCCGGCTCTGCCCGCGCGCGGTGGTCCTCCCGCCCGACCATCGGCGCTACGCGGAGGTCTCCCAGGGGGTCATGACCGTGCTGCGCGACGTCACGGCACTGGTCGAGCAGGTCAGCGTGGACGAGGCCTTCCTCGACGTCTCCGGTGCCCGTCGCCGGCTGGGCAGCCCGACCGCCATCGCGGCGCTCATCCGCGCCCGGGTGCACGCCGACTTCGACGTCACGTGCTCGGTCGGGGTCGCGGCGACGAAGTTCGTCGCCAAGCTCGCCTCGGGAATGGCCAAGCCCGACGGGATGCTGCTCGTCCCCAAGGGCGCGTCGGTGGAGTTCCTCCACTCGCTGCCGGTCAGCGCGCTGTGGGGAGTGGGGGAGCGGACGCAGGAGGCGCTCGCCCGGTGGGGCATCACCACCGTGGCGGAGCTCGCCCGCACGGACGTGGCGACGCTGCAGCGCGCGGTGGGCAAGGCCGGCGGGGCGCACCTTCACGACCTGGCCTGGGGCCGCGACCCCCGGCCGGTGACGCCCGAGCGGCAGGAGAAGAGCGTCGGCGCGGAGACGACGTTCGAGTCCGACCTGCGCGACGCGGCGGCGATCGAGGCGCACGTGCTCGCGATGGCGGACCGGTGCGCGCGCCACCTGCGCGCCAAAGGCCTGGTCGGCCGCACCGTCAGTCTCAAGCTCCGGACGGCCGACTTCACGACCTCGACGCGCTCGCGCACCCTGCGCGTCCCCACCGACGTCGCGGGTGAGATCTTCGCGGCCGCACGCGACCTGCTCGACTCGGTGGACCGGCGGGGGCTCGCCGTGCGTCTGGTCGGCGTGCGGATGGAGGGCCTGAGCGCTGCCCAGGGTCGCCAGCTCACGCTCGAGGAGGCCGCCGACGACGGCGGGCCGGCCCGGCGTCGGGCGGAGGTGGTGGCCGACGAGGTGCGGCGGCGCTTCGGTACGGGGGCGGTCGTCCGGGGTGCGATGATCGAGTCGAGCCGCGCTCAACTTCCGCCCCCCGCGGCGGGGATCTATCCTGAAGGCCAGTGACCGATCGAGCACGGAGGTATCCGATGCCTCTGTCCGAGTACGAGCAGCGCGTGCTCGAGCAGATGGAGCGTCAGCTGACGTCTGACGATCCGAAGCTCGTGAGCACCCTGCGCGGGGGTCGGTCGAGCCTGCGCCGCTGGCTGTTGACCGGGTTCGGCGCTCTCGTCGGCCTCGGCATGCTCGTCGTCGGCACCGCGGCCAGCATTCCCGTGGTCGGGATCCTCGGCTTCGTGCTGATGTTCGTCCTGGTCGTCCTCGCCTTCACCCCGCCCCGGCGGTCCGGCCCTGTCGGCACCGTGCAGCCCGACGGCGGCGTGCGCCGCCCGGCCCCGGGCCAGAAGGGCAAGGGCAAGGGCAGAGGATTCCTCGAGCGGCTCGAGGAGCGCTGGGAGCGCCGCCGCGACGAGGGCCGCTGAAGCGCCTCGAGCGCTGACGTTTCTCTGAAGCGCTGACGATCCTCTCGAGCGCTGACGGTCTTCTCGAGCGCTGACGGTCTTCTCGAGCGCTGACGATCCTCTGAAGCGCTGACGGTCCGCGGCGCTCAGGCCTCGTCGACGGCCGCGCCGACCGCAGCGAGCGGGCGCTCGACGGCGGCGACCCACGCCGCCAGGTCCTCGGCCCCCGCGCCGGACGGTCGAGGCGAGTACCGGTCCGCCTCGACCGCGGCGACCAGGCGGTCCAGCGCGGCGTCGGCGTCGGCGAGCAGTGCCGCCTCCGGCACCGGCTCGCCCGGCGACGTCAGCGCCGGGCGCGTGCGTGCGCTGCGGACCAGGTGCGCCGCCTGCCGTGGGGTCGTCGCGTCGGTCCATCGGATGCCGTGCTCGGCCAGGTCCTCGCGGAGGCGGGCCCACCACTCCTCCGGGCCGTGGGGCACGGAACGCTTCCGGCGACGGCGGTGCCACAGCACGAGCGCGAGGCCGACCAGCAGGACCGCGACGCCGCCCGTGACCCCCGCGAAGGCTGCGACGGGCACCTCGGCGTCACCGATCCCCACGTAGCCCTCCCGCTCCGCGACCTGGCCGCCGGGGCCGGTCGTCGGCGCGGTCGTGGGCATGGCCGACGACGTCGGCACGTTGGCGGAGGCCTGCGGGTCCGGGGCGAACGGGTCGGCGTAGATCGGCGGGGCACCGGTCTGCTGCGCGGGCGTCGGCTCGAAGCGCACCCACCCGGCGTCGGCGAAGTAGAGCTCGGGCCAGGCGTGGGCCTGCCGGGCGGAGACGACGTAGGTGTCGCGGCGGTCCTCGTCGGGCGAGCCGGGCAGGAAGCCGATGGCCATGCGCGCGGGGATCCCCACCATGCGGGCCATCAGCGTCATCGCGGTGGCGAACTGCACGCAGTAGCCGCGCCCGGAGGTGAGGAAGTCCCAGACGGCGTCGTCGGTCTGGGGCGCGGCGAGCTCGGTGTCGTAGGCGAAGTTCTGGCTGCTGCGCAGGTACGACTGGAGGGCGATCGCCTGGTCGTAGGTCGTGCCCGCACCGGCGACGATCTCCTGGGCGAGCGCGCTGATGTCGGCCGAGTGCTGCGTGGCGGGGACGTCGAGGTAGAGCGCCGCACCCTCGGGCGGCGCGCCGGCGGCGTCGGCCTGCAGGGTGTCGGCGGAGAGCTCACGCGGGCTGATGGTGAGCTCGTAGTCCAGGCCGCGCACCGAGGTGTCGGATCCGATGATCTCGTCGCGCGTGGCGTCGTACAGCCACACCCCGTCGGCGGTCACTGCGCGCGGCTCGGCGGGCACGGGCAGCCGGTCCCCCTCGAGCGCGAGGACCCGCACGTCGACGATCAGCGGCTCCTCGGACGTCTCCGCCTGGTCCGGCCACAGGAGGCCGTTCGCGGGGACCAGCCCGGTCGAGCGCGCCCCGCGCTGCCACTCCTCGCCGTCGAACGTGGCCAGCGTGTACGTGCGCAGGGCGCCGATGGAGCGCGCGCTCCCGGTGTACTCCAGGAGCGGACGGTTCGAGCGACCGTCGAGGTTCGCCCGCATGTCGAGGTCGGTGGACAGGCGCAGCGGGCTGTCGGTGTTCTGCTCGCCCCACGACGAGGGCAGCTCCATGCTGCCCGCGAACGGCAGCGCCGACGCCATGGAGCCGAGGGCCAGGGCGCCGACCGTGACGGCGGCGGCCGCGGTGAGCGCCGTCGTCGCCTCCCGTCGCCAGGTCAGGTCGTTGCGACGGGGACGACGCCGGGTGAGGGCGAGCAGGAGCACGTAGGTGGTGCCGCCGACGAGCAGCAGCGGGATCCCGACGTCCCGCTCGTAGCTGACCGCCGGGGACCACAGCGCCAGGAGCGGCAGGCCGGCCAGGCCGCCCCGGCCCAGGCCCACGGCGACGAGCTCGGCGCCGAGGTACGTCGCGAGGACGCCGACGACGAGGAGCATCTCCAGGCCACGCGTCGGCTGGACCGGGATGCGGCCCTCGACGATGGTCTGCTCGCCCTGGGCGATGAGCAGCCGCAGCCGCTCCAGCGTCTCCGCCGTCGGGCGGGGGATCGAGAAGGTGCTGGTGAGGCCCCCGTACTGGCCCGCGACGCCGAGCACCGACGCCAGGATGCCCCACGCGGTGGGCGCGAGCGGGGAGCGCAGGACCACCCGCAGCAGGACCAGGAGCAACGCCAGCAGGAGCAGGCCCATCACGCCCGTGCCCACCCAGGGCCCGGACTGCACGACGGTCGTCATCGACCGGAAGGCCGCCAGCACGGCCACCACGAGGACGGCGGTGCACAGCCACAGCCGCGCGCCGCTGATCCGGCTCGTCTGGCTCATCGCATCGCCTCCGCCCGGTCGCTCGCCCCGAGCAGGCGCTCCCAGGCCGCCGCGAGGTCCTCGCCCGGCTGGACGCCGACGGCCCGCCACCCGGCGCGCCGCAGGGCCTCGAGCGTGTAGGTCTCGTCGTCCCCGGCCGGCTGGCCGACGCGGCCCAGGCGCACCATCGCCCAGCCCTGGTGCGCATCGCCGATGCGGGCGAGCGAGGCGAGGGCGTCCGGGTCCAGACCCCCGACGACGGCCACGATGAGCTCCGCGCCGCCGCCCTGCTGGCTGAGGGTGTCGACGGCGGTGCGCAGCCAGGCGTCGCGCGTCATGCGGTTCGGCGGCAGGACGAGGTCGACCGTCTGGTCCAGCAGGGCGTCGGCCGCCGTGCCGTCGACGTCGGGACGGTGGTGCTCGGCCAGCGCGTCGACGACGCCGCCGCCGAGGAGCCGCACGCGGTGGCCCGACCGCATGAGGGCGAGGGCGATCGACGCCGCGGCGGAGATCGACCACTCGGCCGTCGCGTCGTCGTCGGGCAGGTCCAGGAGGACGCTGACCGGCCGTCGCGCGGCGCGCTCGTCCTGGCGCACCATGAGCTCTGCGCGGCGGGCGCTCGTCCGCCAGTGCACGCGCCGCAGGTCGTCGCCCGCGCGGTAGTCCCGCAGGGACGCGTCGTCGGCGGCCGGCATCCGCGTGCCGACGGCCGCGCGGTCGACGTCCGTCGACGACGACCGCGTGTCCATGTCGAGGTGGACGACGCGCGGCCGGACCGCGACCTTCATGGGCGGGCCGAGCGGGCCCGACCACCGGGCGACGCCGAACAGGTCCTGGCGCTGGACCTGCAGCGGGCCGACGGTCCAGCGCCCGCGGTGCGACGGGTGGATCGCGTAGGTGAGCTGCAGGCGACCGCGGGACCGGTGCACCCGGGCGCGCAGCCCGCCCCCACCGGACAGCTCGCGGGCGGCCTGCTCGGCGATCTCGAGGCGGTCGAGGCGGTGCACGCCCCCGGCGCTCGTGAGGTCCACCTCGACGACTGCCTCGTCGTCCACGGTCACGGGGTGCGGCACGACCCGCCGCACCAGCGTCAGCCCGCCGCGGTTCGCCGTGCGGGCGGCGGTGCCGAGCACGACGAGTCCGTACGCGAGGACGCCCACGAGCAGGAGGCCCGCCTGGGCGAGCACCTGGACGCCGAGCAGGATCCCCGCGGCGGCGACGCCGACGCCGACGGCGCCGAGGGCGAAGCCGCGAGCGGTGACCTGGACCCGTCGGACGTCGTCCATCAGCCGGCGGTCGCCCGGCGGTCCGGTGCGGACGCCCGGCCGGAGATCGGCAGGCGCGTGCGCGCGACGATGGCGGTGATCGACTCGGTGACCGTGTGGCCGGCGAGACGGGCGTCGGTGCTCGGCAGCAGCCGGTGGGCGAGCACCGGGACGGCAAGGTCCTGGATGTCGTCGGGCAGGACGTGGTCGCGGCCGGACATGGCCGCGAGCGCCTTCGCGCACCGCAGCAGCTGGATCGCGGCCCGGGGGGAGGCGCCGAGCCGCAGCATGGGGTCGGTGCGCGTGGCCTCGGCGAGGTCGACGACGTACTGCTTGATGCCCTGGGCGGCGTAGAGCCGCCGCGCGGTGCCGACCATCGCGGTGATCATCTCGACGTCGGCGACGGGGCGGACGGCGGCGAGCGGGTCCGCCGTCTCCTGCCGCTCGAGCATCTCCACCTCGGCGTTGCGCGCCGGGTACCCGACCGACAGTCGCGCCATGAACCGGTCGCGCTGGGCCTCCGGCAGCGCGTAGGTCCCCTCCATCTCGATCGGGTTCTGCGTCGCGACCACGAGGAACGGCCGGGGGAGCTGGTACGTGGTCCCGTCGATCGTCGTCTGGGCCTCCTGCATGCACTCCAGGAGGGCCGACTGCGTCTTGGGCGAGGCGCGGTTGATCTCGTCGGCGATGACGATGTTCGCGAAGACCGGGCCCGGCCGGAACTCGAACTCGTGCTGCGCCTGCCGGTAGATGCTGACGCCGGTCAGGTCGCTGGGCAGCAGGTCCGGCGTGAACTGGATGCGCCCGACCGAGCAGTCGATCGCCTTGGCGAGGGACTTGGCCAGCGTGGTCTTCCCGACGCCCGGCACGTCCTCCAGCAGCAGGTGGCCCTCGGCGAGGAACACGGCGACGGTCAGCCGGACTAGGTCCGGCCGCCCGGAGATCACCGACTCCATGGCCCCGCGTACCCGGTCGGCCGTCTCGGCGAAGGTGTCGAGCTCCGCGGGACTGGGCAGTGCATGGACCATCGGGGGATCCCTTCGACGTGAGTGGCTAGAGCCTAATCACGAGGTCACCCCGGGCGCGGGCGGTCGGGGTGGCGGGTCGCCCCGGGTGTGCCGCGGGGCCCCTCCACATTCCTCCACCGGCCCGGGCCGCGACGTGTGCCGACGGCGGCGTGCGCGCCAGGACGGGCGTGCGTCGTGCTCGAGCGGTGTCGGCGCCCGGCGGACGACGCGACGGGACGCCGCGTGGCACGCCGGGTGCCGCCATCGCCCTCCACTTCGCACCACGCCGCTGACCAGGGCTGACGTGTCGCTTCACCCGCTCAGACCGGCCGTTTCCTCTTGAAGGTGGAGGGAAGTGGAGTACTGTGGAGCCACTTGGGGGAGGGTGGGTCTCCCGTGCCGCAGGCGAGGACGGAAGGAGGCGGACGGATGGCCGACGAGTCGACCGGCGCCTTCGCCTCCTACGCGCCCTTCCTGGGCACCTACACCCCGCGGCTGGACGACAAGGGGCGGCTGATCCTGCCCGCCAAGTTCCGGGCCCAGCTCGCCTCCGGCCTCGTGGTCACGCGGGGACAGGAGCGCTGCCTGTTCGTCTTCCCGATGAGCGAGTTCCAGCGCATGCACGAGCAGATCCGTCAGGCCCCGGTGACGAGCAAGCAGGCGCGGGACTACCTGCGCGTCTTCCTGTCCGGCGCGCACGACGAGATCCCCGACAAGCAGGGGCGGCTCGCCATCCCGTCCGCGCTGCGCGCGTACGCCGGCCTCGACCGCGACGTCGCCGTGATCGGCGCGGGCACGCGGGTCGAGATCTGGGACGCGGCGGCCTGGGAGGCCTACCTGGCCGAGCAGGTCGAGAGCTACTCGGACACGGCGGAGGAGGTGTTCCCGGGTGCCTTCTAGGTGACGGGCTGCCGGTCGGCGCGGGCGACGCCCGCACGACGAGGTCTCTCCCCGCCCGCTGCGACGCACTTCCCCGGCGCCGGAGCGAGCTGCGGAGGGAGACCTGGTCGGGCGGTTGGAGGGCCCCCGGCCAGCACTGTGACCAGAAGAGCCAGCACGGACAGTCGACCCGCGAAGCGCCCACCGGCGCCAGCTCCCGAGCACGACGCCGGCCCGCCCGGCGCCCGCAGACCCCGAGGACCCGACAGGAGGCGAGATGGCCGAGACGCCCGCCGCGCAGCCCGCGCGGCACGTGCCCGTCCTTCTCGAGCGCTGCGTCGAGCTCCTCGCCCCGGCCGTGGCGACGCCCGACGCGGTGCTCGTCGACATGACGCTGGGCCTCGGCGGCCACGCCGAGGCGTTCCTGCAGCGGTTCCCCGGCCTCCGTGTCGTCGGTCTCGACCGCGACGCCCAGGCGCTCGCGCTCGCCGGCGCCCGCCTGGCGCCGTTCGGCGACCGGTTCACGGCCGTCCAGGCGGTGTACGACGACGTGCTCGCCGTGGTCGAGCGCGTCGTCGGTCGTCCCGTGCAGGGCGTGCTCGCCGACCTCGGCGTCTCGTCCATGCAGCTCGACGAGGCCGACCGGGGCTTCTCCTACGCGCAGGACGCGCCGCTGGACATGCGCATGGACGCCGGCTCGCCGCTCACCGCCGCCGAGGTGCTCAACACCTACCCGGAGCGGGAGCTCGTGCGGATCCTGCGCACGTACGGCGAGGAGCGGTTCGCCCCGCGCATCGCTCGCGCGGTCGTCGCCGCCCGCGCGTCGGCGCCGCTCGCGCGCACCGGCGAGCTCGTCTCCATCGTGCGGTCGGCCATCCCCGCCGCGGCGCGCACGAGCGGCGGCAACCCCGCCAAGCGCACGTTCCAGGCCGTCCGGATCGAGGTCAACGACGAGCTCGGCGTGCTCGAGCGCGCGCTCCCTGCCGCGCTGGAGTCCGTCGACGTGGCCGGGCGCGTCGTCGTGCTCGCCTACCACTCGCTCGAGGACCGGCTGGTCAAGCAGGCGTTCGCGCGTGGCGCCACGTCCAGCGCTCCGCGGGGCCTGCCCGTCGAGCCGGAGACGCACCGCGCGTACCTGCGCCTGCTCACGCGGGGCGCGGAGCTCGCCGGCGACGACGAGCGCGCGACGAACCCCCGCTCGTCGTCCGTCCGGCTGCGCGCCGTCGAGCGCCTGCGCCCGACGCCGGACCACCTGCGGACCGTCACGGCGGGGTGGGCCGCATGAGCGCCCTGCACGCCACCACGGCCACGGCACGCGCCGGC
>AXCX01000167.1 GCA_000767215.1 Actinotalea fermentans ATCC 43279 = JCM 9966 = DSM 3133
AGCATCGACGCCAGCCCGCGGCCGAGGAACATCATCGCCAGGGTCGCGATGAACGGCTGCACGTTGAAGTACTGGATCAGCACCCCGGACGCGAGGCCGAACACCGACCCGAACGCGACCATCAGCACCATCACGAGGTACGGGTTCCAGCCCGCGTTGGCCAGCAGCACGCCGGACACGCTCGAGAACGCGATGACCGCGCCCACGGACAGGTCGATGCCGCCCTGCCCGCTGATGATCACCATGGTCATGCCGATGGCGATGATGATCAGGTGCGCGTTGTTGATCAGCAGGTTCGACAGCGTGCTGTACTGCACGATCCGCCCGTAGGCGGTCTCGCCGTACACGATCATCGCCACGAAGATGACGACGGCCGCGACCGTGGGCAGGGCCGAGGCGTTGGCGCGCCACGCGTCGGCGAGCCAGGTCAGGACGCGCCGGCCCGCCGTCGGCGGCTGGGCAACCGGGGCCTGGGGAGGCGTGGGGGGTGCGGTGACGCTCATGCCGCCACGCTCGCCTTCGTCTCGACCGTCTCGGTGAGCGAGGCGGGTCTTGGCCGCCTGGACCGCAGCAGGTTGCGCACGTTGTCGGCCTGCAGCAGGAACAGGATGAGGATCACGGTGGCCTTGAAGGCGGGGGTGGCCGACGACGGCACCCCGAGGAACACGACCGTCTTGTCGAGCGTCGCGATCAGCAGCGCGCCGACCGCGGCGCCGCCCATCGACAGGCGCCCGCCCGCGAGCGTCCCGCCGCCGACGACGACGGCGAGGATCGCGTCCATCTCGAGCTGGTAGCCGGTCTGGGAGACGTCGACCGTCATGACGCTCGACACGGCGAACATGCCCGCGATCGCGGCCAGCGCGCCGCTCAGCGCGTACACCGTGACGAGCAGGCCGGCCGGCTTGATGCCCGCCATCCGGCTCGCGCGCGGGTTGATGCCGATCGAGACGATCATCATGCCGAGCGCGCTGCGCCGGACCACCAGGATGACGACGAGCACGATCGCGACCGCGAGCAGGAACACCACCGGGAAGCCGAGCACGTAGCCGTTGGCCATCCAGCGGAACTGCTCGTTCGTGGCGGTCGTGTTCTGGCCCGACGTGATGACCTTCGCCAGCCCGCGGCCGGCGAGCATCATGACGAGCGTCGTGATGAACGGTTGCAGACCGACCTTCGCCACGAGCAGGCCGCTGAACGTGCCGAGGAGCGCACCCAGCCCGATCGACATCGCGATGGCGACGAGCGCGGCGCCCAGCGACGACGGCGCACCCGCGTTCTGCAGGTACTCCATGGAGACGGCGCCGGCGACGGCCATCACCGAGCCGACCGACAGGTCGATGCCGGCGGTCGCGATGACCAGGGACATGCCGGTCGCGACCATGAGGATCGGCGCCGAGGCGCGCAGGATGTCGAGCACGTTGCCCGCGAGGTTCCCGTTGCTCGGGTTCACGCGGATGGCCAGGTAGGTCGGGTCCTTGAGCAGGTTCACGACCAGCAGCAGCAGGATGGCGACGATCCCCCAGAAGAACGGCTTCCGGACGAGCTCGGCCAGGCGGGCGCTGAGGGTGGGGCTGGGGGCGTTCACGCTGCCGGCACCCCTTCCGTGGTCGGGGCGCCGTCGTTGGCGCCGTCGCGGAGGCGGTCCGTGGGGGATCCCGGCGGGCCGTCGGGGTGATTGTCGCCCGGATCGTCGCCGTCCGGGAGGTCTCCGTCGCCGTGCGCGGCGATCAGCTCGACCACCTGCTGCGCGGTGACGTTCGGGCCGTTGGTGATCTCGCCGATCTTGGCGCGGTCCTTGAGGACGACGATCCGGTCGCTGATCCGCACGACCTCCTCCAGCTCGGAGGAGATGAAGACGACGGCGACGCCGTCGGCCGCGAGCGTGGCGACGCTGTCCTGGATCTCCGCCTTCGCGCCGACGTCGATGCCGCGCGTCGGCTCGTCGAGGATGAGCAGCTCGGGCTCGGTGGCCAGCCAGCGGCCCAGGAGGACCTTCTGCTGGTTCCCGCCCGAGAGGTTGCCCGCGAGCATGTTCGGGTTGGCCGGGCGGATGTTCAGGGCCGCGATGTACTTGCCGACGATCTCGTCCTCCTCGCGCCGCGAGAGCGGGCGGGCCCAGCCGCGCTTGGCCTGGACGGCGAGGATGACGTTGTCGCGCACCGTGAGGTCGGCGACGATGCCCTCGTCGCGCCGGTTCTCCGTGGAGAAGGCGATGCGGTTGTCGAGGCCGGCGACCGGGCTGGTCAGGGCGACCTTGCGGCCGTCGATGGCGATGGAGCCGGAGTCCGCCTTGTCGGCGCCGTAGAGCAGGCGCGCGAGCTCGGTGCGGCCGGAGCCGAGGAGCCCGGCGAACCCGACGACCTCGCCGCGGTGCACCTCGACGTCGGTGGGCTCCATCGAGCCCTTGCGGCCGATGCCGGTCGCGCTGAGCAGCGGCTCGCCCGTCCGGGCGGCGGCACGCTCGGAGCGCGTGGACTCCAGGGACGCCAGCGTCTCCAGGTCCTTGCCGATCATCGTGGCGATGAGCTTGGCGCGCGGGAGGTCACGGAGCAGGAACTCGCCCTGGTACTGGCCGTTGCGCAGCACGGTGACGCGGTCGCTGATCGCGTAGACCTGGTCCAGGAAGTGCGAGACGAAGAGGATCGCGACACCCTCGTCGCGCAGGCGCCGAATCACGCCGAAGAGCTGCTCGACCTCGGCGGCGTCGAGGCTGGAGGTCGGCTCGTCGAGGATGAGGACCCGCGAGTCGGTCGCCATCGCGCGGCTGATCGCGACGAGCTGCTGCAGCGCGATCGACAGCGAGGAGAGCGGCCGGCGCGGGTCGAGGTGGCCGAGGCCGAGCTTGGTGAGGGCCTGCGTGGCGCCGCGGTACGTGGCCTGCCAGTTGATGCCGAACGGCCCGCGCACCTCGTGGCCGAGCATGACGTTCTCACCGATGGTGAGGTTCGTGCACAGGTTGACCTCCTGGTACACGGTGGAGATCCCGGCCGCCTGCGCGTCGGCCGTGCCGTGGAAGCGGCGCTGCGTCCCCTGGACCTCGATCGTGCCCGCGTCGATCTTGTAGACGCCCGTCAGCGCCTTGATGAGGGTCGACTTGCCGGCACCGTTCTCCCCCATGAGCGAGTGGACCTCGCCCGGGAGGAGCCGGAAGTCGACGCCGTCCAGCGCCTTGACGCCGGGGAACGCGATCGAGATCCCCGTCATCCGGACGACGGGTTCTGGTGCTGTCATGGCCTCTTCCTCACTTCGACCTCGCTGTCGACGCGGCCCCGCGGGCCGACGCGTGCCCGGCACCGGTCAGCTCGGTGCCGGGCACGCGTGTGGCTGTCAGTACTCCCGGCTCGGGAGGGCCTCTTCGGCGGCCTCGGGCGAGTCGAACGTGCCGGAGGGCACGATGATGTACGAGTCCACGGTCCCACCCTCGAGCACCGTGTTCACGACCTCGAGAGCCGTCTGGCCGAACAGCGGGTTGTACTCGGCGACGAAGCTGAGCCGGCCGGCGGCCAGCGCCTCGAGCGCGGGCTTGGTGCCGTCGATCGTCGCGATCTTGACGTCCTCACCAGGCGTGAGGCCGGCCTCCTCGACGGCGAGCGCCGCGCCCAGGCCCATCTCGTCGTTCTGCGCGAAGACGATCTGGATGTCGTTGTTGTTGGCGCGGAGCACGGTCTCGAAGACGCTCTTGGCCTCCTCGGTCGACCAGTTCGCCGTCTGCGCACCGACCTTGACGAACTCCGGGTGGTCGCCCATGACGTCGTCCCAGCCGCGGTTGCGCTCGTTGACGACGCCGACGCCCGCCGGGCCCTCGAGCGTGAAGTAGTTGCCACCCTCGGGCAGCGCGGACAGGGCCCACTCGGCCACGCCCTGCGCGACGACGAAGTTGTCGGGCGCGATGCGGGTCACGTACAGGCTCGGGTCGTCAGGCTCGATGCCGCGGTCGATCAGGATGACGGGGATCTCCGCCTCCTGCGCACGCGTCAGCGAGTCCTCCCAGCCGGAGCCCTCGGTGGCCGACAGCAGGATGACGTCCACGCCCTCGTCGACGAACGAGGTGAAGGCCGCGATCTGCGACGCCTGGTCGAGGTTGGTCGCCGGCGCGTAGCTCAGGTCGAAGCCGGCCTCCTCGGTGAACGTGTCCTGGATGTTCTTCTCGTTGGCCGCACGCCAGCCACCCTCGGGGCCGACCGCGACGAAGCCCACCGAGATGAGCTCGCCGCTGTCACCGCCGTCGTCGGTGCCTGCGTCGGTGCCGGTGTCGGTGCCGGTGTCGGTGTCGTCGCCACCGTCGTCACCGGAGCAACCGGCGAGCGCGAGGGCGAGTCCTGCCGTCAGGGCGACGCCCGCGGCCCAGGTCTTGGTACGGAACATGCATCTCCTCCTTGAGAGGCGCCCCGGGGGAGTCCGGCGACGCGACGTGCACGCGTTCGTGTGGTACCGCTAACACGACGGATGTTAGCGGTAACACCGACGAACCGGTCAAGACGCCAAAGTGACGATCCGGTAACGCTTGTCCGACTCGCCCCAAGCGCCCCCAGCGCCGTCGGTGAGTGGAGCGTTTCGGACGGGCACGCCGGGCGTGTCGCGTCGGAACGCTCCACCCGTGATGCGAACGCTCCACTCGAGGCGGACCTGGGCGGCGGGAGGGCCGACGCGCGCGTCAGTCGAGTTCGCGGCCGTCGGCGGCGATCATCTCGATGACGGTGTCGGCGCTGAGGGCCGGACCGTTGCTGAGCTCGCCGATCTTGCGCCGGTCCTTGAGGACGACGATCCGGTCGCTCACGCGCACCACGTCCTCCAGCTCGGAGGAGATGAACACGACGGCCACGCCCTCGGTCGCGGCCTGCGCGAGGTGCCGCAGGATCTCCACGCGCGAGGCGACGTCGGCGCCCATCGTCGGCTCGTCGAGGATGAGGACGCGCGGCCGGGTCGCCAGCAGCGCGGCGAGGGCGAGCTTGCGCTTGTTGCCGCCGGACAGGAACTTCGCCTTCAGGTCCGGGTCGGGCGGGGTGATCGAGAACGACTCGAGGTACGTCGTCACGACCGACTGCTGCTCGTGCCGCGAGAGCGGCCGGGTCCAGCCACGCAGCGCCTGCAGCGGCAGCAGCAGGTTCTCGCGCACCGTGAGCTCGGCGACGACGCCGCCGTCGTGCCCCTCGTCGCTCAGCAGGGCGACCCGCTGCCGCAGCGCGACGCGCGGGCTGGAGAACGTCGTCGACCGCCCCGCGACGACGATCTGGCCCGAGTCCCGCGACTCCGCAGCCCCGAGCAGCAGCGCCAGCTCGGTGCGCCCCGACCCTCGCAGGCCCGCGAGGCCGACGATCTCCCCCGGGTACAGCTCGAGGTTCGTGGGCGCGATGGTGCCTCGCCGCCCGACGCCGGCAGCCCGGTAGACCGGCGGGCCCGTCGGCTCTCGCCGGTGCGCCTTGCGCTGGGAGCTGATCGCCTGGAGGCCGACGATGTCCTTGCCGAACATGGTCGAGATCAGCTCGGCCGGGTCGAGGTCGTCGGGCAGGTACTCGCCCACCCGGCGGCCGTCCCGCAGGATCGTGATGCGGTCGCTGATCGCGTACACCTGGTCCAGGAAGTGCGACACGAAGACGATCGCCACCCCCTTCTCGCGCAGCCGCCGCACGACGCCGAAGAGCTTCGCCACCTCGCCGACGTCGAGCGACGACGTCGGCTCGTCCAGGACGAGCACGCGCGGCTGCGCGACCATCGCCCGGGCGACGCCGACCAGCCGCTGCGCCGCCGGCGACAGCGAGGACAGCGGGCGGCGCGAGTCGAGGTCCTCGAGCCCGAGCTCGGCGAGCGTCGCGGACGCCACGGCGTGCGTGCGCCGCCAGTCGATCCCCCACCGGCCGCGCGGCTCGTTGCCGAGCATGACGTTCTCGCCGATCGTGAGGTTCGGGCACAGCCCGAGGTCCTGGTGCACGGCCGCGATGCCGGCCCGCTGCGCGTCCGCCACGGAACGGATCCGGGCCGTCTCGCCGTCGATCTCCACGGTGCCCGCGTCGCGGGCGTAGACCCCGGCCAGCACCTTGACCAGCGAGGACTTGCCGGCGCCGTTCTCCCCCATGAGCGAGTGGACCTCGCCCGGGTACAGCGTGAGGTCGACGTCGGTCAGCACCGGGACGCCCTGGAACGCGACGGAGATGCCGCGCATGCGCACCAGTGGGGGCTTCGTTGCCCGGGCGGGGGTCGTCATCGGGCGCCTCTGGGCGGGGCGGACGACGCGCGGACCACCAGCTCGACCGGGATCTTGGTGCGCTGCGGGATCGGCCGGCCCTCGATCGCGGCCTGCAGCACCTGCATGGCGGTCAGGCCGAGCGCGTGGAAGTCCTGCCGGATCGTGGTCAGCGGGGGCAGGAAGTGCCGGGACATCGGCAGGTCGTCGAAGCCGACGACGCTGATGTCCTCCGGCACGCGGATGCCGTTCTCGTGCAGCCCGTGGATGACGCCGAGGGCCATCTCGTCGTTGCCGGCGAAGATCGCCGTGTACTCGGGCAGCGTGGTGAGCTCGCGCGCGAACTCGTAGCCGAAGTCCGACGTCCAGTCACCGACGACGATCGGCCGCTCGCGCATCCCCCACGACTGCGCGCGGGCGTGGAAGGCGCGCTCGCGGCTGCGGGCGTCGAGCCAGTCCAGCGGCCCGGCCAGATGGAGGATGTCCGTGTGGCCGAGCGCCGCGAGGTGGTCGACGGCGAGCAGCGTGCCGAGGTGTTGGTCCACCGACACGGTCAGGAACGCCGGGTCGCGCTCGGCCTTGACCACGAGCACCGGCACGCCGACGTCGATCTTGCGGATCGCGGACACCGACGACGAGCGTGGCGCCACGATGCAGAGCGCCTCGACGCCCTGGTCGGTCAGGTGCGCGACCGACTCCTCCGGCGTGAGGTGCGCCTCGTCGCGGATGGAGATCGACGTGACGGTGTACCCCGCCTGCCGGGCGGCCAGCTCGATCGAGTTGAGCGTGCTGGTGGGCCCGTACTCCCCGACGCTGTCCATGAGGACGCCGATGCGGCGCGTGCGCTGGGTCGCGAGCGCCCGCGCGACGGCGTTCGGCCGGTAGCCGAGCTCGTGGATGACCTCGAGGACCCGCTGCCGGGTGTCGGGCAGCACCTTCGGCGAGTCGTTGAGGACCCGCGAGACCGTCATCGGCGAGACGCCGGCCCGGGTGGCGACCTGACGGATGTTCGGCCGCTCCGGCGGTG
>AXCX01000168.1 GCA_000767215.1 Actinotalea fermentans ATCC 43279 = JCM 9966 = DSM 3133
ACCCACCCGAGCACCCACCCGACCCACCCGAGCACCCACCCGAGGGGAGACGCAGATGGCCTCGATAGTCCTGCGGGACGTCGTCAAGGAGTACGGGGACGGGTTCCTCGCGGTGAAGGGTGTGAGCCTGGACATCAAGGACGGCGAGTTCGTCATCCTCGTCGGGCCGTCCGGCTGCGGGAAGTCCACGATCCTTCGGATGATCGTCGGGCTGGAGGACATCAGCGACGGCGACCTGGAGATCGACGGCGCACGCGTGAACGACCGCGCGCCGCGGGACCGGAACCTCGCCATGGTGTTCCAGAACTACGCGCTCTACCCGCACCTGACCGTGTTCGAGAACATCGCGTTCCCCATGCGGCTGGCCAAGGGGCGGTTCAGCGAGGAGGAGGTCCGCGAGCGCGTCACCCGCGCCGCCGAGACGCTCGAGCTGAGCGAGCACCTGGAGCGCAAGCCGGCGAATCTCTCGGGCGGCCAGCGGCAGCGGGTGGCCATGGGGCGCGCCATCGTGCGGGACGCCGACGCGTTCCTCTTCGACGAGCCGTTGTCGAACCTCGACGCCAAGCTGCGCGGCCAGATGCGGACCGAGATCGCGCGCATCCAGCGCCGGCTCGGGACGACGACCGTCTACGTGACCCACGACCAGACCGAGGCGATGACGCTCGGCGACCGGGTCGCCGTCCTGCGCAAGGGCGAGCTGCAGCAGGTCGCCTCGCCGCGGGGGCTGTACGAGCAGCCCGTGAACCTCTTCGTGGCGGGGTTCATCGGCTCGCCGCCGATGAACTTCCTGCCGGGGCGGGTCGACGGGGACACGCTTCACCTGCCCCTGGCCGACGTCCCCCTCGACGAGCGCCTGCGGGCGGCCGTCGGGGACCGCTCGCTCGTCATCGTGGGCCTGAGGCCCGAGCACGTCTCGGACGCGGAGCTCCTCGAGGACGACAAGGCAGCGACGGGCGTGACCTTCGAGACCGACGTGGACGTCACCGAGTGGCTGGGTGCGGAGCTGTACGCCTACATCCCGTTCGAGACCGAGCCGGCCGTCGCGGCCAAGCTCGAGGAGCTCGACCGGGACCTGGACGGGGAGGGCATGCGCTCGCAGGCGGTCGTCGCGCTCGACGCCGAGTCCCGCGTCCGTGAGGGTGACCGGGCCGCGCTGTGGTTCGACCCCGCGCGACTGCTCGTGTTCGACCCCGAGACCGGCGCGAACCTCACCCGCGACGAGGACGCGGCCCGCGAGATCGACGAGCGCAACGAGAAGGTCCGCCGGGCGTCGCTCGACCGCGCCCAGCGCCGGGACCGCGACGCGGCGGGTCGACGGCCGGACCCGGGGTCCCGGTCGCAGCCGGAACGCGCGGCCTCCTAGCGCCACGCCGCGAGCCGGACCGCGAGGTGACCTCGGCCCCTGCGGCGGACCTGGCCGCCGCCGCGGCCTAGGCCCCGTACGCGGCGACCTCGGCCGCCGTCGGCGGGTTCGCCCCGGGGCGGCTGACGGTGATCGCGGCGATCACCGCGCACCGCTCCAGCACCGAGCGGAGGGTCGCCTCGTCGATCGCGCGCAGCGCGGAGCGGGCGTCGGGCCCGAGCAGCCCCGCGCCCCACAGCCCGTCGACGAGACCCGCCATGAACGAGTCGCCGGCGCCGACCGTGTCGGCCACGCTGACGGGGGGCGCCGGGACCTCCATGCGGACGCCCGTCGCGGACCAGGCCACGGCCCCCTGCCCGCCGCGGGTCACGACGACGAGCGCCGGCCCCGCCGTCACCCACTCCTGTGCCAGACCCAGCGGGTCGTCCGGCGCGAGCCAGGCGAGGTCCTCGTCGCTGACCTTGACGACGTCCGCCAGCGCGACGACGCGCTCGACCACGGGGCGCGTCTGCTCCGGTGGGGGCATCAGCGAGGGGCGCAGGTTCGGGTCGTACGTGATCGTGGCCGACGCGCGGTGTGCCGCCAGGATGCGGGCGACGTCGCCCGCACCCGGCTCGAGCACCGCGGCGATCGAGCCCGTGTGCACCGCGATCGGCGGGCCGGGCGGGGACGCCCACGTCTCGGGGATGCGCCACGTGAGGTCGAAGTCGTAGGTGGCGCTGCCGTCGTCGGAGAGGCGGGCGGTGGCGACCGAGGTGCGCCCTGCGCCGTCGGACCCGGGCACGAGCGCCGCTCCCGACGCCGCGAGGTGCTCGGTGATCCGGTGTCCACGGTCGTCCCGGCCCAGCCACGTCAGCAGGTCGACGCCGCGGCCCAGTCGGCCCAGGCCCAGCGCGACGTTCGCCGGGCTGCCGCCGACGTGCTCGGTGACGGCTCCGTCGCGCGCGTGCACCACGTCGACGAGGGCCTCACCGATGACGAGCACGCGGCGCTCCGCGGCGTCGACGGGCACACCGGGCGCGCTCTCGGTGAGGGGCGCGTACGCACGCTCGACCACGTCGGCGTCCTCCGGTCGGCCCGGCGCCTGGGTGGGTTCGAGGACGTCGGTGCCCTCCGGATCCGGGGAAGCCGCGGTCACGAGAGGTCCTCGTCGGCTGCGTCGCCCGGGACTGCCTGGTCGGTGGGGCGCCCCGACGGGCCAGCGCCGCCAGAGGTGCCGGGGGCGGCGCGGACGGCGTCGAGTCGTTGCCGGGCGCCGTCGAGCCAGTCCTGGCAGCGCGCGGCGAGCGCCTCACCGCGCTCCCACAGGGCGAGCGAGCCCTCGAGGGTCTCGCCGCCGGCCTCGAGGCGGGCGACGACGGCGACGAGCTCGTCGCGCGCCTGCTCATACGTCAGGTCCTGCACGGGGCGGTCCTTTCCTGGCGCGTCGCTCATGATTCCCGCTCGCCCTTCGTCTTCCGTGGTGCCCGCTGAGCCTGCTGGCCCTGCGTCTTCGTGGAGCCCTGCTTCTTCGTGGCGTCCTGCTTCTTCGTTGCGTCCTGCGCGCTCGTGGACTCCGGGCCGGGCCGGCCGCCGGAGTCGGGCAGGACCTCCGCCGCGAGCTCGCCCCTGGCGAGGCGCACGCGAAGGCGCGCGCCGGGGGCGACGTCGTCGGGCGAGCGGACGACGGCGCCGTCGTCCCGCTGGACCACCGCGTAGCCGCGCTCGAGCGTCGCGGCGGGCGACAGGGCTGCGACCTGCGCCGCCAGGTGGCGCACCTCGGCCGTGCCCGACGTCACGCGTGCGTCGAGCGCCCGCCAGGAAGCCCGCCGCAGGTCGAGGACGTGGCGTTGGTGCGCGTCGAGCAGCGTCTCGGGCCGCGCGAGCGCCGGACGGGAGCGCACCGCGGCGAGCCGGTCGCCCTCACGGCGCACGAGTGCGTCGAGCGTCGACCGCATGCGGGTCCGGGCCTGCAGGAGGCGCGCGCGCTCCTCGCCGACGTCGGGCACGATCCGCTTGGCGGCGTCCGTCGGCGTGGAGGCGCGGTAGTCGGCGACGAGGTCGAGCAGGGGTGCATCGGTCTCGTGGCCGATGGCGCTCACCACGGGGGTGCGGCACGCGGCGACGGTGCGCACGAGCGTCTCGTTGCTGAAGGGCAGCAGGTCCTCGACCGAGCCGCCGCCCCGCGCGACGACGATGACCTCGATCCGCGCGTCGGCGTCGAGCGCCGTCACGGCTCGGCTCACCTCGCCGACCGCGCTGGGGCCCTGGACCGCGACCTCCCGGATCTCGAACTCGACCTGCGGCCAGCGCGCCCGGGCGTTCACGACGACGTCGTGCTCGGCCTTCGACTCGCGTCCGCAGACGAGGCCGACGACGCGCGGCAGGAACGGCAGGCGCCGCTTGCGGTCGGCGTCGAACAGGCCCTCGGCCGCCAGGACCCGCTTGAGGTGCTCGATGCGGGCGAGCAGCTCCCCGAGCCCGACGGCGCGGATCTCGTCGGCCTGGAGCGACAGGGTGCCGCGCTTGGCCCAGTAGGTGGGCGTGGCGTGCACGACGACGTGCGCGCCCTCCTCGACGGGCGCGGTCGCCGCGGCGAGCACCCGCGTGTGGACGGTGACGGGCATCGACACGTCGGCGTCGGTGTCGCGGAGGGTGAGGAACGCGACCGAGGCGCCCGGGCGACGGTTGAGCTGGACCACCTGGCCCTCGACCCAGACGCCGGGCATGCGGTGGATGTAGTCCGCGATCTTCTGCGCCAGGTGCCGCACGGGCCAGGGCGCCGTCGGCGAGGTGTCGGCCGCGCGCGGGGGGAGCGCGGTGGGGCGCTCGAGGGGCGCGGCGTCGGTCACGGGCACAGCCTGCCATCCACGGCCGACCTCCTCGCGGCAGGTCGCCCTGTGGCCCCTCACCAGTCGCACGACGGGCCACCACGGGTCGTTCACAGGGGGTTTCGTAGACTGAGGCGGTGAACCCCCTCCACGACTCGTCGAGCGATCCGACGGCACGTCCGGCGTCCAGCCCGTCGGCCGGTGCGCCCGCCCCGGCGCGCGGTCGCGTCCTGCTCGCTGCGCCCCGCGGGTACTGCGCGGGCGTGGACCGTGCGGTCGTCGCGGTGGAGAAGGCCCTCGAGCACTACGGCCCGCCCGTGTACGTCCGCAAGGAGATCGTCCACAACAAGTACGTGGTCGAGACCCTGGCGGCGCGGGGAGCGATCTTCGTCGACGACACCGACCAGGTGCCCGAGGGCGCCCGGGTGGTCTTCTCGGCGCACGGCGTCTCGCCGGCGGTCCACGCGGCTGCGGAGGCGCGGGGTCTGCAGACCATCGACGCCACCTGCCCGCTCGTGACGAAGGTGCACAAGGAAGCGGTCCGGTTCGCCGGGGACGACTTCGACATCCTCCTCATCGGGCACGAGGGGCACGAGGAGGTCGAGGGCACGTCGGGCGAGGCGCCCGACCACATCCAGGTCGTCAACTCCCCGGACGACGTCGACGACGTCGTGGTCCGCGACCCCGCGAAGGTCGTGTGGCTCTCGCAGACGACGCTGTCGGTCGACGAGACCATGGAGACGGTGCGCCGTCTGCGGGAGCGGTTCCCGCTGCTCGCGGACCCGCCCAGCGACGACATCTGCTACGCCACCCAGAACCGCCAGGTCGCGGTGAAGAAGATCGCCGCGGAGTGCGACCTCGTCATCGTGGTGGGCTCGGCGAACTCCTCGAACTCGGTGCGCCTGGTCGAGGTCGCCCTGGAGTCGGGTGCGCGGGACTCGCACCGGATCGACCACGCGGCCGAGATCGACCCGGCCTGGCTCGACGGCGTGCGCACCGTGGGAGTGACCTCGGGGGCGTCGGTGCCGGAGATCCTCGTGGGCGACGTGCTGGTGCGGCTCGCGGAGCTCGGCTACGGCGACGTCCAGGAGGTGCGCACCGCCACCGAGGACCTCATGTTCTCGCTGCCGCGCGAGCTGCGTGCCGACCTCAAGGCCGCGGGAGAGCCGGTCGGGCGCCCGGCGCGGGGCGAGCGTCGGCCCCTCTCGGTCGAGCCGGTCTAGGCACCTCTGACGAGTCGCCTCTCAGCCGTGGGCGACAACGCGGTCGCCTCAGCCGTGGGCGACGACGCGGTTGCTTCAGCCGAGCGCGACGACGCGGTCGCCTCAGCCGTGGGCGACGACGCGGTCGCCTCAGCCGAGCGCGACCACGCGGTTGGCCTCCGCGGCGACGAGCTCGGCCGCCTGGACCTGGCGTGCCGCTCGGTCGATCTGTGCAGGGACCTCGAGCTCGGCGTCCGTGACCTTGAGCTCCGCCATGCGCCGGGCGCTGACCAGGACGCGTGACTCCAACGAGCTCACGGTCTCGTTGTAGGCGCGCACGGCTCCGTCGAGCTGGCGTCCCAGGCGCCCCACGTGACCGCCGAGCGTGGCCAGCCGTCCGTGCAGCTCGCGTCCCAGCGTGAGGACCTGCTGAGCGTTGGCGGCCAGGGCGTCCTGGCGCCAGGCGTAGGCGACCGTTCGCAGGAGCGCGACGAGCGTCATCGGGGTCGCGAGCACGACGCCCCGCTCCATCGCGTGCTCGATGAGCGTCCCGTCCGCCTCGAGCGCCGCATGCAGGAACGCCTCGGCGGGGACGAACATGACGACGAACTCCGGGGACGGCGCCACCTGCTCCCAGTACTCCTTGGCGGCGAGGTCGTCGATGTGTCGGCGCATGTGGCGTGCGTGAGCGGCGAGCCGGTCGGCGCGCACCGCCTCGTCGGTGGCCTGCATGGCGTCCAGGTAGCCGAGCACGGCGACCTTGGCGTCGACCACCACGTTCTTCCCGCCGGCCAGGTGCACGACCATGTCGGGTCGCAGCGCTCCCTCGTCGGTCGTCACGTGATGCTGCTCGACGAAGTCGACGTGCTCGAGCATGCCCGCGGACTCCACCACCCGGCGCAGCTGGACCTCGCCCCACCGTCCGCGCACCTGCGAGGTGCGCAGTGCACTGACGAGCTGGCCCGTCTCGGAACGCAGGAGCTCGGAGGACTCACGCATCGATCGCAGCTGCTCGGCGAGGGCGGCGGCCGCGTCCGCGCGCGCCCGCTCGGCCGTGCTCACCTCCTGCTTCACCTGGTCGAGCGTGCGGGTCAGCGGCTCGACCAGCCGCCGCACGGCGTCCTGCTGCTGCGCCAGTCCAGACGCACCCGCGGCCTGGGTGCGGCCGAGCCGCTCCTCGGCGACGACCAGGAACTGCTCGGAGTTCGCGCGCAGGGCGTCGGCCGCGAGCGCCCGGAACTGCTCGCTCAGACGCGCCCGGTCCTCCTGGGCCGCGGCCACGCGCTCTGCGGACACCCGGCGCTCGGCCTCGAGCAACGCGCGTGCCTCGGCGACGCGTACCGCCGCTCGCCGGATCCGGGCCTCCGCCCGGACGATGCCGAGCACCCACCCGCCGACGACGCCCACGAGCAGTGCCACGAGCCCGATCACGATCTCCATGCCCCGACCCTCCCAGCCGACACCGACACCGACCTCGACACCGACACCGCACCGCACCGCAGCGCGCCGCCGCAGGTCACAGGCCCGACGCGCGCGTCAGCACGCCACCCGCTCGCACCTCGCCCGCTCCTGCGCGGCCGAGTCTGCGCCGGCCGCATCAACCGCCCCCTTCCCGGGGACCCATGCACGCATCGCCGCTCCGACCCGTCCGCCGACGTCGTCCTCGGGGCGGCCGTCCGCGAGAACGCGGCCACCGGGGGTCGCGACGACGTACCGTGTCCGGCTCTCGCCAGGCCCGCATGCGGCGCCGGGAACGGTGTACCTGGTCACCGCCAGATCCAGCCGGTGCAGCTCGTGGTGGTGGAACGAGCAGGCGAGGGCGCCGTCGACGACGTCGGTCTCCCCGCCGTCGCGGTCCCACCAGACGAGGTGATGTACCTCGCACCACCTCGTCGGCGTCCCGCAGCCTGGCCAGAAGCAACCGGCGTCGCGCACCGTGACCGCACGTCGCTGACCGGCCGTGTACTGACGCCTCGTGCGGCCGAGGTCCAACGGCTGCCCGTCGGCGTCGATCACGACGCGCGTCAGCTCGCAGTCGCACAGCAGTCGGGCGAGCTCGCTCGGTGGCAGCGCGACACCGTCGTAGGTGGCGGGCGGTGCGTTCTCCAGGCGCGCGCCCGTGACCGGCCCCGACGCCGGCGCGGTACCCGCCTCCCCGGCAGCCCGCTGCTCCTCCCGGAGCGCCGCCCAGGTCTCCTCGCGCATGACGAAGGACACCGTCGCCCTGGGACCTACCGGCACTCCGTCCGCCGACGTGACGCCCAGCGCCACGTCGGCCAGGCTCGCGAGTGCGTCAGCCCTCCTCTGTTCGGGCGTGCGATCGTCGTCGGCAGGCGGCTTGCCGGCCATGGCCTCGAGGGCGAGCCGCACCCGATGCCCAGTCACCGCGTCGAGCTGGCCGCTGATCCGTGTGCCGTCGGGCGTCTCGGCGAGGTGGAGGAACCGCCTGCCGCGCTGCACCTGGTGCCCGCGCTCCAGCGCTGCCCGGTCGAGTGCGGCGGCCCACAGCGCCGCGGCCTTGGCGAACCGTCCCGCGTCGACGCGCCCCGCCATCGCCAGCAGCTCCGCCTGCCCCTCCGGTGAGGCCAGGGCAGCACGCACGGGGGCGGACGCGCCGGCCGCCGTGCGCGCGACGACGTCGACGTGCTCGACGGTCACGCGTCCGTCGTCGACGGCGTCCCGGACGGCGGGCATCGACGCCAGCGCGTCGCCGCGAC
>AXCX01000169.1 GCA_000767215.1 Actinotalea fermentans ATCC 43279 = JCM 9966 = DSM 3133
CGGCGACCGCGCGCGCGGCCCGGACGGCGGGCGACGCGCGGGCCGCGTGCCTCGCGCTGGCGGACCCGGAGGTCCGCGAGGTACTTGCCCTCGGCTGAGCGAGCGGGGCAGGAGGGGTGGGCGGCCCCGGGGAGGGCCGCCCACCCCGGCTCGCGGCACGTAGGCTTCCGGCCATGTCGACATCCCTGGAGTCGGACGGCGCCCTCGAGGGCGAGCTGGACGTGTCCGCCGTCGTGCCCGGGGCCGTGTGCCACCGCGGCGTGACGTACGTGGCCCGGCAGGGCTTCCGGCGGCTGCTCATGGACGTCTACGTGCCGGTACGCCGCACGCCCCCGGCACCGTGCGTGGTGTGGATCCACGGCGGCGCGTGGTGGGAGGGCGACCGGCGGGAGACGCCGAGCACCTGGCCGCCCGGCCTGTTCTTCCCGCTGCTCGTCGAGGCCGGTCTGGCCGTCGCGACCATCGACTACCGCTTCTCCGGCGAGGCGCGGTGGCCGGCCCAGGGTGACGACGTCGCCGAGGCGCTGCGCTTCCTGCGCGCCCACGCCGACGTGCTGCGGATCGACCCGGCCCGGATCGGCGTCGCGGGGGAGAGCGCGGGCGGTCACCTCGCCGCGATGGCGGCGCTGACGGGCACCGGCCCGACGGCGGTGCAGGCCGCCGCGGTCCTCTACGGCGTCACGGACCTGCGCGACTTCGACGGCGTCGAGCAGGCGACGCCCGAGGAGCGGCGCGGCACCCCGGAGGTCCTGCTCATGGGCGGGCTGCCCGACGAGGCGCCGGCGGCGTGGGACGCGGCCTCACCGATCACGCACGCCCACGCCGACGCGCCCCCGATGCTGCTGATCAGCGGCGACGCGGACTCCGTGGTCCCCGTGCGCCAGACCGTGCGCCTGCACGAGGCGCTCGTCGCCGCGGGCGCCCGCGACGTCGTCCTCGACCTCGTGCCGGGCGCCGACCACTGCTTCGGCGGGGTGGACGCCGAGGTGCCGCTGCGGCGGATCGTCGAGTTCCTCGCCGAGCGGCTGCGGGCGGGCTGACCCGGCCGCAGCCGCTCGGCGCCGGAGCGTCAGTCCTGCGAGGCCGTCACGAGCGCGACCGACTCGCGCGCGATCTCCAGCTCCTCGTTGGTCGGCACGACGAACACCTTGACGGGTGAGTCGTCGGTGGAGATGAGCGTGTCGGTCTTCTTGCGGCCGGCGTTGCGCTCGAGGTCCAGCACGATGCCGAGGTGCTCGAGGCCGGCCATCGAGTTCTCGCGCACGATGTCGTCGTTCTCGCCGATGCCGGCCGTGAAGGCGATGGCGTCGACGTGGCCGAGGTGCGCGTAGTACGCCCCGACGTACGTGCGGAGCCGGTGGTAGTACACCTCGAGCGCGGTGCGCGCCCGCTCGTCGCCCGCCGCGACGGCGTCGTGCACGTCGCGCATGTCGGTGTGGCCCGACAGGCCCAGCATGCCCGAGCGACGGTTGAGCAGGTTGTCGAGGTCGTCGGTGGTCATGCCCGCCTCGCGCGAGAGGTGGAAGAGCACCGCGGGGTCGATGTCGCCCGAGCGCGAGCCCATCACCAGGCCGGCGAGCGGCGTCAGGCCCATCGACGTGTCGATGCACCGGCCGCCCTGGACGGCGCTGGCCGAGGCGCCGTTGCCGAGGTGCAGCACGATCACGTTGACCTCGGCGGGGTCCTTGCCGAGCAGCTCGGCCGTGTGCCGCGACACGAACTTGTGCGAGGTGCCGTGCGCGCCGTAGCGCCGGATCGCGTAGCGGTCCGCCAGGTCCCGGTCGATCGCGTACGTGTACGCGGCGGGCGGCATCGTCTGGTGGAACGAGGTGTCGAACACGGCGACGTGCGGGGTGTTCGGGAAGGCGTGCCGAGCGGCCGTCAGGCCGGCGACGTGCGCGGGGTTGTGCAGCGGCGCGAGCGGCGACAGGTCGGCGATCTGCTGCTGCACCGTCTCGTCGACGAGGGCCGGGCCGGCGAAGACGCTGCCGCCCTGCACGATGCGGTGGCCGACGGCGACCAGCCGCGACTCGTCGATCTGCGGACCGTGCTCGGCGAAGAGCGACAGGACGATCGCCATGCCCTCCTCGTGGTCGGCGACGTGGCGCTCGAGCACCGTCTCGCCGTCGAGCCCTTCGTGCTTCGCGCGCCCGACCTCGAGGCCGATGCGCTCGACGATCCCGGTGGCCAGCGCCTGTTCGCTGGCCATGTCGATCAGCTGGTACTTGATCGACGAGGACCCTGAGTTGACGACCAGGACCTGCTCGCTCACTTGCTCTCCTTCGAGGGGCTCATGGCCTGTGCCTGGATGGCGGTGATGGCCACCGTGTTGACGATGTCCTGCACCAGCGCGCCGCGGGACAGGTCGTTGACGGGCTTGCGCAGGCCCTGCAGCACCGGGCCGATGGCGATGGCGCCGGCCGACCGCTGCACGGCCTTGTAGGTGTTGTTGCCGGTGTTGAGGTCGGGGAAGACGAACACCGTCGCGCGGCCGGCCACGGCCGAGTCCGGCATCTTCGTCTTGGCGACCGACGCGTCGACCGCGGCGTCGTACTGGATGGGGCCCTCGACGTCGAGGTCGGGGCGGCGCTCACGCACCAGCGCGGTCGCGGCGCGGACCTTGTCGACGTCGGCGCCCGTGCCCGACTCGCCCGTGGAGTACGACAGCATCGCGATGCGCGGTGCGATGCCGAACTGCTTGGCGGTCTCGGCCGAGGAGATCGCGATGTCCGCGAGCTGCTCCGCCGTCGGGTCGGGGTTCACGGCGCAGTCGCCGTAGACGAGCACCCGGTCCTCGAGGCACATGAGGAACACGCTCGAGACGATCGACACGTCGGGCGTGGTCTTGATGATCTCGAACGCGGGCCGGATGGTGTGCGCCGTCGTGTGGATCGCGCCGGACACCATGCCGTCCGCGATCCCGTCCTGGACCATCATCGTGCCGAAGTAGGACACCGAGCCGACGATCTCCCGCGCCCGCTCGACGGTCATGCCCTTGTGCTTGCGCAGCTCGGCGTACTCGTGGGCGAAGCGCTCGAACAGCTCGCCCTCCTTGGGGTCGAGCACCTTCGCCGCGGCGATGTCGAGGCCCAGCTCGGTCGCGCGGGCCCGGATGCCCGCCTCGTTGCCGAGGATCGTCAGGTCGGCGACGTCGCGCTGCAGCAGCGTCGACGCGGCCCGCAGGATGCGGTCGTCGCTGCCCTCGGGGAGCACGATGTGCTTGCGGTCGGCCCGCGCACGGGCGAGCAGCTCGTACTCGAACATCAGCGGGGTCACGACCGACGTCCGGGAGACGTCGAGGTGGCGCAGCACCTCGGGGCCGTCCACGTGCCGCTCGAAGAGCGCGAGCGCCGTGTCGACCTTGCGCTGGGAGTCCGACGACAGCCGGCCGCGGACCGCCGCGGCGCGGTTCGTCGTCCGGAACGTGCCGAGCTCGGTCTCGATGATCGGCAGCCGCTGGCCCAGGCCGCTGACCAGGCGGGTGATGACCTCCGGCGGCTCGAAGCCGCCGTTGAGCACGATGCCCGCGAGCGACGGGAAGCCGTCCGCGGCGTGCGCGGACACGAGCCCCAGCAGGATGTCGCCCCGGTCACCCGGGGTGATGACGATCGCGCCGTCGGTGAGGCGCTCCATGAGGTGCTCGAGCGACATCGCGCCGACGAGCACGTCGAGCGCCTCGCGCGACAGGAGCGCCTCGTCACCGGCCACGAGGCGGCCCTCGACGGCCTCCATCACCGCGCGGACGGTCGGCGCGGCGAGCAGCTGGTCCTCGGGCACCGCCCACGCGGGCAGCCCCGTCGCGGCGAGCGCGTCCTTGACCTGGGTCACCTGCTCCGGCTCGCACCGGTTGGCGACGACGGCGAGCACCTCCGCGTGCTGCGCGCGCAGCTCCGCGAGGCTCACCTCCGCCGCCTGCCGGATGGCGTCCGGCCGGCGGCCGGTGCCCCTGACGACCAGGAGCACCGGCGCGCCGAGGTTGGCCGCGATGCGCGCGTTGTAGGCGAGCTCGGTCGGTCCCGCGACGTCCGTGTAGTCGGTGCCGACGACGACGACGGCGTCGCACTCGCGCGCCATGTCGTGGTACCGCGTGACGATGCGGGCGAGCGCCGCCTCCGGGTCCGCGTGCACGTCCTCGTACGTCACCCCGACGCACTGGTCGTAGGTGAGGTCGACGCCGTCGTGCGCGAGGAGGACCTCGAGCACGTAGTCACGCTGGTCCGAGGACCGGGCGACCGGGCGGAAGACCCCGACCCGCCGCACCGTGCGGCTGAGCAGGTCGACCATGCCGAGCGCGATCGTGGACTTGCCGGTGTCGCCCTCGGAGGAGGTGATGTACAAGCTGCGTGCCATGGCTCCTACTACTCGTTGTCGCCCCCGGTGGCGGCGGTGGCCGACACCTGGTCCTGCTGCGGGCCGCCCTCGGCGGTCCCGGTCTCGCCCGCGTCCGGCCACACCCAGTCGCGGACCTCGGGGATGTCCTCGCCGTGGTCGCGCGTGTAGGCCCGGGCCCGCAGCCGCGCGTCGACCATCTCCTGGCGCAGGTTCGCCTGGCCCGACCGCATCCAGTGGACGTGGTCGATGACGTCGATGACGAGCTTGTAGCGGTCGATGTCGTTGAGCATCGCCATGTCGAAGGGCGTGGTCGTGGTGCCCTCCTCCTTGTAGCCGCGCACGTGCAGGTTGTCGTGGCCGTTGCGGCGGTACGTGAGGCGGTGGATGAGCCACGGGTAGCCGTGGTAGGCGAAGACGATCGGCCGGTCGGCGGTGAAGAGGTTGTCGAACTCGCGGTCGGACAGGCCGTGCGGGTGCTCCCGCGCGTCCTGCAGGCGCATGAGGTCGACGACGTTGACGACGCGGACCTTGAGCACCGGCACGCGCTCGCGCAGGATGTGCGCCGCCGCCAGCACCTCGAGCGTGGGCACGTCGCCCGCGCACGCCAGCACGACGTCGGGCTGCTGGCCCTCGACCTCGGTGCCGGCCCAGTCCCAGATGCCGACGCCGCGCGTGCAGTGCGCGATCGCCTGCTCCATGGTCAGGAAGTTCGGCGCCGGCTGCTTGCCGCTGACCACGACGTTGACGTAGTCGCGGCTGCGCAGGCAGTGGTCGTAGGTCGACAGGAGGGTGTTGGCGTCCGGCGGCAGGTACACCCGGACGATCTCGGCCTTCTTGTTGACCACGTGGTCGATGAAGCCCGGGTCCTGGTGGCTGAAGCCGTTGTGGTCCTGGCGCCACACGTGCGAGGACAGCAGGTAGTTCAGGCTCGCGATGGGCCGGCGCCACGGGATGTCCGCGGTGACCTTCAGCCACTTCGCGTGCTGGTTCACCATCGAGTCGACGATGTGGATGAACGCCTCGTAGCAGTTGAACAGGCCGTGCCGGCCGGTGAGCAGGTAGCCCTCGAGCCAGCCCTGCATCTGGTGCTCGGACAGCATCTCGAGCACGCGGCCCGCGCGGGCCATGTGCTCGTCGACCTCGGGCCCCTCGAACTCGGCGTTCCACTGCTTGTCGGTCGCCTCGAAGACGGCCTGCAGGCGGTTGGACGCGGTCTCGTCCGGGCCGAAGATCCGGAAGTTGTCCGGGTTGAGCCGGATGACGTCGGCCAGCCACTGGCCGAGGATGCGCGGCGCCTCCGCGAACGAGCCGCCCGGTCGCGGGACGTCGACCGCGTACTCGCGGAAGTCCGGCAGGCGCAGGTCCTTGAGCAGCAGGCCGCCGTTGGCGTGCGGGTTGTCGCTCATCCGCAGGTGGCCCGCGGGGGCCAGGGCGCGGATGTCGGCGGAGACGCGCCCGTCGGCGTCGAACAGCTCCTCGGGGCCGTAGCTCTCGAGCCACTCGCGCAGCACCTGCAGGTGCTCGGGCGTGTCCCGCGCGCTCGCGAGCGGCACCTGGTGCGCGCGCCACGAGCCGGTGGTCTTCTTGCCGTCGATGTAGTCCGGGCCGGTCCAGCCCTTGGGGGTGCGGAAGACGATCATCGGCCACATGGGGCGGGTCTCGTCGCCGCGGGCCGCGCGGTCCTTGATCTCGGCGATCTCGTTGAGCACCTCGTCGAGCACCAGCGCGAAGCGGCGGTGGATCGAGTGCGCGTCCTCGTCGTCGAAGCCGGCGGTGAACAGGTGCGGCTTGTGCCCGTAGCCCACCATGAGCGCGCTGAGCTCGTCCTCGTCGATGCGCGCGAGCACCGTCGGGTTGGCGATCTTGTACCCGTTCAGGTGCAGGATCGGCAGGACGACGCCGTCCTGGACCGGGTTGACGAACTTGTTGGAGTGCCAGCTCGTGGCGAGCGGGCCGGTCTCGGCCTCGCCGTCGCCCACGACCGCGGCGACCAGCAGGTCGGGGTTGTCGAACGCGGCGCCGTACGCGTGGGAGAGCGCGTAGCCGAGCTCGCCGCCCTCGTGGATCGAGCCCGGGGTCTCGGGCGCGACGTGGCTCGGGATGCCGCCCGGGAACGAGAACTGGCGGAAGAGGCGGCGCAGGCCCTCGGCGTCCTCGGTGATGTCGGAGTAGACCTCCGAGTACGTGCCGTCGAGGTAGGCGCTCGCGACGAGGCCCGGGCCGCCGTGGCCCGGGCCGGTGATGTAGATCGTGGACTGCTCGCGCTCGGCGATCGCCCGGTTGAGGTGCGCGTAGAGGAAGTTCAGGCCCGGCGTCGTGCCCCAGTGGCCGAGGAGGCGCGGCTTGACGTGGTCCCGGTGCAGCGGCTCGGCGAGCAGCGGGTTGTCGAGCAGGTAGATCTGGCCGACGGACAGGTAGTTGGCGGCACGCCACCACTTGTCCACGCGCTCGAGCGTCTCGTCGTCGAGAGGCGCGACCTCGCGGGTGCGCCAGCCGGCGGGGCTGTCCAGGACTGAGGTCATGACGCTCTCCTCACAGGGCTGCCGGCGGCCGGGTGGGTCCCGGTCCGCTCCTTAGGTTGCCGTGCGTGTGGGCCAGGACAGGGGACGTTCGGCCCCGACAAAGGCGACCCGATGTGGCCATCTCGCCCGCGGTCGCTCCGCACGCGCTCATCGCATCACATCCCGGCCCTCGGGCGCACCATCGCCCGCCCCTCCTCGTGCGGGACGAACTGCTCGAAGCACGTTCGCACGTGACGATCCCGACCTGCGGTTCCGTGCCACCCGGGCGCGCGGACGCGTCGCGCGCGCGGGCAGGTACCGTGGCCGGTGTGATCGAGGACCGGCCCCCCTACGGCCGGACGGCGCGCTCGCCCCGCATGCTCGGCATCCTCCTCGTGCTCCTCGCCATCGCGGCGGTGTGCGCGCGGCTGGGGGTGTGGCAGCTGGACCGGGCGCAGCAGTCCGCGCGCCAGGCCGAGGCGGCGCAGGCCGCGCAGGCCGCCGACGCCGTCCCGCTCGCCGACGTCCTGGCACCTCAGGCGACGTTCACGGGCGTGGCCGACCGGCGCCTCGTCGTCGCGGAGGGCACGTTCGGGTCGGACGAGGTGCTCGTGCCGGACCGCGAGCGCGAGGGCGAGACCGGCCTGTTCGTCGTGACCCCCTTCGTCGTGGACGGCACGGGCGCGACCCTCGCCGTCGTCCGCGGCTGGGTGCCCGACGCCGGCGACGCCGCGGCCTTCCCGGCGCCCGGCGGTGACGCGACCGTGACCGGCGTCCTGCAGGTGGGCGAGCCCGCGCACGACGACGTGGACCTGCCCCCTGGTCAGGTGGCGGACGTGAGCCCGGCGGCCCTGGTCAACCGCTGGGGCGGCCCGGTCTACACGGGCTACCTGCTGCTCACCGCCGTCGAGCCCGCGCAGGGGGCGCTCCTGCCCGCGCCGCTGCCCGACCCGCCGACGGGGGCCTGGGACCTGCAGAACCTCGCCTACGCGGCGCAGTGGTGGCTGTTCGGGGCGTTCGCGGTCGCCCTGTGGGTGCGCCTCGTGCGCGACGAGGCGCGGCGGTCCGTCGAGCAGGACGCCGCCGAGGGTGCGGCCGACGTCACTCCGGCTGACGACGCGGGGGAGTCCGCCGCAACGACTTGACCTCGCAGCGGTGCTGCTCGGCCGCGACGCGACGGGCCCGCGAGGCCCGGCTGGCGCGGGTCGGCCGGCGTGGGGCCGCGGGCGGG
>AXCX01000170.1 GCA_000767215.1 Actinotalea fermentans ATCC 43279 = JCM 9966 = DSM 3133
CCCCGGCCCCCGCGCGTCGGACGGTTGCGGTCGAGCGCCGCGGCGCCGACGACGTGGCTCGTGGTCTCCGGCGCGGCGCCGTCGGGCAGGTCGTCCAGCTCGACGACGTCGCCGACGACGACGGTCACGTTGTCCGGCGCGCCGCCGCGCAGCGCGAGCTCGACGAGCTGCTCCGCGCACGCGCCGGCGTCCGGGACGTCGCGCATCGTCTCGGCCAGGGTGTCGTGGCTCACGACGCCGGACAGGCCGTCGCTGCACAGCAGCCACCGGTCGCCCGGGCGGGCCTCGCGCACCGACAGGTCCGGGACGATCTCCATGTCGAAGTCGCCGAGCACGCGCAGCAGGACCGAGCGCTGCGGGTGGTGCTCCGCCTCCTCCGGCGTGAGCTTGCCCGTGTTGACCAGGTGCTGCACGAACGAGTGGTCGGTGGTCACCTGCGCGAGCTCGCCGTCGCGCAGCAGGTACGCGCGGGAGTCGCCGATGTGCGCCATCGCGAGCTTGTTGCCCGAGCGCAGCAGGGCCGTCACGGTGGTGCCGAGGCCCGCGAGCTCGGGGTTCTCCTCGGCGAGCGCGAGCAGCTCCTCGTGCGCCGTGGACAGCGCCGCGGCCAGCTCGTCGAGCGCGTCGTCGGGCCCGTGCGCCTCGTCGTCGAGCGGCGCCAGGTGCGCGACGGCGACGGACGAGGCGACGTCGCCGCCCGCGTGCCCGCCCATGCCGTCCGCGACGACGAG
>AXCX01000171.1 GCA_000767215.1 Actinotalea fermentans ATCC 43279 = JCM 9966 = DSM 3133
GCAGGTGCGGCCCGGCGTAGGCCGAGTCCTGGTTGTTCGAGCGCACCAGGCCGACGTCGGAGCGGGCGGCGTAGCGCAGGGCGATGGTCACGTGCGTCCCCTCACCGCTGCAGCTCGAGCGTCGACTGGCCCACCTTGACCTGGCTGCCGATCGTCACCGGCGTCGGCTGGTCGATCTTCTGGCGCCCGACGAACGTGCCGTTGGTCGAGCCGAGGTCCTCGACGTACCACTGACCGTTCTCCGGGTAGATGCGGGCGTGCCGCGACGACGAGTAGTCGTCGTCGAGCACGAGCGTGCAGGACGGCGCGCGGCCGATGAGGATCGCCGACGTGCCCAGCGGGAGGGTGGTCCCGCGCAGCGGGCCGGCGGTGACGACCAGGCGGCGGGGGACGGCGTCGCGCTTGGGGATCGGCGCCGGAGCGGCGGCACCCGGCGGCGGCGCGGGGACCGGGGCCCGCTCGCTGCGGCCGCCGGGGCGGCGCAGGCGGCGGCTGACGATGCGCGTCCCGTACAGGTCCCGGCGCAGCACGGAGATCGCGGCGAGCACGAACACCCAGAGCAGCACCAGGTAGCCCAGCCGGAGCAGGGTGATCGTCAGCTCACTCATGTGGGACGGATCACCGGTCCTCGTCGTCGTCGCTGCCGGTCCAGAAGAGGATCCGCGTGCGGCCGATGGTGATCGTGTTCCCGTCGACGAGCGTGGCGGCGGGCACGTGGTGGCCCTCCACGTACGTGCCGTTGGTCGAGCCGAGGTCGGTGGCGATGACGGCGTCGGGCGTCACGCGGATCTCGAGGTGCCGGCGGGAGACGCCCGGGTCGTCCACGATGATGTCCGCCTCGCTGCCGCGCCCGATGACCGTGACCGGCCCGGTGAGCAGGTAGCGCTGCCCGTCGATGTCGATGAGCGGGTGCCGCTGGCTCGCGGCGACCGTGGTGGCCGGCGCGACCGCGCCGCGGACGGTGGCGCTGCGGACGAGGAAGCGGCCGGTCTCGAGCTCGTCGTTCTCGACGAACGCGACGGTCACCGGGCCGAGGAACGCGTACCGCTGGCCGGTTGCGTGCTCGGTGACGTTCGCGGCGAGCTCGTCCGCGAGCGGCTCCGCGCCCCACTCGACGACCTGCTCGTGGTCGACCGGGGACAGCTCGATGACGAACTCGTTGGGGACCACCGTCCGGTCGCGGCCGACGACGGCGGCGCGGTCGTCGATCTCGCGCCGGAGCGCGCTCGCGAGCTCGACCGGCTTCACCTCGCTCTTGAAGGCCTTCGCGAACGCGTTGCTGACGACGCGCTCCACGCCCTTCTCGAACTTGTCGAGGACTCCCATGCCACCTCCTCCCGGCCGCCGTGCGGGGCGGGCCCGCTGACGTCGTCGTGCCTGGTGGCGGGTCGTGGGCCGGACCTGGGTCGCCCAGGTGGGGTGCCTCGCAGCTGTCGGGGTGGTGGCTGCGCGGCGTCCGGCATCGGACCGCCTCCTGGTCCGCGTCCGATCGTATCCGCCGGGCGGCGCCGGGGTCGCACCACCGGTCCAGGGCGCGCGGGTGACGTGCTAGCCTTTCTCGGCGCGCGCGAGTGGCGGAATAGGCAGACGCGCACGGTTCAGGTCCGTGTGCCCGAAAGGGCGTGGGGGTTCAACTCCCCCCTCGCGCACAGAAACCTGGGAGATCTCCCAGGGTGATCGAGAGCCGGGGACTCCAGGGTCTCCGGCTCTTCGTCGTCCTGGGGACGGGAGCAACGCCGGTCCCGACGGCCATGGATGGTCCGGGGGCGTGGCGCCGGCGCAAGGTGCCCAGGGTCTGGGCGCCTTGGTTGATGACGGCGCTGATGTGGGGACTGCCCCCGCGGCCGGTGAGCGGACCGGTGACGTCATGGCACACGGTCTTGACACCCTCCACCGCACCCGGGCACAGCTGACGGCGATCAAGGGCGGGCGGCCCGCCGGCGCTGCCCAGGTCCCGTCCCCTGCGGCCCTCGCGGCTCTCCCGACGGCACCGTCCTGGCCATCGCGTGACGGTGTGAAGCGTGCACTCGGGGCACCGGCGATGGATGGCCAGAACCGCATCGCGATCGTCAAGCTCGCCTCGCACCTCGGCTGGGCGGACGGTACGGACCTCGTGGTGTGCGTCGAGCGGGGGCGGGTCCGGGTGTGGCCCGGCGTTGTGAGCACGCCGGCAGAGCTGCCCTCGCAGTACCGGGCTGGCCGCATGACCCTGCCGGCCGCTGCCCGGGCCCGGCTGGACGTCGGCGTAGGCGACATGGTGTTCGCCAGCACGGCAAGCAACGGGGAGCTGCTGCTCCTGAGCGGGGCGGACGTCGCGCAGGCGATCGACGCCGACGCCGAGCCAGTGCCCGCCCCGGTGTCGGCGCCTCTGCCTGCCGCGAAGCGCGGCGGCGTGAAGCCCGCTTGGCGAGCTCCGGTTGCGTCGGGCGGGTGAAGTTCCGAGGACCAGGCATGTGGCGACTGACAGGCACCGGGGGGACCGCACGGTACGCCCTGCGCCGGGAGGTCCGGTGCCAACGAGGACAAAGGAAACGACCATGAGCACCCAGCTCACCCCGGGCGACGAGCCCACCATGAAGGACGCGCTCGACCTGATCGCCACGCATGGCGCCCAGCTGGCCGAGCTGAGCCAGGCACTGCGTCTCCTCGCCGACGGCGCGCTCATCGCCGGTGCGACGGCTCGCGGCGCGGGCGACCGGATCAAGGTCACGGACCTGGTCGCCAAGGCAGACGCGTCGATGACCACGAACACGCGACGCACGTACCTCGGTTACATGAAGCTCCTGGCCCACGGAGACCCCACGCTGACCGGCCCGGACGGGCTCCCGTGGGCAGGCATCGGGCACATGTGGGCCGACGAGGTGTTGCCCAGCCACATCGACCAGGCCCTGAAGGTCGTCGCGCAGCGGGCCGCCCGCCGTGCTGAGGCCCGCGCGGAGCAGCGCGAGGCCGCGGGACGTGTCATTCGCCGAGCCAGCGGCGACGGGGCCCGGTACAACGCGATCGGCGCCTGGCGCTGCTTGTTCGAGGTCGCGATCCGTGATCGCCACCTCGCTGAGGGCATGAACCCCGCGTCGAAGTTCAAGAGGCCGAAGCGGGAGAAGGGCGGGTCGCGGATGGCCTTGGAGTGCGAGCACTACGACCAGATGGTTGCGCTCCTCTCCTCGACCGGGGACGACCCGGAGCTGGACGAGCTGATCCTGCGCTTCCTCGACATCACCGGTGCTCGTCAGGAAGGCGTCCTGAACTTGCGGATCGAGGACATCGACCCGACGGAGTGCACCGTTCGTCTGCGCGAGAAGTTCGGCACCGACATCGACCAGCCGGTCCCCGACTGGTTCGTCCAGGAACTCCTCGCGTTCGCGCAGCGCCGTGGCGCCGTGCTCCGCGGAGACAGCGTGTTCCGAAAGCGGGTCGGGCCCGGGCTCTACAAGCCGATCGGGAGGCGTCGCTTCAACTACGTCTTCTGCGACCGGCTGCAGTCGTCGTACGAGTGGGCCGACAAGATGCAGGTCACTGCACACACGCTGCGCCACCACGCCATCACGAAGGTTCAGCGCCACGCTGGCAGCGCCGTCTCCACGGCCTTCGCCCGCCACGCGATCGTCGAGACCAACGACATCTACACCGAGGCGAGCCAGAAGGAGGTCGCGAAGGCGGTCGTCGACCTGCACGGCGGCGACCACCCGTGGCTGCACCGGGAGCCCCGCCCGCGGCGCTGACGGCGGGGAAGTGGCAGGCATGGAACGACGGGCCCAGGTGATCCTGGGCCCGTCGTCGTCCTACTGGAGGAAGGCCGGGAGCGGTAGCCCGGCCTCGGTGATGATTCGGCGGACAGCGTCTCGCGTCTCCGCCACCTGCTCGGGCGTCGAGGGCGCGGTCGATGCTCGCCATGTTGCGCCGCAGGTGCAGCCCGGCGTCGAGCACAGGACGATGCCGAGCATCTTGGCGAGGTCCAGGAGCAAGAGCCGGTGCCCCCCGAGGTCGTGCGGGCAGTAGGCGCAGGGCTGTGGCGTGCTCTGGGTCACTGGCCCACCGCCTGGTGATGGGTTGTGCGAGGCGCCGACGGGGTGCCAGCGCACAGGCTGCATGCGGGACTCGAGCCGCCGGGCGGGTGCAGGCCTCGGGGTCGCTGGATTGCCCAGACGGCGATCCAGTGCGCGTAGGCGCGTGGAAAGGCCAGGCGCATCCGGTCCTCAACGCAGACCATCGCCGACCACAGCCGGCCTGTGGACTGGCCGTGGCTCCGTGCCGCGCTGATCAGGGCCTCGAGCTCCTCGTGCTTGCGCACGAGGCGCTGCAGCTCCGGTGGCCGGACCCGAGCCGCTCGGCGTGGGTGCGCTGGTGGGACGTGACGGTTCACAGGGAACCTCCTTGGTTGGGCACGCCCGGTCCCGGGTCGGGGCGGTCGCGCGGAGCCCGTGGGCTCGCCGACCGACCGTTGACGCCTGCCGCCCACCGCCAAGCCGCGCCCTGACGTGGCGGGACCGTAAGGGCTCCCCTCGCACGCTCGTGCTCGGGTGCTCCGATCGAGTGTTGTGCGCCGGTTTCACCCGATCATGAGTTGGCTTCTCTGGGAGACTCCCGGCATGGCAGGGGGCTTGCAGGTTGCTGGCGATCGTGTGCGCACGTGGGCTGCCGTCGTCGCGTCGGCGGGTGCGGAGATCACGCCCGCGGGCGTCCAGGCGGCGGCGAGCCGCGTCGGCGGAGCGGTGCCCGGCTCCCAGACGACCGGGGCGTTCACGGAGTTGGCCGGTCAGGTCGAGGCTCGGGTCCGGGCGCTGAGCCGGGCGTGTGAGGCATGGTCGCAGGACGTCGGGGCCGCTCTGCGGGAGTTCGAGGACTCGGACGAGTACGCCGCGGACCGGGCGCGCCGGGCGGGCAGGCCGCTGTGAGCGTGCGGGCCAGCGTCCTGCTGGGGTGGAATCCGTCTGCGCTGGACGAGGCAGCGGACGACGTCGAGTCGACCCGTCGCCGGGTGGAGTCGGCGGTCGGGGATCTGGAGCGCGTGATCGCCCAGCTCGGGGATGCCTGGGAGGGGGACGCGGCCGCGGCTGCGGCCGCGGCGTTGCGCCGCCGTCGGGACGAGGGCGTGCGGGTCGAGCAGACGCTGTCGATGGTGCGCCGGGTGGATGCCGCCCGGGCGTTGCGGGCCGCCTGGGCGGCCGCCCAGGACGGCTCGACACTCGACGAGGCGGACCGCCGCCTGGTCTCGGCGGTGGCCGACCGGGTGCTGCCAGAGCCGGGCACCCCGCCGGCACAGGTCGCGGCCTGGTGGGCGTCGCTGTCGGCCGGAGCCCAGGCACGGCTGATCGCCGGGGATCCGTCGGCGGTGGGCGCGCTCAACGGCGTCCCGATGGCGGCGCGGGACCGGGCGAACAGGCTCGTGCTGGCGCGCGAGCTGGCCGGGTGCGAGCAGCGGATCGCCGACCTGCAGGCGCAGCTGGCGGCGGCGGGGCCGATCACCGGCCGGGCTGGGCCGTCGAGTCCTCAGGTGCAGATCGGTGCGCAGCTCGCTGAGGAGTACGAGCGGCTGCGGATGCTGTCCGCGGTGAACGACCAGCTCGAGGCGGGCGGGCGTGACTACCACCTCGTGCTCTTCGACCCCGCCGGTCGTGGGCGAGCCGCGATCGCGCTCGGGGACGTGGACACCGCCGACCACGTCGCCGTCCTGGTCCCCGGGTTCTCCTCGGCCGTCACGAACTACATGCCGATCATCACGGGCAACGCGGACGGGCTCCAGGACCAGATGGAGCAGATGGCGCGCGTTACCGGATCAACCGAGACCGTGGCGACTGTGGCATGGATCGGATACGACGCCCCGCTCGACTTCGACGTGCTCACCAGGGGTGACGCGGAGGACGGGGCGCGTTTGCTGACAGGCCTGGTGGATGGGATCCACGCCTCACGAGCAGTGGCGGGATCCGATCCTCACCTCACGATCGTGGGGCACTCCTATGGATCGCTCGTCACAGGGATCGCCGCCGCAGGCGGCCCGATCCGCGCCGATGACCTGGTGCTGATCGGCTCGCCCGGTGTCGGTGTGCAGACGGCACAGGAGCTGGGGTTCACGGACGATCACATCTACGTGGGCACCGGTGATCGCCACTCCGATCCGATCGCGGAGTCAGGCTTCTTCAGTCGCAAGCTCCAGTCGGACTACTTCGGGGGCACGCAGTTCCAGACCGATGGCGGCGCCAACTCGTGGGTCGGTGGGGAGATGGCGGAGGCTACGGGACACTCGGAGTACTACAGGCGAGGAACGGAGTCGCTGTGGAACATGGCGGCGGTGGTCTCCGGGCACCCGGAGCTGGTGACGACGATCGAGGGGGACGGATGACTCTCCCCGGGAGCGAGTCCGGAGGGTCTCCACGCCGTCGGTCCGCGTGGGTACTGGGCGTTGTCGGTGTCCTGGTTGTCGTCGCGATCGGTGTGGTGATCGCTGACCGGGTGGCCGCGGCGCGTGAGCGGGACGAGGACGATGCGTTGGAGCCGACGGCGTGGGAGAACCGTGTGCAGATGGAGCCGGTGCTCGTCGAGACGGCTCGGCAGCTCGGGATCACGAGCGAGCCTCTGCCAGAGAGTGATGCGCCGCTCGGTTGCGAGCGTCGAGACGGGCGGCAGGGCCTGAGCTACGACCTGCCCGAGCTCGAGGGGGCAGCGCTCGACGATCCGGAGTCAGCCCTGACTGACGTCGCGCGGGCATGGGAAGAGCTGGGGTACGCCGTCTCCAGTGTGGGCGGCGGTGCGGGCGACGTGTGGCGGGTGAACGCGGAGACGCCGGAGGGCGCGATCGTCGAGGTGCTCACGGGGCCGGCGGCGACGATCGTGTCAGGCGAGACTGGCTGCTTCCTCGAGGACGGCGCGCCGGACGAGGCCTGACGTCCGCACGGCGCCAGTCAGAGTCCCCCTGGCTCGCTGGGCGCGGCCGCGTGCTGCAGGCATCGTCGGCAGAGCCTGGGGTCAGCGTCCTCGATCCGACCGCTGGGAGGGACCCGTAGAACGGGTCCGCTGAGGTCGAGCGCGACTCCCGCGCCGCAACTCGGCCGGTCTGCGGTCTCCGGTCTGGACCATCGGGTGTCGCCGCTCCGTACGTGCCACCGTGCAGCACCGCCCGAGACGGGAGCTCGGAACGGCACGTCCGCAAGCACATGCTCCTCGGACCGGAGCTCCTCGAGGCGCTTGGCGTAGAACGCCTCGGTGTACTGCACGCATCGACGGCACACCCGGCCATCCACGGCGGACGGCAGGACTCCAAGTGGTGGGACCAGCGCCTCACCCCCGACGTCTAGGTGTAGTGCCCATGGACGTTGTTGACATGAGGGAGGGG
>AXCX01000172.1 GCA_000767215.1 Actinotalea fermentans ATCC 43279 = JCM 9966 = DSM 3133
GGCCGGACGGCGTCGGGCCCCCCGGCCGGACCGCGCCGTCCGCGCCGCGGCCTGCGGAGGCTGCTGCGCGTCGTCGTCGCCCTGGTGGTGTTCGGCGGCGTCGTCGTGGGTGGTGCGCTGGGGGTCGCCTCGTTCCTGGGCCAGGACGGGTCGCCGACGCAGCCGAGCCGCTGCGCCGCGACGCTCGACGGCACGGACTGGTACCTGGACCCCGCGCAGGCCGACGTCGCCGCCCTGATCGCCGGCCAGGCGCTGGCGCGTGGACTCCCGCCGCGGGCCCTGACGATCGCCCTCGCGACGGCGCTGCAGGAGTCGGACCTGGCGAACATCGAGCACGGCGACCGCGACTCGCTCGGCATCTTCCAGCAGCGACCGTCGCAGGGCTGGGGCACGCAGGAGCAGATCCTGGACCCGGTGTACTCGACGAACGCGTTCTTCGACGCGCTCCTGCGCGTCGACGGCTACCAGGACATGGCGGTGACCGAGGCGGCGCAGGCCGTCCAGCGCTCGGCGTTCCCGGACGCCTACGCCCAGCACGAGGCGCGTGCCCGGGCGTGGGCGAACGCGCTCTACGGCTTCGCCGCCGGGGCCGTGCGGTGCGAGCTCGACGCGCTGGACGCGTCGGGCGCCGCGGACGCGGACGCCATCGTCGCCCGCGTGCAGCGGGACCTGGGCCTGACTGCGACCGTCACGCCCGAGGGCGTGCTCGTGGACGTGACGCCGCTGGCGCCGCAGGACCCGGAGCTGGCGGCCCGGCTCGCGTGGGGCGTGGCCCACTGGGCCGTCGCAGCAGCCGACGGCGCGCACGTGGCCGCCGTCGAGCACGCGACGATGGTCTGGGACCGGGGCGCCGTCTGGCACCCTCGGCCCGCCGACGCCGCACCGCTCGCCGACGCGACGGTGCTGCTGCGCACGGAGCCGCCGGCGCAGTGACCCGCCGCGTGGGTCAGCGGTCCTCGAGCTCGGTGTAGCTGCGCCGCTGCGGGCCCACGTAGACCTGGCGGGGGCGGCCGATCTTCGTGGCCGGGTCCTTCATCATCTCCCGCCACTGGGCGATCCAGCCGGGCATCCGCCCGACGGCGAACAGCGGCGTGAACATGCGGGTCTGGAAGCCCATCGCCTTGTAGAGCAGGCCCGTGTAGAAGTCCACGTTCGGGTAGAGCTTGCGCTCGATGAAGTAGTCGTCGTTGAGGGCGATGTCCTCCAGGCCCATGGCGATGTCCAGCAGGTCGTCGCGCTTGCCCAGCTTGGAGAGCACCTCGTCGGCCATCTTCTTCACGATGGCGGCGCGCGGGTCGTAGTTCTTGTACACGCGGTGGCCGAAGCCCATGAGGCGGACGCCGGCCTCCTTGTCCTTGACCCGGCGCATGAAGTCGCTCGCGTCGCCGCCGGAGTCGCGGATCTCGGTGAGCATCCGCAGCACCGCCTCGTTGGCGCCGCCGTGCAGGGGGCCCGAGAGCGCGTTGATGCCCGCGGAGACCGACGCGTAGAGGTTGGCGTGGCTCGACCCGACGATCCGGACGGTCGACGTCGAGCAGTTCTGCTCGTGGTCGGCGTGCAGGATGAGGAGCAGGTCGAGGGCCTTCACCATGACGGGGTCGACCTCGTACAGGGCGCCGTTCGGCTGGAAGGCCATGCGCAGGAAGTCCCCGACGTAGCCGATGCCGCGGTGCGGGCCGATCATCTGCTGGCCCAGCGCCCGGCGATGGGCGTAGGCGGCGATGGTCGGGGCCTTGGCCAGCAGGAGGACCGTGGCGAGCTCGACGGTCTGGGGGTCGAACGGGTCGACGCTCTCCGGGTAGTACCCCGGCAGGGCGGACACGGCGCTCGAGAGGACGGCCATCGGGTGGGCGTTCGCGGGGAACGCGCCGATGAGGGCCTTGAAGTTGTCGTGCAGGTGCGTGTGGCGCTCGACGCGCTCGACCCAGCCCTCGAGCTGGCCGTGCTTGGGCAGCTCCCCGTGCGTGAGCAGGTAGGACACCTCGAGGAAGCTCGAGTGCGCCGCGAGCTCCTCGATCGGGTAGCCGCGGTAGAGCAGGACGCCCTCGTCACCGTCGATGTAGGTGATCGCGGACTCGACAGACGCGGTGTTCATGAAGCCGGGGTCGTAGGTGACGACGCCCGTCTCCTTGAGGAGGGCGGACACGCCGATCCCGTCGTTGCCGAGCGTGGCCGGGATGCGCGGGAGCTCCAGGGCCTTCTCGTCGACACGGAGCTCCACGGCACCGGTGGTCGTCTGGGTCATGCCCTCCTCCTTCTGACCGGCGCGGGGCGATAGACCCGGCCGCCGTCGTGCCAAGGTGTGCGAGAAAGGTACTCGCGCGAGCGGTTACCTGCCTAACGCAGCCCGGCCCCGGGGGTGAGGACCGGCGGCCCCCCATGCGGGCTCCCGACGGACACCCTCACAAGAGGTCAAGCGACAGTAAAGCAGACGGCGACACTCGGTGTCCCTGATCTCATGAGCTGGTCAATCTCCAGCCCGGTCCGACCTCAGGCGCCGGCGAGGCGGGCGACCGCCCGGGCCACCGCGTCGTCGGACGCCGTCAGGGCGACCCGGACATGGCGGACACCCGCCGGTCCGTAGAACGAGCCGGGCGCGACGAGAATTCCCTGGTCGGCGAGGTCGGCGACGGTCTGCCAGCAGTCCTGCCCCGCGCCGGCGGCCCGCACCCACAGGTACAGGCCCGCGTCAGACCCGTCGACCTCGAAGCCTGCCGCCGTGAACGCCCCCAGCAGCGCCGTCCGGCGCCGGCGGTACCGCTCGACCTGGGCGTCCACGTGCGCGTCGTCGGCGAGGGCGACGGCAGCGGCCGCCTGGATGGGCCCGGGCAGCATCATCCCGGCGTGCTTGCGCACCTCGAGGAGTGCCGCGACGCGACGCGGGTCCCCGGCCACGAAGCCCGCGCGGTAGCCGGCGAGGTTGGACTGCTTGGACAGCGACTGCACCACCAGCAGGTCGGTGTGGTCGCCGTCGCACACGCGCGGGTCGAGGATGCTCGGCACGCCCTCGCTCGCCCAGGGCTGCGTCCAGGCGAGCAGCCCGTAGCACTCGTCCGAGGCCACGACGGCACCGATCGACCGCGCCGCCGCGACAACGGCCCGCAACTGCTCGACGCCGAGCACGCGACCCGTGGGGTTGCCGGGCGAGTTCAGCCAGACCAGCCGCACGTCGCCCCGGCCGGCCCACGCCGCGACGTCGTCCGCGGGGAGCGGCTGCGCACCCGCGAGCCGCGCGCCGACGTCGTAGGTCGGGTACGCCACCTCGGGGTGCACGACGACGTCACCGGCGCCGAGGCCGAGCAGCGACGGCAGGCCAGCGACCAGCTCCTTCGAGCCGATCGTCGGCAGCACGGCGGCCGGGTCCACGCCGGGCGCGCGCCGTCGCCGGGCGAGCCACGCGGACGCGGCCTCACGCAGCGCGGCCGTGCCGTGCGTCGTCGGGTAGCCCGGCGCGTCCGCGTGGCTCGCCAGGGCGGCGCGGACGGGCTCCGGCGTCGGGTCGACCGGGGTGCCGACCGACAGGTCGACGATGCCGTCGGGGTGCGCACGCGCGGTGCGCGCGTACGGCGCGAGCGTGTCCCAGGGGAAGTCCGGCAGCGAGGCCGTATGGAAGCCCACGCGAGGGCTCAGGCCGTACCGGCCTGCGGGGGCAGCGCCGCGACGATCGGGTGGTCGCGGTCGATCTCGCCCAGCTTCGCGGCGCCGCCGGGCGAGCCCAGGACGTCGAAGAACTCGACGTTCACCTTGTAGTACTCGCTCCACTGCTCGGGGACGTCGTCCTCGTAGTAGATCGCCTCGACCGGGCACACGGGCTCGCAGGCGCCGCAGTCCACGCACTCGTCGGGGTGGATGTACAGCGAGCGCTTGCCCTCGTAGATGCAGTCGACGGGACACTCCTCGACGCACGCCTTGTCCTTGACGTCGACGCAGGGCTGGGCGATCACGTAGGTCACGGGTGGTCCTCCGACTGCCGGGTGGGTCGCGTCCTAGTATCCCCCACGGACGGCGTCGCACCTGTGCGGTGGCCGACGCGCGGACGAAGGAGCGTTGTGGACGACGCACTGTGGACGACCTGGCCGCTCGGGGTGCGCGTCGTCGTCCGGCGACGCCTGCCGGACGGGATGTTCGGGGACGTGCTCGGCGACCTGCTCGAGACCGGGCCAGACGGCGTCCTGGTGCGCACCCGCGCCGGCGACGTGCGCGTCACCGCGGCGGAGATCGCCATCGGCAAGATCGTCCCGCCGGCCCGCCCGCGGCGGACGCACCACGACCAGGCCTAGGCGGGCGGCCCCCCGCAGACGATCGCGTTCTGCGGCTTGTAGCGCGTGGTCCAGGACTCGTGGTTCTGCTGCACGCCGTCGAGGAACACCGTGCGGGTCACGGTCACGGTGAAGCCTGGGTTGCCCGCCGACTGGCCCTCGCAGGTCGGCGACTGGGAGTAGACCGTCGTCGGCTGCACGACGTTCGACCGGCCGCTCGTCGTCGTCTCGACCGTGTAGTAGGGCGTGCTCCACACGCGCACGTACACGCGCCCGTCCGCGACCCAGGACTGCAGGAGGGCGCCGTACGGCGTGTTGTTGCGCCAGCGCATGTTGATCTGCGGCGTGAAGATCGTCGCCTCGCGGCCCTCCGGGTACCGGCGGAACCACTCGCTGTGCGCCTGGTGCTCGACGAGCTCGTACCCCGCGAAGAACGCGGCGTTGTAGGTGGTGGTGGACATCTGCGACAGGCCACCGCCCCAGGCGTCGGTGTGCTGGCCGCTGAGGATCACGCCCGCCTGCACGTAGCCGTGAGCGGCGTCCAGCGGTCCGAGCGCGTCGCCGAGGTTGAACTCCTCTCCCGGCCGGATCAACATCCCGTTGATCTTCGACGCGCCGTTCGCGATGTTCTGGGTCCGGCGCGGCTCGCTGGTCAGCGGCGTGCTGAACTCGCTGACGATCTGGGAGATGCCGAGGGCCTCGAGCTCCGCCACGGACTCCGCGGGGTCGGCCTCGACGAGCTCCACGGCAGCGGTGCGGTCGCCCGTGGTGGTCGCCGCCGCGGCGACCGCCTCCGCGAGCGCGTCGGGGTCCAGCGTCGTGCCCGGCGCCCCCGGCACGATCACCGGGCCGTTCGCGTCGAACGTGAAGGTCGGCTCCTCGGCCGCCGTGAGGAGGTTCGTCGTGCGGACCACGACGGCGTCGACGAGCACGGTGCCGTCCATGACGAGCGCGAGCTCGCCGTCCTCGGGCACGAACGACGCCGCCGAGCTCAGGACGTCAGTGGGCAGCTCCGCCGTCTGGCCCGCCACCTCGACCCGGACGGGAGCCGACTGCAGCGGCTCCACGAGGGTCGACAGGGCCTCTTGGACGTCGGTGTCGTCGACGTCGGGCGGGTCCACCGTGGTGGGCAGCTCGATCGGGCGGGCCTGGGTCAGCCACGACGTGGCGAGGAGCTCCACGGCCGCGGGGACGTCCAGCGCCACGCCCTCGGTCGCCCGTGACGGTTGGGCGGTCCCGTCGACGACCTGGATCCCGCCGTCGACCGGCGGCACCGACAGGGTCTCCACGACGTCCTCGAGCGCGTGCTCCAGCGCTGCCCGGTCGACGTCGCTCACCGGTGCGACCGCGTCCGCCCCGAAGAGCTGCGCCCACAGCCGGGACGGCTCCAGGCCGAAGCCCGTGGCCGACTCGACGGTGGCCCGGGCGTCGAAGCTGAGGCCGGCCGCGGCCGGCGGGATCGCGGTGCGCAGGTCGCCGGCCGAGACCTCGAGATCCTCGGTCGTGGCGGCACGCAGCTGCTCGTCGAGCGTCGCGACGGCGTCGTCCGCGGACAGACCGCCGATGTCGACGCCGGCGACCGTCGTCCCGGGCGGCACCCGGTCGGACCAGAGCCACAGGGCGCCGACGTAGGCGCCGGCGAGGAGGACGAGGGCGACGGCGCTCACGGCGAGCGCGACCAGGCCACGGCGACGGCGCCGCCGAGGGGCCTCCTGCACGCCCGCCCGCTCGGTGCCGTGCTGGTGGTCCGCGCGGTGCGGGTGCTCCGAGCGGTGCGGGTGCTCGCCGGGCAGCACGTGCTCTGCGCGGTGGGCGGGCTCGTCGGGCGTGACGTCCCCGAGCGGCGCGACCACGGGCGGCGGCGGCAGCACCATGGTCGTCGCGGCGTCCGCCGGGGGGGCCGGCTCGACCGCGTCGACCGGACCTGCCACGTCGGCGCTGTCCGTCGGCTCGTCGATCGGCTCGTCGGTCGGCTCGCCCGTCTCCTGCTCCGTGGCGGCGGACCCCGTGTCCTCCAGCGGCGGCACGACGGCGGTGCTCTCGGCATCGCCGGCAGCCCACTCGCGCTGGCGCTCGGCAAAGGCCGCGCGGTCGGCCAGCCAGTCCGGCGCGTCGCTCACCTCCCCCGCCGAGGGCTCCTCGGGCGTCGGCGCGGCGACGTCCGCAGTGACGGGCACGACCTCGTCGCTGACCGGCTCGTCCGCGACCGGCTCGTCCGCGAGCGGCTCGTCGACGACCCGCTCGTCCACCACCGGCTCATCGACGACGGGCTCGCCCTCGACCGGCTCGTCAGCCGCGCGCTCGGCGGAGTCGGCCTGACCGACCGGCTCGGCCGGGAGCGACTCGTCGACCACCACGGGCTCGACGGTCGTCTCCGCCTCAGGCCCGGCCTCGGCCTCGGCCTCGGCTCCGGCCTCCGTGTCGGGCGCCTCGCCGTCCTCGTCGGTGCTCTCGGGCTCGGCCGGGACCGCCTCGGCGCCATCGGGCACCTCAGCGCCGTCGGGTACCTCAGCGCCGTCGGCCTCCTCGCCGTCGGTCACCCCGGCGCCATCGGCCGCCTCAGCGCCGTCCGCCGCCGCGTCCGACTCCGCGACGTCCGGGCCCTCGTCCGCGGACCCGAGGGGCCCGGGGTCGTCCGTGCGCGCATCGTCGAGGACCTCGTCCGGCCGGTCGGTCATGCGTCTCCCCTGCTGAGCCACGGCGGGCTGGACCCGCCGCGGAGATTCTACGAGGGCTGCTCCGGGTCCCGACGCCCGACCCGGGGCTGATCGCTGAACCAGCGCGCCGGCAGCACGGCGACCACGAGCACCAGCGCGGGAGCGGCGAGCCACGCGTAGCCGATGCCCTCGTCGGTGATGAGCACGTCACCACCGGGCCGCACGAAGCCCATGGCCAGCACCATGGCCGCCAGGGCGAGCGTGTAGGCGACCATCGCCCGTGCGCGCCCCCACGCGCGCGTGAGCACGGCCGCGGCGAGGACCGTCCCGTACGCGAGGACGAGCCCCCAAGGGTCGTTGGCTCGGTGCACACCGGTCCCCACGACACCCACCACCAGGCCGAGTGCCACGCTGCCGAGCACGTGCCACGCGGACGCGGGGCGGCCTGGTGCGACGGGGCTGGACACGGGCGCCAGGCTATCGGGTGATGCCGTCGGGCCAGGCCACGCGCGTGGCGTCGCCCGCCGCGAGCCGGTAGGACTCCTGGCACAGGAGCGGCTGCCGGACGCCGTCGCTCAGGGCGAGGCAGCCGATGCTCGCCCCGGTCGCGACCGGCCAGGTGCGGATGGCCTGGACCTGCGTGGCGTGCGCCTGCAGTGCGCCGACCACGGCGTCGAGCACCGGGCGCACGTCGACCCGTAGCGCGACCGCCTCGGACGGCACGGCCACCGAGGGAGCCTCGCGGTCCGGCCCGGGCAGGTGAAGGTCCCCGGGCGCGTCCCCGCCGTCGCGCAGGAGGGCCGTCAGCTCGTCGACGGCCGTCGCGAGCTCCGCGGCGTCGACGGCGGCCCACAGGACCACCGGCGCGATCGGCAGCCCCGACGGCGTCGCAGTCCCGGCCAGCGCGAGCGCGCGCATGGTCACCTCGTGGGCCCGGACGTGGTCCGGGTGCCCGTAGCCGCCACCCGGCTCGTAGGTGACGACGACGTCGGGCCGGCGCTCGCGCAGGAGCGTGGCGAGACGCAGGGCCGCCGCGTCGAGGTCGGCGCGCGCGAAGGCCGCCGG
>AXCX01000173.1 GCA_000767215.1 Actinotalea fermentans ATCC 43279 = JCM 9966 = DSM 3133
CGCGTCGGCGGCCGGCCGCGCGTCGGGCGCCGGCTCCTGCGTCGGGCGCAGGTCGTCGAGCCGCCGGTGCGCACGCCGGTAGGCGGGCACCAGGACGGCGACGGCGGCGAGCCACGCGAGCGGGTTGCCCCACACGAGACCCTGGTAGCCCCAGACGGCACCGAGCGCGATGGCGGCGAGGACGCGGCACGCGAGCTCGAGGGCACCGGTGATCGTCGGGACCGAGGTGTAGCCGAGGCCCTGCAGCGCACCCCGGAGGGCGAACAGCACCCCGAGCACGACGTACCAGGAGCCGTTGACGTGCAGGTAGTACGCCGCCATGTCGACGACGGTCTCCTCGCCCGGGCCGACGAAGAGCCGGACGAGCGACGGGCCGGCGAACGCGATGAACGCGCCGAGGAGGGCGGCGCCGCCCGCGGTGATCGCCACGGCCTGGCCGATGCCGGTCCGGATGCGGTCGGGCAGGCGCGCGCCCAGGTTCTGCGCCGCGTACATCGACGCCGCGATGCCCATCGAGCCGAGGAAGGCGATCGTGAAGTTGTCGACGCGCGTGGCCGTCGTGTACGCGGCGACGGCGTCGGGGCCGAGGTCGTTCAGGCGCACCTGCACGGCGAGGATGCCGATCGCGATGATCGACGCCTGGAAGCCCATGGGCAGGCCGAGGCCCAGGTGCCGGCGCAGCTCCTCGCGGGTCACGTGCCAGTCCTCGCGACGGACGTGCAGCGTGGGGACGCGCCGGCGGATGTGGACCAGGCACATCGCGACGGCACTGGCCTGCGAGAGGCCGGTGGCCAGCGCCGCGCCGCCCACCCCGAGGCCGAGCCCGGGCACCGCGCCGAGCACCAGCACGATGTTCAGCACGCAGCTGACGACGAGGTAGATCAGGGGCGTCCGCGAGTCGCCGATCGCCCGCAGGATCGCGGACAGGAAGTTGAGGAACATCATCGTCGAGCCCGCGAGGAAGCTGACGACGGCGAACGTGGTCGCCTCGTCGAGCAGCTCCGGCGGGGTGCGGAGCAGGCGCAGCGCCGGCTCGGCGAGCAGCGGCGCGACGATGGTGACGACCACGCTCACGGCGCCGGTGAGGATCGTGCCGGCCGCCACCGAGCGGCGCACGGCCCGCGCGTCGCCCGCGCCGAACGCCTGCGCCGTCGGGATGGCGAAGCCCGAGGTCATGCCCCAGGCGAAGCCCAGCAGCAGGAAGATGAAGCTCCCGGTGGCGCCGACCGAGGCGAGCGCGTCGACGCCGAGCACCCGGCCGACGACCATCGCGTCGGCGATCTGGTACGCCTGCTGGACCACGTTGCCCAGCAGGAGCGGGACGGCGAACGCGAGGATGACGCGCCACGGTCGTCCGGTGGTGAGGGCCTTGGCCATGCGTGGGTGCTCCGGGATCTGGGGAAACGGTGGGGCGCGCGTCGCCGTCGACCGCTCGCCCCTATCGAATCGTTCCGACCCCCCGGAACGCAAGCGGAAACCGCGGGTGATCCTCGTCACCCCGGGGTGCGCGGTGCGTCGTGTGGCGGGCGATGATGGAGGCATGGCGGACGAGCTCGCGGGCAAGCTCCTCGTCGCGACGCCGGGCATGCTCGACCCGAACTTCCGGCGCACGGTCGTCCTCGTGCTGCGGCACGACGACGACGGCGCGCTCGGGGTGGTGCTCAACCGCCCCGTCGCCGTGCCGACCGGGGAGGCGCTGCCCGCGTGGCACGACGCCGTGACGCCGCCCGCGACGCTCTTCCAGGGCGGGCCCGTGGGCCTCGACGGCGCGCTCGGCGTCGCCACGCTCGTCCCGGGCGCCTCGAGCGAGGCGGTCGACCCCCTCGTCGGCCCCTTCGGGCTCGTCGACCTGGACGCGGACCCTGCCGACGCGCTGTCCGGCGTCACGGGGGTGCGGGTGTTCGTGGGGTACGCGGGGTGGTCCGGCGGCCAGCTGGAGGCCGAGGTGGCAGCCGGCGACTGGTACGTGCTCGATGCCCGCCCCGGCGACCTCACGACGCCCGAGCCCGGGCTCCTGTGGCGGCGGGTGCTGCGCCGCCAGGGCGGGGCGCTCGCCATCGTGTCGACGTTCCCGGAGGACCCGAGCCTCAACTGAGCGTCCGGGGGAGGCGGGCGGTCGGCGAGGGCGTGACGGGCGCCTGCAGCGAAGTGGTCCTACGTTTGCACTGAGTGCAAGGATGCACTTAGTGTCATCCCCATGTCCGATGTCGTCCCGATCGACCGTCGCGCCGCCCTCAAGCAGCGGTCGCGGCAGGCCATCGTCGACGCCGCCGCGGCGCTCCTGGAGGAGCACGGCGGCCTGCGGTTCACCGTCGACCAGCTCGCCGAGCGTGCCGACGTCTCGCGGCGCACCGTCTTCAACCACTTCGCCACGCTCGACGACGTCGTGACCGCGGTGTGCAGCGACGTGCTCGGCGGACTCGTCGACACGTTCGTCGAGAACGCGCTCGCGGTGCCGGCGGTGGACGACACCCCAGCGGCGATGTTCGCCGAGGTGGCGAGCGCGCTGCGCAGCACCGAGCTCGTCGGGCCGATGGCGTACCTCACCCAGTCGCTCGGCGGCGTGGAGATGCGTGTCGACCTCGAGTCCCCGTGGGCGGCCACGCTGCTCCTGCGCTCGTTCAACGAGGTCAGCCGGCGCTTCTCCGTCGCGATGGCGGTGCGGCACCCCAGCGCCGACGAGCTCGAGGTGCACCTGCTGGTCAACGCCCTCACGAGCGGCCTCATCGTGCTCTACCACCACTGGCTCGCCGCCACGGGAGCCACCGACGACGAGGAGTCCCGCACCGTCTGGGACGGCTACCTCGAGCGTCTGCTCACCGCGGTCGGCACCGGCTACGGCGCCGGGCCGACCATCTGACCGCAGCATCCCTGCTCCGCACCTCGAAGAAGGACGACATGGCCGAGCTCCTCTACCGCCTGGGCCGCTTCAGCGCGCACCACGCCCGCATGGTCGTCGCCGCGTGGCTCGCCGTGCTGGCGCTCGCCGGCGGCGCATACCTCGTCGCAGGCGGCACGCTCGCCAGCGGGTTCTCGATCCCGGACACCCCGACGGCGGAGGTCACCGCGCGGCTGGAGGCCGAGTTCCCGGAGGCCGCCGGCGCGACGGGCACCGTCGTCATGAGCACGCACGACGGCGCCGCCTTCACGGCCGAGCAGCAGACGGCCATCAGCGAGCTCGTCACCCAGGTCGGCCGGCTGGACGGCGTCGCCCGCGTCGTCGACCCGTTCGCCACCGAGGCCGAGCGTGCGGCGCAGGCCGAGCAGATCACCGGCGGTCGCGCCAGCCTCGAGGAGGGGCGGGCCCAGCTCGAGCAGGCCAGCGCGCAGGTGGAGGCGGGCCGGGCCCAGCTCGACGCCGGTCAGGCCCAGCTCGACGAGGGCCAGCGCCAGCTCGACGACGCGCAGGCCCAGCTCGACGCCGCCCGGGCGCAGGCGGAGGCCGCGGGCATGACCGCGCAGGTCGCGCCGCAGCTCGACGCGCAGCAGGCCCAGCTCGACGCCCAGCGGGCCCAGCTCGACGCCCAGCAGGACGCCGTCGACGCCCAGCGGGCCGAGCTCGACCAGGGCGCCGCGGACGTCGAGACGAGCTACGCGACCCTCGACCGCGAGGAGCAGCGGCTCGAGCTCGGGGCCGGGCTCCTGGAGATGGCCGAGCAGATCCGACAGGTCTCGCAGGACGGCTCGGCCGCCGTCGTCACCGTGGTCTTCGACGACGCGACCTTCGAGGTGCCCGAGGAGGTCCAGCAGTCGGTCCTCGACGAGTTCCGCGGCGCCTCGATCGACGACGTCGACATCGACTTCACCTCCGGGATCGCCATGGAGGTCCCGAAGATCCTCGGGTTCGGCGAGGCCGTCGGTGTCCTCGTCGCGGCCGTCGTGCTGCTGGTCATGCTCGGCACCCTCGTCGCGGCCGGCCTGCCGATCCTCACGGCCGGCATCGGCGTCGCCATCGGCGCGCTCGGGGCCCTGGCGTTCTCCGGCGTCGTGGACATGGTCTCGGTCACGCCGGTGCTCGGCGTCATGCTCGGCCTCGCCGTCGGCATCGACTACTCGCTGTTCATCCTCAACCGGCACCGGCGCCAGCTGAAGCAGGGCTACGACGTCGACGAGTCCATCGGCCTGGCGAACGGCACGTCCGGCAACGCCGTGGTGTTCGCCGGCTCGACGGTGCTCATCGCGCTGCTCGCGCTGAACGTCACCGGCATCCCGTTCCTCGGGCTCATGGGCACCGTCGGCGCCGCGAGCATCGCGATCGCCGTGCTCGTCGCCATCACCCTCACGCCCGCGCTGCTGGGCCTGCTCGGCACGCGCGTGCTGCGCCGTCGGGAGCGGGCTCACCTCGAGACCGCCCCGGCGCCCGCCACGACCCCGCTGCGCCCGATGTCGACGGGCCGGGCCATCGTCCGTGCCCTCGTCGGCGTCGCGGCCCTCGGGCTGCTCGCGCTGCCCGCCACGAGCCTGCGCATCGGTCTGCCCGACGGCTCGTCGGAGGCGAAGTCGTCCACGACCTACCAGGCCTACCGGACCATCGAGCAGAAGTTCGGGGCCGGCCAGAACGGCACGCTCCTGGTGATCGCGGACCTGCCCGCGGGTGCCGACGAGAACGAGTCGCTCGCCGCCCAGGCGGCGGTCGCCTCCAGGCTGTTCGAGGTGCCCGACGTCGCGGCCGTCGCGCCCGTCGCCACCTCGCAGGACGGCTCGCTCGCCGCGTTCCAGGTGGTGCCGGAGGAAGGCCCGAACGCGGAGTCCACGGAGGCGCTCGTCAACGACCTGCGTGACATGTCGCCCCTCGACGGCGACATCCCGATCGCCGTGGCCGGCCAGACGAGCGGCGCGATCGACGTGTCGGCGAAGCTCGCCGAGGCGCTGCCGACCTACCTCGCGGTCGTCGTCGGGCTGTCGCTGATCATCCTCATGCTGGTGTTCCGCTCGATCCTCGTGCCCCTCATCGCGACCCTCGGGTTCGTCCTGTCGTTCTTCGCGGCGCTCGGGGCCGTCGTCGTGATCTACCAGTGGGGCTGGCTGGGCGGGCTGTTCCAGGTGCACGCGCCCGGACCCGTGCTGAGCTTCCTGCCGACGGTCCTGGTCGGCATCCTGTTCGGCCTCGCCATGGACTACCAGCTGTTCCTGGGCTCGGGCATGCGCGAGGCGTACGCGCACGGTGCCTCGCCGCGCATGGCGATCGTCCAGGGCGTGCGGGCCGGCCGGGCCGTCGTCACCGCGGCGGCGCTCATCATGACCTCGGTGTTCGGCGGCTTCATCTTCGCCGAGTCGACGATGATCCGGCCGATCGGCTTCGCGCTCGCGTTCGGCGTGCTCGTGGACGCGTTCGTGGTGCGGATGCTCGTCGTGCCGTCGCTGCTGCACCTGGCCGGCGACCACGCGTGGTGGCTGCCGCGCTGGCTCGACCGTCTGCTCCCGGACGTCGACGTCGAGGGCGCCAAGCTCGAGCGCCGGCACCCGCACGTCGAGCACCACGAGGTCGCGTAGCGCGCCACGGCTCGCCCGTCAGTCGGGTCTGCGGAGGATCCGTCGCGGAAAGCGCGACGGATCCTCCGCAGAGGGCGGGCGTCAGAGTCCGCGGGGGTCCACGTGCGTCTTCGGGCCCGCGCCCGCGCCGTCCGGCGTCCGGCCCGCGAGCACGTCCGCGACGTCGTGCAGGCCGACCGTGGCCGCGACCAGCGGCCGAGGGTCCACGCGGCCGGCGGCGTAGAGGTCGACGGCGCCCGCGAGCCCGCCTGACCCGGACAGGATCCCGACGGCGGTGACGTCGGCGAGGACGAGGTCGCGGCTGTCGACGACGCTGGGCTCGCCGGAGATGCCGATGAACACCGCGCGGCCGCCCGGCTCCACGCGTTCGACGGCGAGCCGCGGCATGTCGGGGTGGTTGGAGGCGTCGACGACGGCGTCGAAGGCGAGCGCGGGCAGCGTCTCGCGCGTCCAGACGCTGGCGACCCCGAGCGAGGCCGCGAACGTCCGTGAGCGCTCGCTGCGGCCGAGCACGTGCACCTCCGCGCCGTCGGTCGCGGCCATCTGGGCCACGAGCAGGCCGATCGTGCCCGCGCCGAGCACGAGGACGCGCGCACCCGGCCGCGCGTCGGCGGCGCGCACCGCCCGGAAGGCGTTGCCGCCGGGCTCGACGAGCGCACCCATCGCCTCGTCCACCGCATCGGGTAGCGGGACGAGCGCCGACGCCGGGACCGCGAGTCGCTCGGCCAGCGCGCCGGGCCAGCCGCGCCGGATGCCGATCTCGTACCGGTCGGCGCACAGGTGCTGGCGGCCGCCGGTGCACCGCGCGCAGCGCCCGCAGCCGAGCATGGTGTCGCCGGTGACGCGCCGCCCCAGCCACTCCTGCCCGACGCCGTCGCCCACCGCGCTCACGCGACCGCACCACTCGTGCCCGATGCGGATGGGATAGGCCGCGTCGCCGGTGCGCAGGTAGGCCATGTGCCCGGAGAAGAACTCGGCGTCCGTGCCGCAGACGCCGGCGCGCTCGACGTCGACCACCACCTGGCCGGGCGCGGCCTCGGGCTCGGGGACGTCCTGCACCTCGCCGTGGCCCGGGCCGGTGATGACGAACGCACGCATCGGTCCTCCTGTTCGGCGACACTGCCGCGCTCAGGCTAGCCGTGGCGGACGGGGCCGCCGACGACGCCGCAGGCGGGCCGCGCGGGGCCGCCGCCTGGCCCTGTGTGGAAGGTTCCCCGCGGATATCGCGGCGAACTCTCCGCGCAACGCCCGACGAGCCCGTCGCCTACGCCCCCGGGTCGGGATCCTCCTGGGCGACAGGGCCGCGTGCTGCCAGGGCCCGGACGGTATCGATCGTGTCGGCCTCGGCGGCCGCCTTGTCGTCGCGGTACCTGACCACGCGCGCGAAGCGGAGCGCGAGGCCGCCGGGGTATCGGGTCGACCGTTGGAGGCCGTCGAACGCGATCTCGACCACCTGCTCGCGGCGCAGGGTGACCACCCACCCGTCGTCGGACACCTCGAGCTCGCGGAAGCGCGCCGTCTGCCAGGCGAGCATCTCGTCGGACATCCCCTTGAACGTCTTGCCCAACATCACCCAGCCGCCCGCCGGGTCGCGCGCCCCGAGGTGGATGTTCGACAGCAGGCCGCGGCGTCGACCCGAGCCGCGCTCGACGGCGAGCACCACCAGGTCGAGCGTGTGCCGCGGCTTCACCTTGACCCAGGCCGCACCGCGGCGGCCCGCCTCGTAGGGGGCGTCGGCGTCCTTCACGACGACGCCCTCCTGGCCCTCGCGGACCCAGCGCTCGAACGCGTCCTGCGCGGCGGTGGCGTCCGCGGTCGTCACGCGCCCGACGACGTGCGCGGCGCCCGGCCCCCCGAGCACCGCGTCCAGCGCCGCGAGCCGTGCCGACAACGGCTCGCCGAGCAGGTCGCGGCCGTCCAGGTGCAGCACGTCGAAGAAGAACGGGGTGAGCGTCACGGCGGCGGCGAGCTCGGCGTCGCGCGTCGCGGACCGGGACGCGGTCTCCTGGAAGGGCCGCGGACGGCCGTCGGGCCCCAGGGCGAGCGCCTCGCCGTCGAGCACCGCCGTGCGCACCGGCAGGGCCCGGACGACGGCGACCACCTCCGGCACGCGCGCCGTGATGTCGTCGAGGCTGCGCGTGAAGACGCGGACGTCGTCGTCGTCGCGGTGCACCTGGATGCGGATGCCGTCGAGCTTGGCGTCGACCACCACGGGCCGCCCACCGAACCCGGCCACCGCCGCCGCGACGTCGGGCGCGGACGCCGCGAGCATCGGCCGCACGGGCCGGCCCACCGTGAGCCCGAAGGCTCCGAGCACTGCGAGGGCAGCCTCCGGCGACGCCGCGCCCAGAGCCGCCGTCGCGACCGGCTCCGTG
>AXCX01000174.1 GCA_000767215.1 Actinotalea fermentans ATCC 43279 = JCM 9966 = DSM 3133
GGGCACCGGCCCCGGGATGCCGCGCAGAGCGGTCGCCAGGGCCGAGCTCAGCGGGCCGCGTGCGGCGGGAACGCGCATGGTCCTCCTCGTCCGGGCGCGCGCTCGGCCGGTCGGGACGCCCCCGCGGCCGACGACGCGCGTCGCTCCGGCGAGGTTCGCACCTGCGGCCCACCCCCGCATCCGGAGGCCCGACGAGCGCCCCGGCCCGCCTCGGGTTTCACTGGCCTCATGACCGAGCCGCGCATGACCGAGCCGCGCACGACCGAGCCGCGCACGACCGACGGTCCGTGGGCCAGCGTCACCGCCTGCCCGCACGGTCCGCTGCTCGTCCGCGGCGACGTCGAGATCCTCCTGTCCGACGGCTCTCCCGCGCCCCGGCGGCGGTCCACGGTGGCCCTCTGCCGGTGCGGCGCGTCCGGCATCAAGCCGTACTGCGACGGCACCCACAAGGTCATCGGCTTCCGCACGGACGACGAGCAGCCGTCGGTCGCCTGACCCCCGCGCGCCAGCCCAGCACCCAGTCCAGCACCCCAGCCGAGCACCCGAGCCCAGCACCCAGCCCAGTACCCTCACTACCCTGGCCCGATGGCGTACACCGACGACCCGGCCGATCGCGCGCTCCTGGTGGCGGCCGCGTACGTCGTCCTCCAGCGGCGCGACCCCCAGCGGGGCGACGAGGTGCTCCTGCAGCTTCGCCGCGGCACCGGCTACATGGACGAGCACTGGGCGGTCCTCGCGGGCCACCTCGAGCCCGGCGAGACCATCACCGCGGCCGCCGTCCGGGAGGCCGCGGAGGAGTCGGGCGTCGTCGTCGCCGAGGCGGACCTCGAGCCGCTGACGACCCTGCACCGGTTCATCCCGGGCGGGCCGCCGATCGAGCAGCGCGCCGACTTCTTCTTCCGGGCCCGCCGCTGGGCGGGCGAGCCCACGCCGCTGGAGCCGGACCGCTGCGCGGACATGCGCTGGTTCCCGCTCGCCGCGCTCCCGACGCCCGTCGTCCCGCACGAGCTCACGGTCCTGCGCGCGCTGACCGACGGCGGTCGGCCGCCCGCCGTCATCGCGATGCCGCTGGTCACCGGCCAGCCCTGACCGGGCCGGACCAACCGCACGCCTACTTCTTCGCTGCAGGCTTCCGGGTCGTCTTCGCCGCGGGCTTCCGTGCCCCGCCGCGCGCCGAGGTCCGCTTGACCGGCCCGCGGGCCCGCTTCTCGGCGAGCAGCTCGGCCGCGCGCTCGAGCGTCACGGACTCGACCTCGTCGCCCTTGCGCAGGGTCGCGTTGGTCTCGCCGTCGGTGACGTACGGCCCGAACCGGCCGTCCTTGACGACGATGGGCTTGGTCGACACCGGGTCGGGCCCGAGCTCCCGCAACGCCGCCGCCGAGGCGGCCTGGCCCCGCCCGCGCTTGGGCTGCGCGTAGATGGCGAGCGCCTCCTCGAGCGTCGTGTCGAAGATCGCGTCCTCGCTCGGCAGGGTCCGCGAGTCGGTCCCCTTCTTCAGGTAGGGCCCGTACCGCCCGTTCTGCGCGGTGATCTCCTCACCCGTCGCCGGGTCCACGCCGACGACGCGCGGCAGCGAGAGCAGGCGCAGGGCGTCCTCGAGCGTCACGGTCTGCAGCTGCATCGAGCGGAACAGCGACCCGGTGCGGGGCTTGGGCGCGGCCGCGAGCCGCCGCTTCTTCTCGGCCGCCGACAGTCCCTCGGGGATCTCGGGCTCGGGCAGCACCTCGGTGACGTACGGCCCGTACCGGCCGCTGCGCGCCACGATCGTCGTCCCGGTCGCCGGGTCCTCGCCGAGGACGCGGTCGCCGTCGGGCTGGGTCTCGAGCAGCTCGCGCGCCTTCGCGACGGTCAGCTCGTCGGGCGCGAGGTCCTCGGGCACCGACGCGCGGCGAGGGCTGCCGTCGTCGCCCGTCGGGGCAGCGGCGTCCTCGAGGTAGGGCCCGTACCGGCCCACGCGCAGCACGATGCCGTCGCCGATCTCGATCGAGTTGACCTCGCGCGCGTCGATGTCCGGGTGGTTCTCCACGAGGTCGCGCAGGCCGAGCGCGTCGGCGGTCGTGGCCCCCTCGCCCCCGCCGAAGTAGAACCGGCTCAGCCAGGCGACCCGGTCCTTCTGCCCGGCGGCGATGGCGTCGAGGTCCTCCTCCATCGCGGCGGTGAAGTCGTAGTCGACCAGCCGGTCGAAGTTCTCCTCGAGCAGGCGCGTCACCGCGAACGCGAGCCAGCTCGGCACGAGCGCCTGCCCACGACCCGTCACGTACCCGCGGTCCTGGATCACGCCGATGGTCGCCGCGTACGTCGACGGTCGGCCGATCCCCCGCTCCTCGAGCGCCTTGACCAGGCTCGCCTCGGTGTAGCGCGGCGGCGGCGAGGTGCGGTGCCCGTCGGGCGTGAGGGCCACCGCCGTGAGCGGGTCGCCGGCGGCCATCTGCGGCAGCCGCGCCTCGCGCTCGCCGCGCTCGCCACCTGCGCCAGCGCCCGCGCCGCTGTCGTCCGCGTACCGCTCGGCGTCGCGCGACTCCTCGTACGCCGCGAGGAACCCGCGGAACGTGATGACGGTGCCCGACGCCGCGAACACGGCCCGCGTGGGCGCGTCGCCCGCCGCGAGCGCCGCGTCGGCGCCGAGCCGCACCGACGCGGTGGAGCCCCGCGCGTCGGCCATCTGGGAGGCGATGGTGCGCTTCCAGATCAGCTCGTACAGCCGGAACTGGTCACCGGAGAGCTCGCGCCCCACCTGGCCGGGCGTGCGGAAGTGGTCGCCGGCGGGCCGGATGGCCTCGTGCGCCTCCTGCGCGCCCTTGTTCTTCGCGGAGTACACGCGCGGGTGATCGGGCACGAACTCCGGCCCGTACAGGTCGGCGGCCTGCCGACGCGCGGCGTCCGTCGCCTCGCGGCTCAGCGCGGGCGAGTCGGTCCGCATGTAGGTGATGTAGCCGTTCTCGTACAGCGCCTGGGCGACGCGCATCGTCTGCCGCGAGCCCATCCGCAGCTTGCGCGCGGCCTCCTGCTGCAGCGTCGAGGTGGTAAAGGGCGCCGCCGGCTTGCGGGTGTACGGCTTGGTCTCGACCTCGAGCACCGAGAAGGCCGCCGCCTCGAGCGCCGAGGCCCACGCACGCGCCTCGGCCTCGCCCAGCTGCACGACGTCGCCGCGGCCACGCAGCGCTCCCCGGTCGTCGAAGTCGCGGCCGGTCGCCACGCGCGTGCCGCCCAGGGACAGCAGCCGCGCGTCGAACGCGGTGTCGTCGGCCGCCGCCGCCCCGTCGACCAGCCGGAACGTACCCTTGACGTCCCAGTACTCGGCCTCCCGGAACGCCATCCGCTCGCGTTCGCGCTCGACCACCATGCGCGTCGCCACGGACTGCACGCGCCCCGCCGACAGGCCCTGACGCACCTTGCGCCACAGCACCGGCGAGACCTCGTAGCCGTACAGCCGGTCGAGGATGCGCCGGGTCTCCTGCGCGTCGACCAGGCGCTCGTCCAGGTCGCGCGGGCTGGCCAGGGCCCGCTGGATCGCCTCGCGCGTGATCTCGTGGAAGACCATCCGCTTGACCGGCACCTTCGGCTTCAGCTCCGCGAGCAGGTGCCACGCGATGGCCTCGCCCTCGCGGTCCTCGTCGGTGGCGAGATAGAGCTCGTCGGCGTCCTTGAGGGCCTTCTTCAGGTCGGCGACCTTCTTCCGCTTGTCCGGGTCGACGACGTAGTACGGCTGGAAGCCGTTGTCGACGTCGACGGCGAACTTGCCGAAGGGGCCCTTCTTCATCTCCGCCGGCAGCTCGGACGGCTGCGGCAGGTCGCGGATGTGCCCGACGGACGCCTCGACGGTGAAGCCCTCGCCCAGGTACGCAGCGATCGTGCGCGCCTTGGCCGGCGACTCCACGATGACGAGCTTGCGACCTGGCACGGTGGTGGGACCTCTCCTCGGATGGTCGACGAACCGACCGGTCCGTCGGAGGCGCACTCTACGACCTCGCGTCAAGCCCGCGGGCGACGGGCCGTCCCGATCATGGCACCGGCGCGGGCTCCGTGATCCTCAGCACCACCAGCACGACGCCGAACACGGCGGCGCACACGGCCACGATGCCGAGGGACCCGCCGGCGTACGCGGTGAAGAGCGCCTCGCGCGTCTCGAGGCCCGTGCAGTGGTGCTGGCCCTCCACCTGGCCGAGGGCCTCGAGCGTCCGCATCAGCGCCAGTCCGGCAACGCCGGCCGCGACGACGCCGGCCCCCAGGAGCAGGCTCGCGGCCGTCGACTCCCGGCGGTGCTGGGCCCGGGTCCCGCGCGAGCCGCTCGGCCCGAGGGCCCGCGCCAGGCAGGTCCAGGCGAGCACCAGCAGCACCGCCGCGACCACGTCCCCCGGCCGGTGCCACGCCCCGATCAGCGTCGACACCCCGGTGCCCGCCGCGTACAGCCCGCCGACGACGGCGACCCCCGCCCGCCAGGCGCGCGGCACCACCAGCACCAGGGCGACGGCGCACGACGTCGCCGCGATGGTGTGCCCGCTGGGCAGCGTGTTGGCGAGCCGGTCGCCGACCTCGAGGTCGGGCCGCTCGAAGACCCCGTACTTCAGGAGCTGCCCGGACGCGTTGGCGCCCGCGATGAGGAGGACGACCTGCGCCGCCAGCAGCCACCGCCGGCGCACCAGCGCGACGATCACCGCGATCGCGAGCACGGCCGCGATGAACGGCACGGAGATCACGTCGAGCACCGGCTCGGCGACCCGCCAGAGCTGGTTGCGCCCCAGCTCCGCGCCCTCGAACGCGGCCTGGTCCAGCAGCTGCCCCTCGTACGTGCCGACGAACACGCGCCACGTCGCCCACACCGCCGCCGCCGCGAGCAGCCCGACCACGACGACGGCCGTCCGCACGACGACCTCGCGCCGCACCGACGTCGGCGGCGCGGGCGCAGGGTCGAGGTCGGCTGCCACGCGCCTTACGTTAAGCGACCGGCCCACGAGCCGCCGTGCGCCTGCGGTCGGACCACCGGGGCGCCGTCTCCATCCCAGGATGGGCTCGGCAGAAGGTCACCGACCCACAGGTCGCGCACAGGTTTCGCACAGCGCGCGGGCACGGCGCGGGCCGACAATGGCCGCATGGATCACGGCGCAGACCCGCGCACGACCGACCGGACGACGAGCCGCGCCGGCGGCCCGCCCCGCCTGGTCCGCGAGGACGGCTCGCCCGTGCGCGTCCTGGTGGTCGACGACGAGCCGATGCTCGGCGAGCTGCTCTCGACGGCCCTGCGCTACGAGGGCTGGCAGGTCGAGTCCGCCCTCACGGGCCGCGCCGCGGTGAAGACGGCCGCCGCGCTCGACCCCGACGTCGTCGTGCTCGACGTGATGCTCCCGGACATGTCGGGCTTCGACGTCCTGCGGCGCCTGCGCGACGCCCGCCCGCGCGTCCCGGTCCTCTTCCTCACCGCGCGCGACGCCGTCGAGGACCGCATCGCCGGGCTCACCGCCGGCGGCGACGACTACGTCACCAAGCCGTTCAGCCTCGAGGAGGTCGTCGCCCGGCTGCGCGCCCTGCTCCGGCGCGCGGGTGCCGCGACGGCCGAGGAGGACGCGCGGCTCGTCGTCGGCGACCTCGTGCTCGACGAGGACAGCCACGAGGTCTTCCGCGGCGGCGAGGAGATCCGGCTCACCGCGACCGAGTTCGAGCTGCTCCGCTACTTCATGCGCAACCCGCGCCGCGTGCTGTCGAAGGCGCAGATCCTGGACCGGGTGTGGCACTACGACTTCGGCGGGCAGGCGAACATCGTCGAGCTGTACGTCTCCTACCTGCGGCGCAAGATCGACGCCGGCCGCGCCCCGATGATCCACACGCTCCGAGGCGCCGGCTACGTGCTCAAGCCGGCCGACCAGGGCTGACGTGTCGGCGAACCAGCCGCAGCAGGCGCAGCCGCGCGCCCGCTGGAGCCTGCGCCAGCGACTCGTCGCGCTCGTGCTGGCGCTGCTCGCGACGGTTGCCACGGTCATCGGCGTCGCCTCGACGCTGGCGCTGCGCTCGTCCCTCGTCGACCGGCTCGACGCCGAGGTGTCAGCGGCGGCCGACCGCTCGCTCAGCTACTTCACGCGCTGGCCCCTGCCGGGCGGCAACCGCGGCGTCGACATCCCCGGCCAGGCCGCCGGGACCGTGACCCTCGCGACCGACGGCTCCGTCGGCGTGGCCTGGCACATCACCGACACGGGTGGCCGCGCCGCTCTGGACGACGAGCAGCGCGACGTGCTGCTCGACCTGCCGCTCGACGGCGCGGTGCACACCGCACGTCTGGGCTCGCTGGGCGAGTACCGCGTGACGGCGGTGGCGGGCGACGGCGTCGTGACGGTCGCCGGCCTCTCGCTCACCGAGGTGGCTGCGACGACCCAGCAGCACATCGCGACGACCGCGGCCGTGACGCTCGCGGGCCTCCTCATCGTCGGGCTCGCGGGCACCTGGCTGGTCCGCCGCGAGCTGCGTCCGCTCGAGCGCGTCGCCGGCACCGCGGCCCGAGTCGCGGCCACGCCGATGGCGCGGGGCGCCGTCGTGCTCGCCGACCGCGTGCCCGAGGCGGACACCGATCCCGGCACCGAGGTCGGCCGCGTGGGCGCCGCGCTCAACCAGCTCCTCTCGCACGTCGAGGACGCGCTCGCGGCCCGGCACCGCTCCGAGACGCAGGTGCGCCAGTTCGTCGCCGACGCGAGCCACGAGCTGCGCACGCCGCTCGCGTCGATCCGGGGGTACGCCGAGCTGGTCCGCCGGCTCGACAGGGGCCCCGAGGACGTGCCACCGGACGTCGTGCGGGCGATGGACCGCGTGGAGTCCGAGGCCCGCCGGATGACGTCCCTGGTCGAGGACCTGCTGCTCCTCGCGCGCCTCGACGCGGGCCGGCCGATCAGCCGCGGCCCCGTGGACCTGGCCTCCCTCGCGGCGGACCTCGTCGCGGACGCCCACGTCGCCGGCCCGGACCACGCCTGGCGCCTGGAGGTCCCGGAGACCGCGGACGACGTCGTGGTCACCGGCGACGACGGCGCCCTGCGACAGGTCCTCGCGAACCTCCTGTCCAACGCCCGCCTGCACACCCCGGCCGGGACCACGGTCACCACGTCGGTCACGTCGAGCGGCTCCGGCGGCTCGGGGAGCGTGACGATCGCCGTGCGCGACGACGGCCCCGGCATCGACCCGGAGCTCGTCGGCCGCCTCTTCGACCGCTTCGCCAGGGGCGACGCCGCCCGCTCCCCCGGCACGGGCACGGGGCTGGGCCTGTCCATCGCCAAGGCTGTCGTGGACGCCCACGGCGGCACGATCGCCGCCGACGGGACCCCCGGGGCCACGACGATCACGGTCACCCTCCCGGTCGCGGGCCCGGCGCCCCGGCCGCCGGACGAGGGAGACCCGACGGCCTGACGCGGAGCGCCCGCACGCATTGCCTGACAAGCAAAATTGCTCATTGCGCAAGATTCTGTCTACCGTGGTGACCTCACCACGACGGACGGAGCTCAGGACATGTCGCGTTTCCTCTACCGGTGGGGGCGTCTCGCCGCCACACGCCCGTGGCGCGTCCTGGGGGTCTGGGCCCTCGTCGTCGCCGGCGTCGCCGCCCTGCTCGCCACCCAGACGCCGTCCATCGCGACGACCCTGACGCTCGACGACGCGCCCGCCCAGGAGGTGCTCGACGACATCGCCGCCGCGCTGCCCGAGGCGGCCGGGACCCAGGGCGTGATCGTCTTCACCGCGACCGACGGCGGGCGCGTGGACTCACCCGCCCGGGCGTCCGCCATCGGCGCCGCCCTCGACGGCGCGCTGACCAGCGGCATCGTCGTCGACCGCGAAGCGCGGCTCGCCGAGGAGCGCGCCCGCGTCGAGGCGACCGTGCGCGCGCGGGTCGAG
>AXCX01000175.1 GCA_000767215.1 Actinotalea fermentans ATCC 43279 = JCM 9966 = DSM 3133
CCCACCGGCGCCGCCCGCGCCCATGCCGAGCCCGCCGATGCCGAGGCCGCCCCTGCCGAGGCCCAGCGCTCCTACCGCGACGCCGCCGACGGCCGCGCCACCAGCGAGTGCGCCACCGGCGCCGCCCGAGCTACCGGAACCACCGAGGCCCGGGCCGCCCCACGAACCACCCCCGGACGAACCCGAGCCCGAACCACCACCGAGCCCGCTCCCCGAACCGCCGATGCCTCCGCCTGACCCGGTACGGCCACCAGTGCCACCCGTCGACCCGTCTGCGGAGATGTCGGACCAGTCGCGCACGGGCGGGTCGACGGCGATGGGGCCACCGCCGATACCCCCGGTGGACGCGCCCGCGCCAGCCCCCGCGCCTGCCCCGACACCCGCACCGGTGGCGGCACCGCCGCCTGGCCGATTCTGCGTCGACGACCCTCCGGTGTCGCCGCTGCCCGTGCCGGGGGGGAGGAGCGTCTGGTCATCGTCACGGGCGGTCTTGATGTCGGCGCTCTTCGCGGCCTCCGCCATCTGAGCGTTCAGGCTCTGCAGCGCGTCGGCCGCCTCTGCCTCCCGCCGTGCCCGTGCCTCGGCGAGCCAGGCCTGCTCCGCAGCCCACGCGGAGAGCATGCCGTGACCGGCGACGTAGACCGGCTCCTGCGACACGTAGGCATTCGCGACGCGGGTCCGCTGGCTCGGTGTGAGCTCGACCGGGGGGAGGGCCTCGTACTGGGCTGCTGCGCTCTGGACCGCGAGGCGCGCGATGTAGCCGACGTTCGACATGGTGGTCAGGTCCAGGGAGAGCTGTGCGCACTCCCTGGCGAGCTGCGCGAACGACTCCGTCGCGGCGTCGCCTGCGAGCCCCTCGAGTCCGCTCTCGGAACCGACCTTCACGAGGCTCTGCGAGGCGTCGTGCAGCTCGGTGGAAGCA
>AXCX01000176.1 GCA_000767215.1 Actinotalea fermentans ATCC 43279 = JCM 9966 = DSM 3133
CGGCCGCCCAGAGCTGGGCCTCGGTGGTCTTGGCGAGCTGCTTCTCCTTGGCGCCCATCAGGCTTCCTCTCCGGTCGGGCTGGTGCTTCCGGCTGCCGGGCTGGTGGTGCGGCGGCGCAGGAGGACGGCGGTGGTGATGGCGGCGGCGAGCAGGAGGGCGGCGCCGCCGAGGATGGCGGGCAGGGGCAGGGACGCGGAGGTGTCGGTGTCGTCGCCGGCCTGGTCGTCGGTGGTGTCCGGGGCGGGCGTCGCCGTGGGTTCCGCGGTGGGTTCGGCGGTCTCCTGCGGCACGGCCTTGCCGGTGGCTTCGAGGATCGCGGCGGTCGACGGACGGGCCCCGGCGTCGTCGAGGGGGTGCAGGAGAGGGTTCTCGTCGGGGAAGGTCGTCGGGTCGACGGCGAGCAGGCGGGGCACGGACACCGGCCCGTAGCCGTAGAAGTCGTCGTGGACCGGTTCGCCGCCCTCGGGGGTGGTGGCGGTGGTGTGGATGAGGGCCTGGATCATCTGGTTCGCGGTCGCGTCCGGGTGCAGCGACCACGCCAACGCCAGCACACCCGCCGTCCACGGCGTCGCGTAGGAGGTGCCGTCGGCGAGGGCGTAGCGGTTCCACACGCCGTCCACGGCCGCCGGCACCCGAAGGTCGATACCGGGCGCGACCACGCTGAGATACTCACCGTTCGGCGCGAGCGCGTCAGGCAGTGCGCCGTTCACATCGTGTCTGCCGACGGTCACGACGCCGTTGAGGGCGTCCGGACCGAGCATCTCGTCACCTGGCGACATCTGGTTCTCGGGGGCTGCGAGCACGACGACGCCCGCGGCGTACGCCCGGAGCAGCGCATCCACGGAGCCGTCGGCCCAGTGGGTACCGATCGACGTCGTGATGATGTCGGCGCCGGCGGCGACCGCCTGGTCGACCGCCGCGGTGATCTCGTAGCCGAACTCGGCGTCGGGCGGTATCTCGCACCCCTGACCGACCTCGGACCCGTCCGCGTCGTAGCCAGCCGGGAGTATCGCGAAGTGCATGATCGTGGCGCCGGGGGCGACACCGCGCACGCCCGCCTGCCCCTCCGTCCCCGCCCCGGTGCCGGCGATGACGGACGTCACCTGTGTGCCGTGCTTGGCATCCGGCCCGGTCGAGGTCGCGGGCACGGGGGTGCCGTCAGCGGCGCGGCAGGTCCCGAGCGCCTGCACGTTCGCCCCGACCAGGTCGGGGACGTCCGGGTTGATCATCGTGTCGAGCACGGCGATGGTGATGCCCTGGCCGGTGGTCTGCTGGTGGGCCTCGGCGACGCCGGTCCGGGTGAAGTACCACAGGCCGTCGTCGATAGGCCCGCTGTCCGTCGCGGCGAAGGCGGGCGTGATCGCCACGGCGCCGATCCCCAGCGCGGCCGCAGCCGCGCACGCTGTCGCCAGCGCACGCCGGTGGATGGGTCGGCGCGGGAGGCGGGCGGGGCGGTGCGTCGACATGACGGCCATCAAGCTCCTTCTGCGGTGCGACCTGCGATGCGGTGTTCGCCGAGCCGCCACGATCAGATCGCGCGCATCGGCCCGGAGGGCACGGGCGCCACCGCTTCAGGGCCGCGGGCTGCCCGAGCGAGGAGGGCGTCGAGCGACGTCTGCATCTGCGCGAGCTCCTGCTGACTCGCCTCGTCGGTCGCAGCGAGTGCCGCAGCCGCATCGCGCAGGGCTTCGGCCTGGTCGCGGATGTTCTGCCACGTGGTGTTCAGCCGTTGCTGCAGTCGCACGAGGCCCGCCTGGTAGGCCGCAGCGAACTGCTGGCACGACGGGATGTCCGTCCACGTGGTCGTCGTCTGGAGGCCCTGCACGGCCTTCACGCCCTGGACGCCCGACTCGAGCTGGTCGAACATCCCGTTGAGCGCCTTGACGTTCGACTGCACGGTGTCGATGTTGACCTTGATCTCGTTCACCGCGTCCGTCCTTCCTTGCACGCTCGTCGCGTGCGGTCCTGCATCGCCCCCTGCTGTCGACCGGACGGCGGTCGGCGCGCCCCGAGGGCGCACCGACCGCCGGTCAGGTCAGAAGCGCTGGGCGACGTTCCGGTCGGTCGCCTGGTAGTTCTGCGAGGTCGTGGTGACCTGGTTGCCGATCTGCGCGAGCAGCATCTTCATGTCGGTCAGCGCGGAGGTCCACTTGGCCTTGGCGGCCTCGTAGGCGGTCGCCGCCTCACCGGTCCAGTTCGCGCGCAGCGGCTGGAGCGAGCGGTCGAGCTCGTTCAGGCGGGACTCGATCTGGCCCGCGGACGCCTGGATGTCCGCCGCAGCGGCGGCCAGGGTGCCGTAGTTGACTGAGAGGTCCATCGGTTCGTCCTGTCTCGTCGGCGGGTCAGAAGCGGTTGAACTTGGCGAACGTCGACGCCTCGGACTCGTCGGACGCCGTGTACGTCTTCTGCGAGTCGACGAGGTTGGCCTCGAACTCGTTCAGCGCGTCGACGATCTTGGTGGCGTCCTCGCGCCAGCGCACCATGAGCTGGTTGAACGCAACCGCGCCCTGGCCCTGCCACTTGCTGCCGATCTCGGCCAGCTTCCCCTCGAGCTTGGACAGCTCGCCCTTCAGCTCGGCGCGGGACTGCCCGATCGCGTCCGCACCAGCCTTGAGTGCCCCATCTGCCGCGGTGATCTCCCCGGCCATGGTCACCTCCCCTTGCCCGGACCCGCAGGTCCCCCTGTCACGCGACCGGACGGCCGACGCCGACGCCGGTCCCACGGGGCCGGCGACACGGGCAGCGTAGGGGAGAACGGGCCATCGCGCTGGGCGGTTTGCGGCATTCGGACACAGGTTCACCCGTCCTGGCGAGCACGCGCTCCCGTCCGTGCGGCCGGTCCGGGTGAAGTCCGCCGCAAACGTCGGATGGGACGAACCGGACACCGCTACCCTCTGGCGTGGCGATCGCTGAGGGGGTTCGACGTGGGGAACATCAGGACGGCTGACGTCCGGGCAGCGGCAGAGACCGTCGCAGGAGTGGCGCGGACCGTGCGTGCGCACGTGCCGGACGAGGTGGGCGACATCGCCTCGGCCCTGTCGGGGAGTGCGAGCGGGGGCGCCGGGTCGGCGCTCGCGGCCGCGTGGGCGCAGTCGTACACGGCGTGGGCCACGCAGGCGGAGGCGCACGCGCAGTCGATGCGCGAGGCCGCAGGCGACTGGGACGGCGTCGACGAGCACGCCGCGGGGGCCTTCGGTCAGTTCCCGATGACGCCGACCGGGCCAGCAGCGTGGCCGGGGGCCTCGGGACCGACGTCGAGCCCGGCCAAGCTGGGGCGGTTCACGGCCGGTGGGATGGAGGCGGTCTGATGGTCACCCCGACGCAGCTGCGCTCCTGGCGGCCGGACCGGCTGGCGGAGATCTCCGACCAGATCACCGCCCACCGCAGGGCCCTGATCCACCAGAGCGACGAGCTCGCCGCCGGCCGGGTGCCGACGTCGTGGACGTTCGCCTCGGCGATGGCCGCCCAGGCGGCCCACCAGCGGCTGGCCGACGGCCTGGCGACCCAGGTCGCCGAGGCCGCGAACGTCATCGCCGCCCTCGACGCGGCCGCGGCCGCGATCCGTTCGGCGAAGGAGGACCTGGACGGCGCCTACTACGCGGCCTCGAGGCACGACCTGCGCATCGACGGCGCGACGGGCGCCGTGCGGATGACCCGGTCGTACGACAACACCTCCGACGCCGCCTACGCCGCCACCCAGCAGAACTACGTGAGCCGGCAGGTCGACGACGCACTCGCCGCGGCGGCCGCCGCGGACGAGGCCCTGGCCGCCGCGCTGCGTACGGCCACGACCACCGACACGAACACCGTCGGGTCGCTGGGCCAGCAGCGCGAGGTGCTGGAGTTCACCGAGATGTCCACGTCGGAGCAGGTCGACTACCTGCTCGCCCACCCCGAGGCGTACGCCCTCCTCGACGACTACGCCTCGCCCCAGGTCAAGGAGATCGTCGGCGAGCGGGTCGCGGCGGAGCTCGACGCCGTCGCCCGCGACGCGACGGCCCTGAACGACGTCGCGACCGTCGAGCGGTGCACAGCGCTGATGACGGCGTTCGGCGACGACCAGGTGGTCATGGCATCGATGTACGAGCGGCTCGAGCCGGAGGGTCTGCTCGCGACCTTCAGCAACGTGCAGTCGATGATGTACATCGGATCCAACGTCGACGAGCTCGGCGGGCTCGCCCGCGAGCTCCGCGCCGGCCTGCAGGTCGCCAGCCAGGACCCAGGTTTCGACGGCGAGACGTACGGCCGCGAGCTCGCCCGCTACGCGACCTACGACGTGACCGACGACGAGCGTGCCGCGCTCTTCGACACGTACGGCTCGGACGGCCAGGGGCACGCGGCCGTCCTCGACTTCCTCATGCGTGACGGCGACTACGGCGAGAGCCTCGTCCGCGGCGTCGCATGGCAGATGGACGAGTTCGAGCGTTCGAACCCCTTCGGCGCCTCGACCTGGGCTCACCACGACTCGCTCGCCTCGCCGCTGACGGGTCTCGACGGGGTCGACTTCTCCTACCAGCCCGACCCGATGGCAGCCGTCATGGGCCAGCTCGGCAAGCACCCGGAGCTCGGCCTGGAGTTCTTCACCGAGTCAGGTGCGGGCGAGGCGCGTTCCGACTTCTACTTCGCCGAGAGGGACTGGAGCCGCGACGGTTTCTCAGGCATCTCGGAGGCCGCTCTGGCCATCGGCACGGATCCGGAGAACCTCGCCGGGTCGCCCGAGGCCACCGCGAGGTTCGTGTCCGAGTACTTCGACCGGCTCCCGGACAACCCCGAGTTCAACGCCGAGAGCGCCGACGGTGCCGCCGAGCCCGTGGCGAAGCTGCTCAAGTTCTACACGCCGGCGATGGAGGTGGCGATCGACTCCGGTTCCACGGATCTCGCGGTCGGGGAGCGGCTCGGCCACATCGGTGTCGAGAGCTACCTGCCCGACATCGACCCGTACCCCCTGATGGACAAGGCCGACCTGAACGGGCTCCTGAAGGTCGCGCTGAGCACCGACGAGGGCGTCGCCCGCGTCGCGGAGGGCGTCGCCGGGTTCCAGCGCGCGCAGCTCGATGCCTATGCGGCGGCGAACCCGGGTGGTGTGCCGGGCGACCCCGGTGGCCTCGAACGGATCATGACCTCGACGGCCACGCTCGAGGGCCACCTGCAGTACATGACGGGTGAGATCGCGATCGAGGGCGCAGAGTCGAGGGCGCAGCGCGTGGAGACCTTCACCAACCTGGTCTCGGAGGCGGTCGGGATGTTCCCCGTGCCGTACGCCGACGAGGCCGGCGAGATCCTCGGCGACGTCGGCAAGAACGCGTGGGAGTTCGCCTGGAACAAGCTCTCCGAGATGCCGACCGAGACCATCGACGCGGCCTACAGCAGCAACGTCGACGCCGTGATCCAGGCGCAGGAGGAAGGTGCCGAGCGGGCGGCGAACCGGCTGGTCGTCAACGCCTACCAGGCGCTGGTCCAGGCGGGCATCCTCGAGATCTCCCCGGAGATCGCAGACGCGTGGGCACCGGACGGCGTCATCCCGCGGCTCCAGGACATCGCGCCCGAGCTCGTGGGGACGGCTGCCGGCGACATGGGTGGAGCGATGGATCACGTGATCAACGAGGACTACCTCCGAGGTGTCTACGAAAGGCAGTTCGAGACCTACTTCGGGAAGAAGTGAGCGATGCCACGTCGCAGCCCTGCGGTGAGCCCACGGCACTGGCGCGCGGCCCCGAGCGCCGCGCTCGTGGTCCTGTCCGGCCTCGTGCTGGGAGCGTGCACGCAAGCGTCCCCGACGCTCCTGCGTGACTCCGACTTCGACGGTGTGGTGTCCGCGACCCACGACGACGTGGGACAGCAGTCCGTCCCTGGCCCGACGTGGTGCGAGGGCCTGTCGGTCGGCGACCTCGGGCTGCCGACCGGCGCCGTCTCGGAGCTGTCCTTCGACGAGGAGGACGGCTACCCGCGCGTCGGGGCGGTCCTGGTCGATCAGGAGATGGACCTCACGGCCGCCCGCCTCGAGGACGCCGCGGCCACCTGCGCCGAGGCAACCGAGGAGCACCCCGAGCTGTCGATCGACCCGATCGCCGGCCTGCCCGACGAGGGCATGGGCTGGCGCACGGGCGACGACGAGGGCGGGCTCTGGGGGGAGTACGCGGCTGTGCCCGTCGGCGATGCCGTGCTCCTCGTGGGCTTCGAGACGGACGCGGCGGATCCGCCCGTCGAGCTGGACGAGCTGATCCGGCTGGCTCGCGAGGGTGTGGACCGTGTCGGTGCGGACGACTGACGCACACCACCGACCTTCACCCGGACCCGTGGTCGCACCGCCCGCCCCCGACGCGGGTCGCTTCACTATGCTGACGGCCGACGCGCGCCGGGTGGCCCAGCCCCCGGTGCGTTCCGTGCCCAGCCCGAGCGAGGGACCCGGATGACCGCTGCAGCCTCCGCTCCCGGAAGCCTCGGGAGCCTCGTGCGCGTGTCCGTGCAGGGCGGCGGGCGCACCGTCGACCTCGGCGCGCCCGGCGGCGTCCCGGTCGCCGAGCTCGTCCCCGGACTCGCCCGCACGCTGGGCCTCCTGGACGCCGCGACGGCGCACGGCGGGTTCCGCCTCGTCCGCTCCGACGGCGCGGTCCTCGACTCCGACCGCAGCCTCCAGGCGCAGAACGTGGCCGACGGCGCCGTCCTCACCCTCGAGGCCGGCGTCGGCGTCGCGCCCGTGCGCGTGTACGACGACGTCGTCGAGGCCGTCGCGGACGCCGTCGCCGCGCAGCGGGCCGCGTGGACCCCGCGCGACTCGGCCTTGACGGCCGTCGCGACCGCCGTCGCGTTCCTGCTCGCCGCCGCGGTCCTCCTGCTCGGCGCGGACCAGGCGTCCCC
>AXCX01000019.1 GCA_000767215.1 Actinotalea fermentans ATCC 43279 = JCM 9966 = DSM 3133
GCTCGCGGCGGTGCAGCCGCGCGTCGCCGACGCGCTGCGACGGCGGGAGGCCCTGGCCGCGCTGGCCCGGGGCCAGACGCTCACGGAACCGCCGCCCGTCGGGCTCGCCGACGCCGTGACCCGGCCGGTCGGCCCGGTCCTCGCCCTCGGGATCCTCGCCACCGGCGTCTACGGCGGCTACTTCGGCGCGGCCCAGGGGGTCGTCCTGCTCGCGCTCCTCGGCATCGCCTGGTCCACGGACCTGCACCGTGCGAACGGCGCCAAGGTCGTGCTGGCCGGCGTCGCCAACCTCGTCTCGGCGGTCGTCTTCACGCTGTCCGGCGAGGTGGACTGGGCCATCACCGGCATCCTCGCCGTCGGCGCGGCTGCGGGCGGCGTCCTCGGCGCGCGCCTGGGCCGCCGCATCCCCGCCCCTGTGCTGCGCGTCGTCATCGTGGTCGCAGGTCTCGGCGCGGCCGTCGCGCTGTGGGTCCGGGGGGCCTAGCGGACGTCGGCGGAGATCGTCACGGTCGCCTCGGCGGCGCCGTCCATCAGCGCCCACTCCGCCCGCTCGCCGATGCGCGCAGCCCACGCGTGGCGCTCCTGCGAGGCGGGCGGCTCGAAGCACCACTCCACGTGGCTGCCCAGCGCCGCGAGCTCCGTCGTGCGGGGCAGGCGGATCTCGCAGAGCACGTGGCAGTACCCGTCGGCCTCGCGGCAGGCGAGGCGACGTACGAGGTCGACGCAGAACGCGTCGTCGCGCACCTCGAAGCCGTAGCCGAGCCCGTCGGCCTCCGCGACCCGCGGGACCCGGAAGGGCACCTGGGCCGCCGCGACCCAGCTCTCGAGGGCCTGACGCGCCGTCAGGTGCTCCGGGTCGTGCCCGAGCTCGCGCGCCGTCGCCACGAGGACGAGGACGGCGTCCTGCGGCGACCGTGCCCAGCGAACCATGACGCGAGGCTACGACCTGCCTGCGCGTCCGCGTGGCCGGACCCGCGATCGAGGCGGAACTGCTCAGAGGCCGAGCAGCGCGGGCAGCTCGCCGAGCGACGCGACGACGCGTACGCCAGCGTCCCGGGCCGCGGCGACGTCGGCGTCGGGGATCTCGGTACGACGCCCGCCGGGCCGGTCGACCCAGACGCCGAGCAACCCGACGGCGACGGCCGCACGGGCGTCGATGTCGAGCTCGTCGCCGACGTACGCGGTGCGCTCCGGCGCGGTGCCGAGCAGCCGGCACGCCTCCGTGAAGACGCGCGGATCGGGCTTGCCGACGCCGAACGTGTCCACGCCCACCAGGACCGGCACGTGCGCGAGGCCCGCCCGAGCCAGCTTGGTCGTCTGGTAGGCCACGGCGGCGTTGGTCAGCGCACCGACCGCCAGGCCGGCCGCCAGCAGGCGCTCCACCACGGGCACGGCATCCGGATGTGCGGCCCACGCGCGCGCGAAGCCCTGCTCGAACACGGCGTTCCACTCGCGGTAGCCGTCCTCGTCCAGGAGCGGCCCGCCGAACTCGCTGTGCAGGGCGTTCGCGCGGGCCATCCGCTGCTCGAGGTAGCCGACCTCGCCGCGCGTGTACGCCCGGTAGTGACCGCCGACGTCGGCGCGCCAGGTGGTGAGCACCTCGGGGTGCCGCTGCTCGTCGAGGTGCGGGAGGTAGCGGCGCGCCACGTCCGCGAGCGCGGCCGCGAAGGCCTGCTGCGTGTCGACCAGCGTGTCGTCGATGTCGAACAGGACGCCGTCGACGAGCGGACCGGTCACAGCGTGGCGCGGAGCGCGTCGATGCGGGCCAGCGTCGCGTCGCGACCCAGCAGCTCCATCGACTCGAACAGCGGCGGGGACACGCGACGCCCGGTCACGGCCACGCGCAGCGGTGTGAACGCCACGCGCGGCTTGAGCCCGAGGCCCTCGACGACGGCGCCCTGGAGCGCCGCCTGGATCGCCGAGGCCTCGAAGTCGCAGCCCTCGAGTGCGCCGCGTGCCGCGTCGAGCACGGCCGCGGCGTCGGCCCCCAGGGCGGCGCGCGCGTCGTCCTCGACGGCGACCTGCTCCGCGAAGAGGAAGCCCAGCATGCCCGGGGCCTCGCGCAGGAGGTTCATGCGTTCCTGGACGAGCGGCGCACCGGCGTCGAGCAGCGTGCGCTCGCGCTCGGTGAGCGCCGGGTACTCCGCGGCACCGACGACGCCCGCCGCGTGCAGGTAGGGCACCAGCCGCTCGCGGTAGGCCTCCGGGCTCAGCATCCGCACGTGGGCCGCGTTGATGGCCTCGGCCTTCTTCAGGTCGAAGCGGGCCGCGTTCGGGTTGACGTCCGCGACGTCGAAGGCCGCGATCATCTCGTCCACGCTGAAGATGTCGTTGTCCGGCGCGATCGACCAGCCGAGCAGCGCCAGGTAGTTGAGCAGGCCCTCCTTGACGAAGCCCCACTCGCGCAGCAGGAACAGGTTCGACTCGGGGTCGCGCTTGGACAGCTTCTTGTTGCCCTCCCCCATGACGTAGGGCAGGTGGCCGTAGACCGGCTCGTGGTCCGCGAGGCCGAGCGCCGCGAGCGCCCGCCAGAGCACCACCTGGCGCGGCGTGGAGGACAGCAGGTCCTCGCCGCGCAGGACGTGCGTGATCCGCATGAGCGCGTCGTCGACCGGGTTGGTCAGCGTGTACAGCGGCTGCCCGTTGGCGCGCACGATGACGTAGTCGGGAACCGAGCCGACCGGGAAGGTCAGCTCGCCGCGGATCAGGTCGGTGAAGGTGACGTCCTCGTCGGGCATCCGGATGCGCAGGACGGGCTCGCGCCCCTGCGCGCGGTAGGCCGCCTTCTGCTCGTCCGTGAGGTCGCGGTCGAAGCCGTCGTAGCCGAGCTTCGGGTCGCGGCCGGCGGCGCGGTGGCGCGCCTCGACCTCCTCGGGCGTGCTGAAGGACTCGTACGCGAAACCGGCCTCCAGGAGCCGCCGGGCGACGTCGGCGTAGATCTCCATGCGCTCGGACTGGCGGTACGGCCCGTACGGACCGCCCACCTCGACGCCCTCGTCCCAGTCCATGCCCAGCCAGCGCATGGCCTCGACCAGCTGCTCGTAGCTCTCCTGGCTGTCCCGCGCCGCGTCGGTGTCCTCGATGCGGAACACGAAGGTGCCGCCCACGTGCCGGGCGTAGGCCCAGTTGAACAGGCAGGTCCGGATGTTCCCGACGTGCGGGTTCCCGGTCGGCGAGGGGCAGAAGCGGACGCGGACAGCGGAGCCCTGGGCGCTGCCCGACGGGCTGGTGGCAGGTGTCGTCATGGTGCGCACAAGCCTAGTGGCCGCCCGACGCCGCCCCGTGGGCCGCGTGTCGGAGGCGCCGCCTAGCGTCGCGACATGAGGCGAACGGTGACGGTCGGCGGCGTGGACGTCGAGGTGGAGCTGCACGGCCGGGGCACGCCCCTGCTGATGCTGCACGGATGGGGCGTGGACCGGCGGCTGATGACGGGGGCCCTGGAGCCGCTCTTCGCCGACGACTCCCCCTGGCTGCGGATCTACCCGGACATGCCCGGGCGCGGCGGCACGCCTGCTCATCCGGCGATCGACAGCGCCGACGCGACGGTCCAGCTCCTGGTGGACCTCATGGACGCGCTCGTCCCCGGCGAGCGGTACGCCGTCGTGGGTGAGTCGTGGGGCGGGCACGTGGGCCGCGGCGTCCTGGCGCGCCGACCGGACCTGCTCGGGCTCGCCCTGATCTGCCCCGCCGTCCGGATGGACACCATGGACGTCGACCCGCCCCAGGCCGTCGAGCGGGACGAGACCCTGCTCGCCGAGCTCGAGCCGGCGGACCGCGCGGTGTTCGCGGAGTACCACGCACGGCTCACGCGGGACGTCTACGCGCGCAACCTGGCCGACGTCGTGCCGGGCGTCCTGGCGGCCGACCAGGACTACCTGGAGAACGTCCTCGGCCCGCGCCGGGGGCTCGTCGAGGACACCGCCACCACCGAGGCGCCCGTCCTGGTCCTGGTGGGTCGGCAGGACGCGATCGTGGGCTACCGGGAGCAGTGGCAGCTGGCGGAGCGGTTCCCGCACTCGACCTTCGCGGTCCTCGACAACGCCGGGCACAACGCCCACTTCGAGCAGCCGGAGCTGTTCGGGGCGCTCGTCCGGGCGTGGCTGGAGCGGGTCGAGGCGACCCGGTGATCAGTCGCGCCTGATCACCGGGTTGCGCAGCACGCCGATGTCCTCGACCTCGCACTCCACGACGTCGGCGTGCCGGATCTCACCGACGCCTGCCGGCGTGCCGGTGAGGATCACGTCGCCGGGCAGGAGGGTGAACACCTCGGAGATGTAGGCCACGAGGTCGGCGACGCCGTGCACGAGGTCGCTCGTCCGGCCGTCCTGGCGGGTCTCGCCGTTGACCCGCGACGTGATCGCGAGGTCGTCGACGTCGAGCCCCGGGACGATCCACGGCCCGAGCGGGCACGACCCGTCGAAGCCCTTGGCGCGGGTCCAGAGCTGCTCACCGCGCTGCACGTCCCGCGCAGTCACGTCGTTGGCGACGGTGAACCCGAAGACCCGCTCCAGCGCGCGCTCGGGCGCGACGTCCTTGGTGACCTTGCCGATGACGACGGCGAGCTCGGCCTCGAAGTGCACCTCCTCCGACCACGTCGGCAGGACGATCGGGTCGTCGGGCCCGATCACCGCGGTGTTCGGCTTGAGGAACAGCATCGGCGAGGTGGGCACGGCGTTGCCCATCTCGGCCGCGTGGTCCGCGTAGTTGCGGCCGACGCCGACGATCTTCGACCGCGGGATGACCGGCGCGAGCAGCCGCACGTCGTCGCGGTCGAGCGGGACCCGCTCGCCCGTCGGCTGGACCGGCATGTACAGGGGGTCGCCGGTGATGACCACGAGGGTCTCGTCCTCGACGACGGCGAAGCGGGGGTCGTCCCCGGTGGTGAACCTGGCGATGCGCACGAGGCCATTCTCTACGCTGCCGGGGTGAGTTCCTCGCGCATCGTCGGCGTGGACGTCGCGCGTGGCCTCGCGGTGCTCGGCATGGTCGTCGCCCACGTGGGCGAGGACGACGCCGCGCGGTTGCCCAACGGGAGCAGCTGGCTGGAGGCGTTCGACGGGCGCTCCGCGGCGGGATTCGCGCTGCTGGCAGGCGTGTCGGCCGCCTTGCTCAGCGCGGACGCGACGCGGCTGGGGTACGCACGGGTGCGCATCCTGGTCCGCGCTGCGCTGCTGCTGCCCCTGGGCCTGGTCCTCGACGCGCTCGGCACTCCCGTGGTGATCATCCTGCCCGCGTACGCCGTGATGTTCGCGATGCTGACGGCCGCCCTCGCCTGGCGCCCGCGGACCCTTCTCGTCGCCGCCGCGGTGGTCGCGCTCGCAGCCCCACCCCTCGCGGCGTGGCTCCGCGACGGCGCCGGCGCGTCGGCAGGTCCGCTCGCGATCCTGTGGCAGCGGTACTACCCGCCGATGATCTGGATCGCGTACCTGCTCGTCGGGCTCGCGGTCGGGCGTGTCCTCCGACTGCCGACGACGCCGCGGACCCTGGTCACCTGGGGCGTCGGCGCGGCGGTGCTCGGCCTGGCGACGAACGCCGTCGCGATGCGCACCATCGACGAGTCGCACACCCTGCAGCGGGCGCTCCTGACATCCGCGCCGCACACCAGCTCCCCGGTCGAGCTGCTGGCCAACACCGGCGTCGTCCTCGTGGTGCTCGGGTTGTGCCTGGTGGCCGGCGAGCGGTGGCCGCGGGCGCTCGGCCCCCTGGCGGCGACGGGGGCGCTGGCGCTGACCGCCTACACCGGTCAGGTCGTGGCGATCGCGATCCTCGGACGGGGCGTCGTGTTCGACCCGGACGTCGCGGTGGCCGCGGCGTTCGTGCTGGTCACGGTGGCGGCGTGCACGCTCTGGCGGGCCACGGTAGGCCGGGGCCCGCTCGAGCGGGCGCTGCACGCCGCCTCGACGGCGACCGCCGATGCCGTCATGCCCGCGCGATGACCTCCCCGTGCAGGACGCCGAACCAGCCGTCCGGTGCCGCACCCCACTCCAGCCAGGCGTCGTGGAGCTGCTCCAGCGTGACGTCGTCGGCCAGCCCGTACTCCTGAGCCTGCCGGGCGAAGCTCGAGTGCAGCACGCGCTCGGACCACAGGGAGGCCCACCACTCGCGGTCGGGACCCGCGAAGCACCACGCGCTCGCGCCGGGGGTGACCTCGGTGAAGCCGGCACGCTGGAACCACGACAGGAGGTGGCGGCCGGCGTTGCACTCGGCCTTGTTGGCCACCGTCACGTCGCGGTACAGGTGGAGCCAGTCCTCGATGCCCGGCGAGGCCGGGAACCAGGTGAACGCCCCGTAGTCGGCGTCCCGGACCGCGACGATCCCGCCCGGCTTGGCGACCCGCCGCATCTCGCGGAGCGCGGCGACCGGGTCGGTCAGGTGCTGGAGCACCTGGTGCGCGTGCACGACGTCGAAGGTGTCGTCGGGCACGTCCAGCCGGTACACGTCGCCCTGCACGAAGTCGACGTCGACCCCGGCGGCCGACGCGCGCTTGCGCGCGCCGTCGAGCACCTCCGCGACGGCGTCGACGCCCAGGACGCGGCCCGGGGCCACGCGGCGGGCGAGGTCCACCGTGAGCGTGCCCGGACCACAGCCGATGTCGAGGAGCGACATGCCCGGGCGCAGGTGGGGCGCCAGGTACGCCGCGGAGTTCGCGACGTCGCGTCGGGTGTGTGCGCGCAGGACCGACTCGTGGTGACCGTGGGTGTAGACGTCGGGCATGGGTTCAGTCACCCACTCCGGCGACGGCCGTATCAAGTCCCGGGACGCAGCGTCTCAGCCCCTGGGCGTCCGTGACCCCGGGAGCGGTCAGCGGGGCGGTACGCCGCGGTTCGCCAGCGCGTCGGCGCGCTCGTTGCCCGGGTCGCCGGCGTGACCCTTCACCCAGATCCAGGTCACCTCGTGCCGGGCGAGCTCGGCGTCCAGGGCCCGCCACAGGTCGGCGTTCTTCACCGGCTGCTTCGAGGCGGTGCGCCACCCGTTGCGCTGCCAACCCGCGAGCCATCGCGTGATGCCGTGCATGACGTACGTCGAGTCGACGTGCAGCCGCACCGTGCAGGGCCGGTTCAGCGCCCGCAGGCCCTCGATGACCGCGGTGAGCTCCATCCGGTTGTTCGTGGTCTCCGCCTCGCCGCCGAACAGGTCCCGCTCGTGCTCGCCGAACTTCAGGTAGGCGCCCCAGCCACCCGGGCCGGGATTGCCCTTGCAGGCCCCGTCGGTCCACATCTCCACCACGCTCACGGGAAGAGCACCCGCCGCTCCCAGCCGCCGTCGCCACGCGAGTACACGAGGCGGACGTGGGCGCGATCCGCGCGGCCCTGCCAGAACTCCACCTCGTGCGGCACCACCCGGAACACCGCCCAGGAGTCGAGCACGAGCTCCGGCTCCTCCTGGAGCCGTCGCTCGGCCGCCTCGAACGCCGCCGCGAGCTCCCCCGGCTCGACGACCTGCCCGTGCCGGGTCGCCAGGGCGGCGGCGCGGGACGCCGTCGACCGCCCACGGAAGTCGTCCGCGCTCACCTCGCTGCTCCGCCGCTCGGCGCGGCCCGTGATGCGTACCTGACGCCCGAGCGGCTGCCACCAGAACGTCAGCGCCACGGCGTCGTCGCGTGCGATGGCCTGCGCCTTGGCGCTGCGGTCGTCGGTCGCGAACTCCCACGCGCCGTCGCGGACGTCCTTGCACAGGAGCACGCGCGCCGCGGGTCCGGCGGTCGACAGGGTCATCGCGTGCGGCTCGGGAACGCCGGCCGCCACGGCGTCGGCGAACCAGCGCAGGAACTGCTCCACCGGGTCCTCGGCGGCGGCGGCCACGTCGAACGGCGGGAGCGGGCCGGCGAGGACCGGCAGGTCTCGGAGCGTCTCGCGCAGCGTCACGGCCGGAACACTACTGCGAGGATGTCAGCGATGACCCCGACGCTGCAGCCCTCGACACCCGAGCCCGACGCCCTCTACGACGCCTTCGTCACGTGGGCGGCCGGCGAGGGCTACCAGCTCTACCCCGCGCAGGACGAGGCGGTCATGGAGCTGGTCAGCGGCTCGCACGTCATCCTCTCCACCCCCACGGGGAGCGGGAAGTCGTTGGTCGCGGTCGCCGCCCACCTGGCCGGGCTCGCGCGCGGCACGCGCTCGTTCTACACCGCACCGATCAAGGCGCTGGTCAACGAGAAGTTCTTCGACCTCGCGCGGATCTTCGGCGCCGAGAACGTCGGTCTGATGACCGGGGACTCGGCGGTGAACCCGACGGCGCCGATCATCTGCTGCACCGCCGAGATCCTCGCCAACATCGCTCTGCGCACCGGGGGCCTGCCGCCCGGCCACCCCGACGACCCGGCGGTGCCCGGCGCGGACGACATCGGCGTCGTCGTGATGGACGAGTTCCACTTCTACGCCGAGCCCCAGCGCGGGTGGGCCTGGCAGGTGCCGCTGCTGGAGATGACCGGCACCCAGTTCCTGCTGATGTCCGCGACGCTCGGCGACGTCACGTTCTTCGTCGACGACCTCCGACGACGCACCGGGCGCGCGGTGGCCGCCGTCACCGGCACGCAGCGGCCCGTGCCGCTGACCTACACCTATGCCGTGGACCCCCTGCACGAGGTGGTCGAACGCCTCGTGCACGACGGCCGCGCACCGGTGTACCTGGTGCACTTCACCCAGCGCGACGCCGTCGAGCAGGCGCAGGCGCTGACGTCGACGCCCGTCGCCACGCGCGAGGCGCGCGACGCGATCGCGGCCGAGATCGGCGCCTTCCGCTTCGGCACGGGCTTCGGCAAGACGCTGCGGCGCCTGCTGTCGCACGGCGTGGGGGTCCACCACGCCGGGATGCTCCCTCGCTACCGCCGCCTCGTCGAGCGCCTCACGCAGCGCGGGCTGCTCACCGTCGTCTGCGGGACGGACACCCTCGGCGTGGGCATCAACGTGCCCATCCGCACGGTCGTCCTCACCTCGCTCGTCAAGTACGACGGCACCCGGATGCGGCACCTGACGGCACGGGAGTTCCACCAGATCGCCGGGCGCGCGGGCCGGGCCGGCTACGACACCGCCGGCGACGTCGTCGTCATGGCGCCCGAGCACGTCATCGAGAACCGGCGGGCCCTGGCCAGGGCCGGCGACGACCCGAAGAAGGTCCGCAAGATCGTCCGCAAGTCCGCGCCCGCCGGGCACGTGAACTGGACCGAGAGCACCTTCGAGCGGCTTCGCGACGCCCCGCCCGAGCCGCTGACCTCGCAGTTCGCGGTGAGCCACGCCATGGTCCTCAACGTCCTCGCGCGTCCCACGGGCGACCCCGTCGAGGCGATGACGGGACTGCTCACCGACAACCACGAGTCGCCCGCGGCCCGGGGCCGGCACGTGCGGCAGGCGGTGCGCGTGTACCGCTCGCTGCGCGAGGCGGGCGTCGTCGAGCGCGTCCGGCGGGCCGACGGCCGCTGGACCGTCCGCCTGACGATGGCGCTGCCGGAGGAGTTCGCGCTCAACCAGCCGCTGTCGCCCTTCGCGTACGCGGCGCTCGACATGCTCGACGCGGCTGACCCGGGGTACGCCCTCGACGTCGTCTCCGTGATCGAGTCCACCCTGGACGACCCGCGCGCCGTCCTCGTGGCGCAGGAGAAGCACGCCCGCGGCGAGGCCGTCGCGGCGATGAAGGCCGAGGGCTACGACTACGACGAGCGGATGGCGGCCCTGGAGGACGTCACCTACCCGAAGCCGCTGGCCGAGGCGCTCGAGGGCGCGTTCACGGTGTACCGGCGCACGAACCCCTGGGTGTCGGACCACCTGCCCTCCCCCAAGTCGGTGGTCCGCGACATGGTCGAGCGCGCGGCGACGTTCACCGAGTACGTCTCCCAGTTCGGCCTCGAGCGGGCGGAGGGCGTCCTGCTGCGCTACCTCGCGGACGCCGATCGCGCGCTGCGCCAGACCGTCCCGCCGGAGCGTCGCGACGAGGCGCTCGAGGACGTCGTCGCGTGGCTCGGCGAGGTCGTCCGCGGGGTCGACTCGAGCCTCGTCGACGAGTGGGAGCGCCTGCAGGGGGTCGCGGCGGCCGACGACGGCGCACCCCGCCCCGACGCAGCACCGCCGCGGCTGACCGGCAACGTGCGCGCGTTCCGGGTGATGGTCCGCAACGCCCTGTTCCGCCGGGTCCAGCTCGCGGCCCGCGAGGACTGGGCCGGGCTCGGCGCGCTGGGTGACACCGACCCGGACGGGCGGGCGTGGACCGCCGACCGCTGGCGCGACGCGCTCGACCCGTACTTCGACGAGCACGACGAGCTGGGCACGGGGCCCGACGCGCGGGGACCGGCCCTGCTGCTCGTCACCGAGGGGGCTCCCGGCACGCAACCCGGACCGGGCCGCTGGACGGTGCGGCAGCTGCTCGACGACCCTTCCGGCGACCACGACTGGCGCATCGACGCCGAGATCGACCTGGCGGCCAGCGACGAGGCGGGCGAGGCCGTGCTCGTCGTGACGGCGGCCGGACGCCTCTGAGGTCCGGCGCGACGGCCTCGTAGGCTCAGCGCGTGGCCAAGCACGCACCCACCGGCACCCCGGCCCTCGTCGCCCTGACCCGCGCCGGCGTCGCGCACACGGTGCACACCTACGAGCACGACCCCGCGACGCCGGCGGGCTACGGCCTCGAGGCCGCCCAGGCGCTCGGCCTGGCCCCCGAGCAGGTCTTCAAGACGCTGCTGGCCGAGGTCGACGGGACGCTGACCGTCGCGGTCGTGCCGGTCACGACGACGCTCGACCTCAAGGCGCTCGCCGCGGCGGTCGGCGGCAAGCGGGCGACGATGGCCAACCCGCGCGATGCCGAGCGGGCGACGGGCTACGTCGTCGGCGGCATCTCCCCGCTCGGCCAGAAGACCGCCCATCCGACGGTGATCGACGAGACCGCCGAGCTCTACGAGACCGTCTACGTGTCCGGCGGGCGTCGCGGGATGGACATCGGGCTCGCGCCGGCCGACCTCATCGCCCTCACGCGCGCGAGCGTGGCCGACATCGCGCGCGGCTGACTCACAGGCCGGAGACGACGACCGGCGCGCTCACGTCGGTGACGTCGAGGACGACGTCCGCACGCTCCTGGGGCCGGCAGCGGTTCAGGTAGAGCCGCTGCCCCTCGAGGTAGCGGCGGTTGGCCGGGTCCTCCGGGTCGGCCGGCGAGCCGTCCCGGACGCTCATCCGCGCGTACGTCGCCACGAAGTCCGCGCGCAGGAACACGGCCAGGTCCCAGGCGCCGTGCAGCTCGTCGCGCTGCAGGAACACCCCGTCGACCAGGACGATGGCACCCACGACGTCGACCAGCTCACCGGGTACCGGGGCGTCGCTGCGGTGGTCGAACGCCGCCGTCCGGACCTGTCCGCCCGAGCGGACCGGCTCGATCACGCAGCGCCGGAACGCGGCGAGGTCGAAGGAGTCGAAGAAGTAGCCCTCGGGCGACGTGCGACCGCGCGCGTACCTCTGCGCCCGCGGACGGTGGAAGCCGTCGATCCCCGTGCGCACGATGCGCTCGCCGCGCTGTCCGAGCACGGCGGCGAGGTCGTCGGCGAGCACGGTCTTGCCCACGCCGTCGACGCCGTCGATCGCGACGAGCGCCGGGCGCGGCAGGGCGGCGACCCGGTCGGCGAGCAGGTCCAGCGCGGCGGCCCGTTCCATGGTCGGAGCCTCGCACGGATATCGTCCATGCGTGCCCACGGTCGCCGAGATCGCCGAGCGGATCGCAGCCGTCCGCGCCCGCGTCGCCGCCGCCGCCGAGGCCGCCGGCCGGTCCCCGTCGGACGTCCGCCTGCTGCTGGCCACCAAGACCCTGCCCGACGACGTCGTCCGCGCCGCCGTGCTGGCGGGCGCCGCACTGATCGGCGAGAACCGGGTGCAGGAGCTCGTCGCGCACACCGCGGCCGTGGCGGACCTGCGCCCGGAGGTCCACCTGATCGGGCACCTTCAGTCGAACAAGGTGACAACGGTCCTCCACCCGGACCGACCCCTCGTGGCCTGCGTCGAGTCGGTCGACACGCTGCCCCTGGCCGAACGCCTGTCACGTCGCTGCGCCGACCTCGGCCGCGACCTGGAGGTGATGGTGCAGGTGAACGTCTCCGGCGAGGCCACGAAGTCGGGCATCGCGCCCGACGGCGCGGCCGAGCTCGCCGCGCGGGTGGCCGCCCTCCCCCGGCTGCGCCTGACGGGCTTCATGACGATCGGCCTCAACTCCCCCGACGCCGCTGCCGTCCGCGCCGGCTACGCGCGCCTGCGGCAGGTGCGCGACGCCGTCGTCCGGGATCTGCCGGGCGCGCGCGAGCTCTCGATGGGCATGAGCGGCGACCTCGAGCTCGCGGTCGCCGAGGGCGCGACGACCGTGCGCGTGGGCACCGCGGTGTTCGGCGCCCGGCCAGCTCCCGCCTGACGGAGTCAGCTGAGCGCGAAGCGCAGCTCGGCGGGGACGCGCTCGTCGATCGCCTGCACCACGGCCTCGGCGCCCCTGAACTCGCGGGGGTCGACCCACACGAAGCAACCCCGACGCCCGAAGAGCAGGCGCCCGTCGCGCGCGACGCCGACGCCCACGCACTCGTCGAACCGCACCTCGTGCACGTCCCCGTCCTCGTCCCGGTACTGCACGACGTCGTCGGCGAATCCGAGCTCGGCCCCGGCGGGCAGCCCAGACCGCAGCCGACGCCGTAGCCGGGGTGTGGTGAAGGCGGGCACCGCCGCGCACGTCGGCACGAGCGGAAGCCCGGCCGGCGCCGTGCAGTCACGGGGCACCAGGAGCATCGCGGTCGGCAACGACTCGCGCAGTGCGCTGGTGACCTCCTCGGCCGTCACGGCGGCGACGCGCGCCCGCGCGTCGGCCTGCTGCACGGCGGGCTGGCCCGCGAGCAACCGCTCGGCCTGCAGCTGGACGTGGCTCGCCACGGTGTCCAGGTCGTCGGCGAGGGCCGCGGACCACTCCAGGTCCTCCGCGAGCTCGTCGGCCGTCACGCCGACCTGGCCGCGGTGCTCGAGCTCCTCGATGAGCGCGGTCGCGACCTCGGCCTCTGCGCCCGGCGCGGACCGGGTGGTCAGCTGCAGCACCACCCGCCCGGTGCCGGGCAGCCGGATGAGGTCCGGCACGACGCCGTAGACGATCCCGAGCTCGTGGCGCAGCCGCCGTTCGAGCGCGCCCGCCGTCGCGCGGATCGCGAGGGAGGCCGCCGGCGCGTCGCGGCCCTCGATCGACGCGCACGGGTCGCTCACGTCCGCGCGGTCCCAGGCCGGCCCGGCGCTCCAGGAGCCGAAGCTGCGCGCCGGCGCCTGGCCGGGCGGCAGCCGGAGGTCGAGGTCCTCGGGCATCGGCCCGACGACCGTCAGGACGGCGTTCCCAGCCACGAACCACTGCGCGTGGTGGCGGGCGACGACCTCGGGCTCGAGCCCGAGAGAGCCGAGGCCGGGGAACATCCCGAGCCCGGGGCCGGCGTTGCCGAACCGCGACTTCAGGAGCACCTCGTGCGCACCGTACGTGTGGCCGTGCGTCTCGGCCTCCAGCACGTTCCGCTCGCGCGCGAGCCGGTCCAGCGGCAGGTCCCGCAGCGCCGCGGCGACCTGACCGAGGAACCGCCCGACCCGGTCGGCGGGCCCGTTCGCCCAGAACGCCGTCTGGAACGGCGTCACGCACGCGTTGCTCTCGAGGCGGCCCGGCTCGGCAGCTCCCATGACCAGGTGCTCGATCGCGTGGGTCATCCCGCGGGTGACGAAGGACTCGTCCGCCCAGCCCGCACCGATGTGCAGGGTCATGCGCGTGCAGCCGGGGGCCGGCACGTGCAGCGTCCGGATGCCGGAGACCTCGGTCTCCACGAACTCACCCGATCGGGTGTCCATCCCCCGACGCTACGGATCACGCAGCGCAACGTCCCAGGGACTTCAGTCGCGGTCTCACCGTTCGACCGGGGTAAATCCGTCCAGCGCCCGTCAGCCGCAGAGGGCCGCCTCCGGGTCCTCCGCCGTCCGCAGCACGGCCCCGCCGACGGGCGGGGCGCCACCCGTCCCGTCACCGGCCGTCCCGTCACCGGCCGTGCCGTCACCGGCCGCACCCCCGGCCGGCCCCCCGTCCGCGCCGCCGGCCGCGGGCGTGCCCACCGCCGACGGGTTGCCCCCTGGCGCCCCGCCGGCGAGGGGCATGTCGGCGAGGAGTCGCGCCCACACCTCGTCCGCGTCGCTCGTCCAGGCCACGTACCTGCCCCCGTCGGCGTACGCCCACGGCACTGTCATGAACGTGAGGTCCGTCGCGTCGAGCCCCCGGAGCGACCAGGCGAGGCCGAGCATCGTCCCCGGGTCGGCGAGCTCCTCGGAGACCATCAGCGACGACGTCGCGGCGTCCAGGAACCGCCCCATGGCCAGCGGGCTGGAGAGGACCTCGGACGAGAGCACCTTGCGCACGAGCGCCCCGAGGAACCGGTGCTGCCGCTCGATCCGTGCCGGGTCGGTCCCGTCACCGCCGTCGACGTGCCGGGCCCGGACGTACTGCAGCGCCGGGACGCCTTGGAGGTCGTGCCACCCCGCCGACAGGTCGAGCCCGGTGTACCGCGTGTCCCGCAGCGGCTCGGGGACGCACACCCGCACGCCACCGACGGCGTCGACCATCCCGACGAAGCCGACCATGTCGACGATGGCGTACCCGTGGATCGTCAGACCCGTCATCGTCTGGACCGTCGAGATGGTGCAGAGGGCGGCGAGGGCCGGGTCCCCGGTGGCCCACCCGGTCGCGAAGGCCGCGTTGAACTTCGCCGTCCGCGGCTGCGACATGGGTCCGTCGGGCTCACGGTCGAGGTGGCACGCGGGGATCTGGGCCCGCGAGTCGCGCGGGAGCGAGACGAGCTCCACCCGCGACCGGTCCGCCGAGATGTGCGCGATGAGCGCGGTGTCGCTCCCGCCACCCGGATCGGCGCCGGCGAGCGCGGCGTTCTCACCGGACCGGTCGTCGGTGGCGAGCAGGAGCAGGTTCAGCGCGCTGCCCGGCATCGGGTCGTCGGCGTCGACCGATCGTCCGACGACGGGCGGGGCCCCCGGGGGGGTGCTCGGCGGGGCCACGAGCGAGGCGACCGACGGCAGCGTCGTGACGTTGCTCCGCCAGCGGAGGACCGTGAAGCCCACGAAGCCGCCACCCAGCGCGACGACCCCCACCAGCACGAGGGCCACGGCGCGCGCCCGTCGGTACGACCGCATCGCTCGGACGTGCCGCGGCACGCCCCCCTGCTTCGTCCGCCTACCCATGCTGGGCACGCTAGAGGTGGCGACAGCGCGCTGACCTGCGCAGATGTGCACAACGCGTGGAGGTGCTGCGCAGGTCGCCGGCGCGCGGCAGCAGACGCGGCGGCGGCGCGCGCTCAGGGCACTCGGGCGGTCCACTCCTCGGTGCCGAACTTGGTCGCGACGAGCTCGGCGGCGCGCGCCCGCTCCTGCTCGGTGACGCCGCCGTCCACCGTGTCGTAGCGCGCGCGGAAGTGGTTCTTGAACGCCTCGATGACGTCGGCGCGCGGCATGCCGGTCTGCGAGCGCAGCGGGTCCACGCGCTTGTTGGCGCTCGTCGTGCCCTTGTCCGAGAGCTTCTCGCGGCCGATGCGCAGCACCTCGAGCATCTTCGTGGCGTCGATGTCGTACGCCATCGTCACGTGGTGCAGCACCGTGCCGCCGGCCAGGCGCTTCTGCGCGGCGCCGGCGATCTTGCCGGCCGGGGACGCGATGTCGTTGAGCGGCACGTACGTGGCGTCGATGCCGAGCTCGCGCAGGGCACCCAGCACCCAGTCGTCGAGGAAGCCGTACGAGCGCTCGAAGCTCAGGCCCTCGACGAGCGACGCGGGAACGGTGAGCGAGTAGGTGATCGTGTTGCCGGGCTCGATGAACATCGCGCCACCGCCGGAGATCCGCCGGACCACCGTGATGCCGTGGCGCTCCGCCCCCTCCGGGTCGACCTCGTTGCGCAGCGACTGGAACGAGCCGATGACGACGGCCGGTGCGCCCCACTCCCAGATCCGCAGGGTCGGCCGGCGTGTGCCCGCTGCGACGGCCTCGGACAACGCCTGGTCCAGCGCCATGTGCATCGCCGGGCTCTGCGGCCCCTCGTGCACGATCTCGAAGGTGTGGTCCTCCCACCGCGTCGCGTGGCCGAGGGCCCGCCGCACGGCGATCGCGATCGCCTCGGGCGTGAAGCCCACCATGGTCACGTCCTCGCCCACGGCCGCCTGCACGACGCCGGTCAGCCGGGCCACGCTCGCGCCCTCGGGCTCGCCGACGAGCGCCGCGTCGATCGCCTCGAGGGCGTCGTCCGGCTCGAGGAAGAAGTCGCCGCTCACCGCCGCCGTGGCGATGCGGCCGTCGGCCACCTCGACGTCGACCGCCACGAGCTTGCCACCGGGGACCTTGTACTCTCCGCGCACGAAATCATCCTATGTCTGCCGTCGAGGGCGGGTGCCGCTGTCAGCGGTGAGCGTAACCGCGCGCCTTTCGCCCCTGCAGCCGGGTCCTCGCCAGTGCCCGCGCCCCGCCGTCGTGCACCATGGCTGGATGAGCGACGAGCGCCCCGAGCACAGCACCGGCGGCGTGTACTCCGTGCCCGGGCAGGAGTACACGCGCGACGACAGGTACCTGGCCACCCGCATCACCGCGGACGGCCGCGACGGCTTCCCCGTGGAGCCCGGCCGGTACCGGCTGATCGCGGCGCGCGCGTGCCCGTGGGCGAGCCGGGTGATCATCGTGCGCCGGCTGCTCGGACTCGAGTCCGCGCTGTCCATGGGCCTGGCGGGTCCGACGCACGACGCGCGCTCGTGGACCTTCGACCTCGACCCCGGCGGGCGCGACCCCGTGCTCGGCATCGAGCGGCTCCAGGAGGCGTTCTTCGCCCGCGACCCGCACTACTCGCGCGGCATCACGGTGCCGGCGATCGTCGACGTGCGCTCGGGCGCCGTCGTGACCAACGACTTCGCCCAGATGACCCTCGACCTCGAGCTCGAGTGGACCGCCCACCACCGGCCGGGCGCGCCGGACCTCTACCCCGAGCGCCTGCGCGACGAGATCGACCAGGTCAACCGCCGCGTCTACGCCAAGGTCAACAACGGCGTGTACCGCTGCGGCTTCGCCGGCTCCCAGGACGCGTACGACGCCGCCTACCGCTCGCTGTTCGACGGTCTGGACTGGCTCGAGGAGCGCCTGACCGGGCAGCGCTACCTCGTCGGGGACACGATCACCGAGGCCGACGTCCGCCTGTTCACCACGCTCGTGCGGTTCGACGCCGTCTATCACGGCCACTTCAAGTGCAACCGGACCAAGCTCACCGAGATGCCCGCCCTGTGGGCCTACGCACGCGACCTGTTCCAGACCCCGGGCTTCGGCGACACCGTCGACTTCGCCCAGATCAAGGAGCACTACTACGTGGTGCACACGGACATCAACCCCACCGGGATCGTGCCCGCCGGGCCGGACCTGTCCGGGTGGCTGCACCCGCACGGCAGGGAGCAGCTCGGCGGCCGCCCGTTCGGCGACGGCACGCCCCCGGGACCGGTGCCCGACGGCGAACGGGTCGCCGCGGCGGGCACGCCGCTGGGCTGACGGGGCCCCGGGCCGGTCAGCGGAGGCGCGCCCGACGCCCGCCCCCGGCCGCGTCAGCCGTGCCCGCGGGCGATGACGCGGATCATCTTCAGGTTGATCGCGACGAATCGCACGACCTGCACGAGCACGTTGCGCCGGCGGCGCAGGGTCCGCTCGGTGGGCAGCGGCGCTGACGCGATGGCCTCGTCGGCGAACGGTCCGGCCACGGTGGTTCCTCTCGTCTGGGGCGTCTGGTCGTGGGCGTCGATCACTCGGGGATGAGGAACCAGAGCGGTCGCGCCTTGGCCTTGTAGATGAACAGGTAGTGCAGCAGCGCCTTCATCCAGTGGCCGGCCAGGCCGATCTCGCCCGATGTCCCGCGGCGGTCCCGGCCGGTGGCCGGGTACGCCTGGCGGTCGGGGACGACCGGGTACATCGTCATCGACGCGGCCGAGCCCTTGGTCAGCCCGGTCCCCGCCGACGCGATGCAGGCAGCGCCCATGCGGGCCATCGAGGCGGCGTGCGCGGGAGCGTCCGGGCCTCTCCCGATGAGGTCCCGGATCGTCAGGGCGACGGTCTTGGCCTGGATGCCCGCGGGCATCCCGGTCCGTGGCGGCGCGGGGGTGATGACCGTCCCGCTCGGGCTGGTCCGCGGAACGGAGATCGGGTGCGGCGGAGCGAACGCGATCCCGGGAGCGAAGATCGTCGGGAAGTCCGGGTTCTGGTAGGTCCGCGGCCAGTCCTCCGCGGACCACTGGTCGTACGGCTTGGGCGTGTAGTCGGCGTCCACGCGCATCATGCCGTTCGGGGCGAACAACCGCTCGGTGAGGTCCGCGCCGTCCCGCCCGACAGCACGCAGGTCGGCGCCCCGGAACGGCGGCAGGAGCATGGCGAAGTCGAACGCCAGGGTGTGCTCGGAGCCGTCGAGCTGCTCGTAGTGAAGGACACCCGGCTCGACGCGCTGCACGTGCGCCCCGAGGATCGCCCGCACCCCGCGCTCGCGGAAGAGCGACTCCGTCCACGTCTTCGACGACGTCGTGAAGCCTCGCTGGGTGAACGACATCCCGCCGACGCCGAAGTCGCCGAGCTCGTGCTCGTTCGTGAGGTAGACGATCTCCGCGTTGTCGCGCACGCCGCGAGCACGCAGCTCGTGCTCCACGTTGAACGTGTACTCGAACGCCGCACCCTCGCAGGTGCACGTGCCATGGCCGGTCCCGATGACGACCGTCTTGCGCTCCCCGCGCCGGAGGGCCGCGACGAGCTCCTCGAAGACCTCGGCGGTCTCGGCCGCGTGCGACGCGGTGCAGACCGACAGGGAGTGGCCGTCTGGCCCGAGACCCGGCGTGGCGGCGAAGTTCAGCTTCGGCCCGGTCGCGTTGATGAGGAAGTCGTAGTGCAGACGCGACGTCTCGCCCTCGGTCCCGGGCGCTGTCGATCGCACCTCGACGCACGGGCGCCGGTCCTCCGCCGTCCCCTCCGGGAAGATCGTCGTCGCCAGGGCCTGGTGGTGCTCGATCCCCTTCCGGCGGTAGATCGGTGCGAGCGGGAACACCACCTGCTCGGTGGTCATCCGGCCCACGCCCACCCAGATGTTCGACGGGATCCAGTTCCACTTCGCGTTCGGGGCGACCACGACGATGTCGTGCTCCTTGGCGAGCATCCGGCGCAGGTGCAACGCGGCGGTGTGACCCGCCACGCCGGCGCCCAGGATGACGACCCGTGCCATCGACTCCTCCTCGAGTCCACCGGCGGCCGGGTGACCGCCGCGCGACGGGAGCCTATACCCCATGGGGTATGAGATACGGCGCCGTCTCCTCACGATGATCATGCTCCGGGTGGGGTTCGAGGGCTAGGGTGCGGGCGTGCCGCACGACATCAGCTGGGACGAGTACAACGCCGCTCAGGCCGGCCGAGCGCCTCGGGCATCGCTCGGGGCCGCCCTCGAGGCCGCCGGCTCCGGCGCCGCCGACGGGCGGCCGGCCGACCGCCCGCCCGTGGCCATCGACCTGGGCTGCGGCGAGGGCGTCGAGGTGACGGCTCTCCTCGAGGAGGGCTGGATCGTGCACGCGATCGACGGGGAGCCCGCCGCGCTCGAGCGGCTCGCCGAGCGCACCCCGCCCGAGCTCCGCGGGCGACTGCACATCCACCAGACCTCGTACGGGGACATCGACGTCCTGCCCGAGGCGGACCTCGTGCACGCCTCCTACTCCCTGCCGTACTGCGAGCCCGTGCACTTCCACCGGCTGTGGGCCGCGGTCCGCGCGTCCCTGCGGCCGGGCGCCGTGCTCGCCTGCCAGCTCTTCGGCCCGCACGACGACGCGTACGGCGACCCCGAGATGACGTTCCACACGGCCGAGGAGGCGCGCGCCCTCGTCGAAGGCCTCGAGATCGTCACCTGGACCGAGGAGGACGCGGACGGCACGGCGTACACGGGCCCCAAGCACTGGCACGTGTTCCACGTCGTCGCCCGGCGGCCGGTCGCCTGACCGCCGACCCCCGCGCGCCCCGGCCGGGCTCAGGCGGGCGCCGCGCCGTCGGCGCCGCCGGACAGGGCGAGCAGACGGAGCAGGCGACGCCCGACGAGCACGGCGAACACGGACCAGGGCACGAGCGACGCCATCGCGAACGCCAGGCCGACCACGCCGACGTTGGACGGCACGGCCATGAGCACCGCGGCCGCCAGGCCCCACCACGCCGTCGCCCGGCTGAACACCCGGGACCGCATGAGCAGGACCGCGAGCACGAGCAGCGTCACGAGGTTGAAGACGTAGTACACGTCGAACGCGGTGCCCGTCCACGTGGCCAGCATCCCGTCGCCCGTGGCGACGAGCGCCACGCGCTCGGCAGCGTCGGCGCCGTCGTACGCGCGCGCCAGCGTGAGCATCTCGACCGCACGCGGGGACGCCATGTAGGCCGCCATCCCCAGCGTGCCGAACGCGAGGGCCACCACCACGCCGGACAGGCTGACCCGCCAGAGCACGACCGCGAGCGCGAGGTAGAGAAGGTAGGCCAGGAGGTTGCTGACGACGTACAGCAGGTCGAGCGTGATCAGCCCGTACGCCGGGTTCTCGACCAGGAGCTCGAAGAACCCCACCGTCGTGTCCGGGGGCGGCGCGACGAGGTAGCACCCGACCTGCAGGGCGATCATGGCGACGCTCGCCAGAGCGACCCACGCCCCGACCCGGACCAGTCCGTGGAAGCGCGCGACGTCCGGCAGGACCGTCCCGGCATCGACAGGCGTCATGCCCCTCGACGCTCGTACGCCCTGATCCGATCCGCCAGAGTCGGACGTCCCTCACCGCCGATGACGACGCCCGGGACGTCAGGCTCCGCTGCCGTCAGCGGCGGACGATCTGGTCGACGTCGCGCACCGCGCCCTTGTCCGCCGACGTCGCCATGGCCGCGTAGGCCCGCAGCGCCGGGGACACCTCGCGGTCCCGCGCGCGCGGCCGGTACCCACCGGCCGCCTCGAGCGCGGCCCGACGCGCGGCCAGCACCTCGTCGTCGACGGCGAGGGCGATCCGCCGCGCCGGGATGTCGATCTCGATCCGGTCGCCGTCCTCGACGAGCGCGATGACGCCACCCGCGGCCGCCTCGGGCGAGACGTGCCCGATGGACAGGCCGCTCGTCCCGCCGGAGAAGCGCCCGTCCGTGATCAGCGCGCAGACGGCGCCGAGGCCCTTGGCCTTGATGTAGGTGGTCGGGTAGAGCATCTCCTGCATGCCGGGGCCGCCCGAGGGCCCCTCGTAGCGCACCACGACGACGTCGCCGGCCTGCACGCGGCCCGCGAGGATCGCCTCGACGGCCTCCTCCTGGGACTCGACGACGACGGCCGGCCCGGTGAACGTGAGCGCGGACTCGGCCACGCCCGCGGTCTTCACCACGCAGCCGTCGACCGCCAGGTTGCCCGCGAGCACCGCGAGCCCGCCGTCGACGGAGTACGCGTGCGTGACGTCGCGGATGCAGCCGCTCGCGGCGTCGTCGTCCAGGGTGTGCCAGCGCTCGCTCTGGCTGAAGGCCGACGACGAGCGCACGCCGCCCGGCGCCGCGTGGAACAGCTCGACCGCCTCGGGCGACGGCGACCCCCCGCGGACGTCCCAGTCCTTGAGCCAGGCGTCGAGCGACGGCGCGTGCACGGCGTGCACGTCCTCGCGCAGGAGGCCGGCCCGGTGGAGCTCGCCGAGGATCGCGGGGATGCCGCCGGCCCGGTGCACGTCCTCCATCAGGTAGGTGCCGTTGGGGGCGATCTTCGCCAGGCACGGCACGCGCCGCGAGATGGCGTCGATGTCGGTCATCGTGAAGTCGAGGTCGGCCTCGTGCGCCGCCGCGAGGATGTGCAGCACCGTGTTGGTCGAGCCGCCCATCGCCACGTCCAGGGCCATCGCGTTCTCGAACGCCGCGCGGGTCGCGACGTTGCGCGGCAGCACGGAGGCGTCGCCGGTGCCGTACCAGCGCTCGGTCAGCTCGACGACGAGCGCGCCCGCCTGCTCGTACAGCGCCCGACGCGCGGTGTGCGTGGCCAGCACGGAGCCGTTGCCCGGAAGCGCGAGGCCGAGGGCCTCGAGCAGGCAGTTCATCGAGTTCGCGGTGAACATGCCCGAGCACGACCCGCACGTGGGGCACGCGTTGGCCTCGACGAGCGCGAGGTCGGCGTCGCTGACCGCGTCCGAGACGCCGTCGGCCATCGCGTCGATGAGGTGCATGCGCGAGCGGACCGTGCCGTCGACCAGCACCGTCCGGCCGCCCTCCATGGGCCCGCCGGAGACGAACACGGCGGGGATGTTCAGCCGCAGGGCGGCCATGAGCATGCCGGGGGTGATCTTGTCGCAGTTGGAGATGCACACGAGCGCGTCGGCCCGGTGCGCGTTGACCATGTACTCGACGGAGTCCGCGATGAGGTCGCGGCTGGGCAGCGAGTAGAGCATGCCCCCGTGGCCCATCGCGATGCCGTCGTCGACCGCGATCGTGTTGAACTCGCGCGCCACTCCCCCGGCGGCGTGCACCGCCTCGCTGACGATGCGCCCCACGGGCGCCAGGTGCGTGTGCCCGGGCACGAACTCCGTGAACGAGTTGGCCACGGCGATGATCGGCTTGCCGATGTCGGAGTCGGCGACTCCGGTCGCGCGCAGCAGGGCGCGGGCGCCGGCCATGTTGCGGCCGTGGGTGACGGTGCGGGAACGCAGCTCAGGCATGGCTTCCTCTCAGGCTCCGTGTGGAGCGATCACACCGCGAGTGGAGCGAAGACGACGCGACACGCTGGCGTGTCGGTCGGAATCGCTCCACACGCGACCGAGGCGAGGCTAGTCGCAGTCGGTGGTGACGCCGTCGGGCGTCTCGGAACGGTTGGGCACGCCGGCGCGCAGCAGGCCGTAGACGATCGAGTCGACGAGCGCCTCCCAGGAGGCCTCGATGATGTTCGGCCCCACGCCGACCGTCATCCAGGTCGCCTCCGCGCGCGTGTCCATGGTCTCGACGAGCACGCGCGTCACCGCGTCGGTGCCCTGCTCGGTGTCGAGGATGCGCACCTTGAAGTCGATGAGCTCGAACCGGTCGACCTCCGGGTAGGTCGGCGCGACGGCCTTGCGCAGTGCGGCGTCCAGCGCGTTGACGGGACCGTTGCCCTCGGCCGTCGCGAGCATCCGTGCGCCACCGACGTGCATCTTCACGGTCGCCTCGGCGTTCGCCTCCGACGGCTTCCCGGGCGTCGTCTCGACGAACACGCGCCACGACTCGGTGCAGAAGAACGTCGGCCGGACGCCGTCGAGCTCCTCGCGCAGGAGCAGCTCGAAGGAGGCGTCCGCGGCGTCGTAGGTGTAGCCCTGCGCCTCGGCGTCCTTGACGCGCGTGGTGACACGCGTGAGGAGGTCGCCCTGGCCCGCCAGGTCGAAGCCGAGCTCGCGTCCCTTGAGCTCGATGGACGCGCGCCCCGCCATGTCCGAGATCAGCATCCGCATGTCGTTGCCGACGGCGAGCGGGTCGGTGTGCTGGTACATGTCCGGGTCCACCTTGATCGCCGACGCGTGCAGGCCGGCCTTGTGCGCGAACGCGCTCGCGCCGACGTACGGCTGACGCGCGAACGGCGCGATGTTCGTGATCTCGGAGATCGCGTGGCTGATCCGCGTGAGGTCACGCAGGCCGCCGCCGGCGAGCACGTCGTGGCCGAGCTTCAGCTGCAGGTTCGCGACGACGGCGCCGAGGTCCGCGTTGCCGGTGCGCTCGCCGTAGCCGTTCACGCAGCCCTGGACGTGCGTCGCGCCCGCGGCCACGGCCGCGAGGCTGTTCGCGACGGCGCAGCCGGAGTCGTTGTGCGCGTGCATGCCGATGCGGCCGTCCGCCTCGGCCCGCACGCGCCCGACGATCTCGCCCACCCAGTCCGGGAGCATGCCGCCGTTGGTGTCGCACAGGCAGACGGTCTCCGCGCCCGCCTCGAACGCGGCGACGACGGCGCGCAGCGCGTAGTCGGCGTCGTACCGGAAGCCGTCGAAGAAGTGCTCGGCGTCGAGGATCACGCGCCGGCCCTCCCCCCGCAGGTAGGAGACGGTGTCGCGGATCATCGCGAGGTTCTCCTCGGGCGTGGTCTTCAGCGCCCGCTCGACGTGCCGGATGTCCGACTTGGCGACGAGCGTGATCACCGGCGCCTCGGAGTCGAGCAGCGCGCGGACCTGCGCGTCCTCGTGCGTCCTGGCGCCCGCCTTGCGCGTCGAGCCGAAGGCCGCGAGCTCGGCGTTGCGGAAGTCGAGCTCCTTCGCGGCGCGCTTGAAGAACTCGGTGTCCTTGGGGATCGCCCCCGGCCAGCCGCCCTCGATGTAGCCGACGCCGAGCTCGTCGAGCAGGGGGGCGATGAGGAGCTTGTCCTGGACGGACAGGTTCATGCCCTCCTGCTGCGCGCCGTCGCGCAGGGTGGTGTCGTACACGTCGAAGGTGTCCACTGGCGTGCTCTTCTCGTGGTCTCGCGGCGGCGGGGCGACCGGTGGCCGTTCCCGACGCCGGGTGCTGCGTCGATGCTCAGAGCAAGCGGGCGGGGTGTGCCCGGACCAACAAAAAGACCCCCCGGGGTGCGGAGGGTCTGCGCGCTCGGCGATGTGTGCCGGGCGCGCTAGCCGATAATCAGGGTGAACGAGGTCACGGGCGGCATCATGCCATGGCTACGCGACCGTAGGGAAGCGACGCGCGCCGCGGCCAGGCCGCCGGGTCGACGCCTCCCCCGGCCGCGCCGGCGCTCAGACCTCGATCCGGTCGGCGAACTCGTCGACCTTGGCCTCCCAGCCGTCCTCGAGCGGGCCCTTCATGCCCGTGACCAGGACCTTGCCCGCCGCGACCTCGACCATGCCCGCGCCGTGCAGCAGCTCGCTCATGATCGGGATGACCCGCTGGGTCTTGGCGAGCTCCTCCTCCGTGGGGACCCGCCCGGTCTTCTTGTCCGGCTGCGGTGCACCCTCGGTGGTGAGGATGGCGTAGCGCGCCCCGGCCGGGGCGTCCATGCCCTTGAGGAAGCGGCGCATGCTGCCGATCGGCTTGCCCATCCGGCCCGGCGCGCTGAACAGGTAGAGGTCGGCGGGCGGCAGGGCCTTGGCGCTCACGTCCTTGATGTGGTGGACGTTCACCGCGACGCCACGCGTCGCCATCCGCTCCTTGAATTCCTCGGCGACCTTGGCGCCGTTGCCGTACTTGGACGCGTGGAAGTACTCGACGTTCATTTCGTTCTCCGCGGGATGCTGCGGCCCGGTCGGTCGCGACATCGCCAGCCTGTCACTGCTCGGGCTCGGGCGTGCGCGGTTCGAGTCCGTCGGCTCGCACGAGACGCAGGAGCGGGCCGGGCCCCGCGAGGATCACGAAGCCGTCCGGCAGGACGAGACGCCACCGCTCGCGCCTCAGCTCGGTCTCGGGCGCCGGCACCACCACGAGCGTCGTCCCGCCGGCGAGCTCGACCCGCAGCGCCCGCCCGTCGACACTGAGCCCGATGCCGGTCACCCGCAACCCCCGCAGGGCGTCGGCGGCCTGCTCCAGACCACCGCGCGCGCCGTCCGAGGTCCCCAGCACGACGTCGCCGCGCCGCACCAGCCACGCGCCGCCGTCGACCGCGAGGGCGAACTCACCGGTGACCTCCCCGGTGGACGAGATGGCCCGTCCGCCGAGGTCCAGGTACAGGTCGGTGCCGTCGCCGACCCGCGCCGACCAGGACGGCACGCCGACGAGCGCCTGCAGCGCCCACGTGACGTCGTCGGCGTCCAGCAGGCGGGGACTGCGTGGCGGCTCGGCGCGGCGCAGCAGCGTGTCGAGCTGACGAGCCAGCTCGCCGACCCGCCCGCCGCCGCCCGGCGCGGCCGGGTACCGCGACAGGACGACCCGGACGGCCGGCGACGCCA
>AXCX01000177.1 GCA_000767215.1 Actinotalea fermentans ATCC 43279 = JCM 9966 = DSM 3133
CTGCGCGGCCCTGCGCGCGGCGGGTCCGGCTGCTCCGCAGCGCCCGGCCGGCCCGGCGGGGTGCGGCCGCCGCGATCATGGTCGAGCGCCGGTAGTCGATCTCCGCGTCGAACGCGGGCCCCCAGATGGTGGTCATCTCTGCCTCCTTGTCGATGTCACGACTCTCGTGCTGAGGCGGGACGACGCGGATCGGGCAGATGACCGGTTTCCGGGGCAGGGTCGGAGCTGAGGTGGGCCTAAGGCGCCTCAGTACCTGTTCCAGCTGCGGGTCTCAGGCTGGGCGTCTCAGGCTGGGCGTCTCAGGCTGAGGCGGCCGAGCCCCGGGCGGCGGCGATGGCGTACCGGGCCTGGCTGCGGGCCCGGCGCTTGTCGGCCTCGACCTCGCGGTCGCGGGGCGGTGCGGTCGTGACCAGGCCGGCCAGCAGGTGCATGGTCGCGTGCGCGATCTCGTCGACGGCGCGCTCGAAGACCTCGGCGTTCGCCCGGGACGGCCGCGTCGTGCCCGCCACCTTGCGCACGTACTGCAGCGCGGCGGCGCGCACCTCGTCAGGGGTGACGGCGGGCTCGAGGTTGTTCAGGGGCACGATGTTGCGGCACATGCCTCGACGGTAAGACCTGGCGCGCGCCGGGCCAATGGTTCGCCCCCGACCCATGAGCCGGGCCCGGCGCGACGGCTCAGGCGGTCGCTGCGACCGGCGCGACGCCGAGCTCGCGCACCGCCCGGACCAGCGTGGCGGTGAAGGCCGTGGGCGCATGCGTGTTGACGTCGTGCCCCGCCCCCTTGACGACCGTCAGGCGGGCGCCGGGCCGGGCCGCGACGAGCCGCCGCTCGCCGAACCGGAGCACGTCCCACCGCCCGTTCACGAACCACACCGGCACGGGGACCGGGAGTCGCCGCAGGTCCGCGAGCGAGGAGTGCCCGTGCAGTGCCGTGAGCATGTCGGTGACCACGTGCCACGTGTCCGTCGCCTTGCGCAGGCCACGGGCGACGACCGGCGAGACGCGGCGGTAGCCGCGCAGCGGCCAGCCCTTGATCTCCGTCGAGCAGCCCGAGAGGAAGACGCCGGCCACCGCGTCCTCGTGCCGCGCCGCGTAGGCGAGCGACGTGTACCCGCCGAGCGAGAGGCCGACGAGCAGCGGCGGCGCGGGGAGGCGACGGACGGCGTCGTCGATCACGCGCAGGGCGGCCTCGAGCGTGAACCGCTCGTGGCCGCGGCGGCCGTGCCCCGGGAGGTCGACGGCGACGCAGTCGTGCCCGAGGCGCGTGAGCACCTCCACCTGGTGCGCCCAGATGGCGGACGAGGTGCTGAGCCCGTGCACGAACACCACGGGGCGCGGGCTGCCGGTGGTCGGCCCGCTGCCGACGTCGGCGCTGCTGCTCGGTGAGGTGCTGGTCGGTGAGCTGCTGGTCGGTGACATGAGGCGGTCACCCTAACCCCGGCCGGGGGTGCTCGCAGGACGGGCCCCGGTGCGGTGGTCGCCGTGCGCCAGACTGGAGCCATGAGCACTGAGGTCCCCGCAGAGGTCGAGCCGGTCAGCGCCGTGCTCCGCGACGCCAAGGCCCGTGCGCGCTCCGCGCACTACACGGTCGGCACGCTGCGCAAGGACCCGGACGGGACGGTCTGGCTCGAGTGCTCCTGCGGCACCGTGCTGCGCAACGGCCCGACCTGGACGCTCGACGAGCACGTGCGCCTCCACCGCGCCGAGGCCAAGTACCTGGAGCTCTCCGCGGCCGCGCCCCCGGGCATCCCGCGCCTCATCGAGGCCTACCCGCGTTGAGGGTCCGACGCCCGTTCTGCCCACTTCACCCACGTCTCGGCGCGCCAGCAGCGTCCGGACGGTGCACCCTGGGAGGGTGCTCAGGGGGCAGGGACGGCGTGCGTGGGGAGGAGCGGCATGAGCGGTGAGCCCGCCCGCCGGACGCCCACGGGGCGCTCGCTCCGCCTCGTCGGCGGAGTCTCCGCCACGGCCCGGTCCGACGGCGGCCCCGGGCAGCCCCCCGAGGACGACGAGGACCTCCTCTGGCTCGACCTGCCGCCCCAGCGACGGTCCGTCGGCGTCGGGCGGCACTGGGTGGTGCGCGTGGCGGCCGCGGCGGACGTCACGGGGATGGCGAACCAGGTCGTCGAGCTCCTGGCGAGCGAGCTGCTCGCCAACGCCGTCCTGCACGGCGCGGGGGACGAGGCCATCCGCATCGAGATGTCGTGCAGCGACACCGTGGTCCGCGTCGCCGTGACCGACAACCTGCCGCAGCGACCCGTGGTGCTGCACCCCGAGCCGATCGCCCCGGCCGGCCGCGGCATGGCCATCGTCGAGGCGATGTCGAACCGGTGGGGCGTCGACCCGCACCCGACGGGCGGCAAGACCGTCTGGTTCGAGATCGACCTCGACGAGTACTGACCGCCCGGCACGAGCGCGGGACGTAGTTCCCACGGCGTCGCCCGTCCGGTCTGCGGAGAATGTGGCGACGGGCCGGCGGGTCCGTGCACCCGAGGAGGTCCGACCCATGGCCGACGCCGTCCCCGCACGTCCCGTCTCCTCTCCCGGTGCCCGACGCCGCCCCTGGCGCGCGCTGCTCGCCGTCGTCGGCGCTCTGGTGGCCGTGCTGCTCCCGGCTGCGGCCGCCGTCGGCGGTGGGCTGGTGGGGGCGAGCACGGCGCCCGGCGACGAGACCGTCGACATCACGCTGTTCTGGGGGCGGGAGTGCCCCAAGTGCGAGGCGGAGCGCGAGTGGCTCGACGACCTCGCCGACGACTACGACCTCAACCGCATCGAGTACGAGGTCTGGCACGACGGCGACAACCGTGAGCTGTTCGAGCAGACCGCCGCCGACCTCGGCTTCGAGGCGGGCGCGGTGCCGACGACGATCATCGGCGAGCGCGTGTGGATCGGCTACACCGACTCCATCAGCGAGGACATCGCCGGCGCCGTCCAGCGCGTCTCCCGTGGCGAGAGCGTCTCGCCTGGCGTCTACGGGCAGCCCGGGACCGGCACGTGCGACCCCGCCGACGACTCGGGCGGCCTGTCCTGCGACGACGGCAGCGACACCGGTGCCCAGATCGACGTGCCGCTCGTCGGCACCGTCGCGCTCGACGACCAGAACCTGCTGGTCTCCACGCTCATCATCGGCTTCGTCGACGGCGTCAACCCGTGCTCGCTGTGGGTCATCTCGGTGCTGCTGACGATCGTCGTGCGGACCGCGTCGCGGCGTCGGGTGATCGCGATCGGCTCGGCGTTCCTGCTGGTCACCGCGGGCATGTACGCGCTGTACATGGCGGGCATCTACTCGGCGCTGACCGTCGTCGGCTTCCTCGGCACGATCCAGATCATCGTCGCGGTCGCCGCGGGCGTCTTCGGCCTGGTGAGCGTGAAGGACTACTTCGCGTTCAAGAAGGGCCTGTCGTTCACCATCCCCGACTCCGCCAAGCCGGGCATCTACAAGCGCATGCGCGCCGCCGCCGGCCACGAGCGGCTGCTGCCCGCACTCCTGGCGACCGGCGCGCTGGGCGTGGCGGTGTCGCTCATCGAGACCCCGTGCACGGCGGGCTTCCCGGTCCTCTGGACGGGCCTGCTCAAGGCCAACGGGATCGGGTTCGCGGAGTCGGCCCTGCTGTTCGTCGCCTACATGGTCCCGTTCCTGCTGGACGAGATGATCGTGTTCGCCATCGCCGTCTTCACGATGAAGGCGACCAAGATGCAGGAGAAGCACGGCGAGCTGCTCAAGCTCTTCGCGGGCGTCACGATGCTCGCGCTCGCGGCTGTCATGGTCGCGGACCCGACCCTCATGGAGAACCCGGTCGCGGCGGCCCTGCTGTTCGCGGCGGCGTTCGTCCTGGCGTGGGTCGTGCACGTCGTGACGATGCGCGTGCGGGCGTCCCGCGCGTCGGCCCGCGAGGCGGCCGAGGCCTGACGGCGGGACCGACCGGCGACGGGCGGACATGACGAGGGCCCGGCTCCCGCGGGGGCCGGGCCCTCGTGCTCGTCCGTCAGGGCGGACCCGTCAGGGCGACGCCGTCACCTCACCGGCGGCCGGGGCCCCGCGGTGAGGTGACCGTGACGGTCACGGTGTCGGACGACGGCGCGACCGCGTCGTTGCCGAGGTAGCTCACCGTGAGCTGGTGACGCCCGACGCCGAGCCCGTGCACCAGGGCCACGGCGACGCCGGTGCGACCCACGGTGACGACGGAGGCCGACCCGACGACGCGGTCACCCTCGCTGACCTCGATCCGGCCCGACGGCGTCGGGCCGGCGGTGCGGACCACCGCCGAGACCGGGACGGGCAGGCCGCGCAGCACCGAACGCGGGGCCACCGCGTCGATCTGCGAGGCCGCCTTCGGGTCGGCGACGGTGAGGTCGACCACCTGCGCGCGCGGCGTGCCCACGTTGTCGTTGTGGGTGTGCAGCACGAGCAGGTCGGCGTCCGTGACGTCCGCGCGGCGGTGCACCGTGACGTCCGCGCCCGGGGCGCCGACGTACCAGAGCGAGCTCTCCGCGGCCGTGGGGTCGACGTCGAACCAGACCGGCGGGTCGTACGGGTCGACCGTGAACGGGTCGACCTGGTCGACGAAGCCGCCCGAGGTCCCCTCGTACGGGGAGAACGTCGAGATGGCGAACGTCGGGGTGTCCCCGGGCTCGACGCCCAGCGCCGCGAGCGTGAACGGCACGACCATGACGTTGCTGTCGAACACGGAGCTGTCCAGCGGCGCGTCGATGCCGTTCGCCGTCCAGACGTCGACGCCCTGGCCCGTGCGCAGGTCGTAGGTCTCGACCGTCGTCAGGTCCATGTCGTCGGCGTACTTCCACACGTACGTCTCGTAGTCGTACGTGCCGTCGCCGTCGACGTCGGTATCGATCACCGGCACGATGACGCCGCCGAGGGTCGCCCACTCGCCGTACGTCGAGATGCCGAGCGCCATGACGCCGTCCTCCGCCGCGCCGCCCGCCGCCGCGATCTCCGGTGCCGTCGACGTGAACCCGACGTGCTGGACGTCGGCCGCCCGGAACGCCGTCGGCGGGGTCGCCGCGTCGGTGCCCTCCAGCGCGGGGCTGGACGCCACGAGGCCGAACGGCGCCATGAGCGAGTACCAGCCGCCGGAGGCGACCGGACGGCCCTCGACGACGAGCGGCGCCGAGGTCTGGTCGGTCGTCATCGCGACGGTCGGCGAGGTCAGCTCGCTGACCGGCCGGGGTGCCGCCTGGACGGGCACCCGCAGCTCGGGCCCGGTGCGCGGCGTGAGGACGAGCCGGCCCGAGACCGAGGTGACGTACTCGCGCGCCACGCTGCCGAGGTAGGTCGTCGCCTGGGTCGGGTCGATGTCCCGGCTCAGGGTCGCCGGGTCGACCGTCAGGGTGACCTTCACGGTGGCCGTCTTGCCCGGTCGCACCGTGACCTGCCGCGGCGAGACGGAGACGGTCGCGCTGCCCGCCGTCGTCGACTGGTCGAACGACGTGGTGAACGTCTGCTGACGGTTCCCGGTGTTGGCGACCGTGACCGTGCGCTGGAGCGTCACGCGCGTCGCGCCGACGTCGACGAGCCCGAAGGTCACCGAGACGAGCTCCGGGTTCTGGGTGTCGTAGGCGAGGACCGACGCGTTCACGGCGTCGAGCGCGTCCACCCGGCCGGAGCCGACCCGCTCGGGCCCGTAGACCGGCCCGGTCTGGCCGAGCTCGCTGTAGACGTCGTGCGTGGCCGTGTTCATCACCGCGGCCTTGACCTGCTGCGGCGACCACTCGGGGTGCGCCTGGGTGACCAGGGCGGCGATGCCGGCGACGTGCGGGGACGACATCGAGGTGCCGGAGTAGGTCACCGTGCCGTCGCCCGTGCCGGAGGCGGCCGAGCTGATGAGCGTGCCGGGCGCCGCCACGTCGGGCTTCACGACGCCGAGGGAGCCGTGCACGCCGCGCGACGACCCGCTGTTCAGCGTGTCCCCGAGGCTCGGGTCGGTGACGAACGCCGCGTTGGCCAGCGACGGCCCGAGGTGGACCACCACGGGGGCCTCGGCCGTCGCCGCCTGGATCGCCGGCAGCAGGGCGTCCGTGGACGCCGCGGTCAGCTGGGCGCCCGGGATGCCGGCGTTGCCCGCGATCCCGGCCGTGAAGACCGGCAGCTCGGTGCCGATGAGGACGCCGACGGCGCCTGCCGCCTCGGCGTTGTTCCACCGGTCGGCGCTCCCGCAGCGGCGGGCGGCGTCGTCGTCGTTCCACCAGAGCCAGGCGACGTTGCCGGCGAGCTGGTCCGCGTACGCCAGGAGCGGGTTGGTGGTGCTGCCGTCGGGGTTGCGGACCGTGCAGCCGTCCACGTCGGCGCCCACGTACGCCACGGGCGCCGTGACGTCGTCGCCGCCCGCGTAGTTCTGCGAGTTCTGCGCGGCGTGCGTGCCGACGAGCGCCGGGTCGGGCGCCGCGGTGACCTCGACGGCGTCGAAGGTCTGGGTCGAGGCCACCGAGTTGGCGACCGTCAGCGCGCTGGCCGCGTTGCCCGGCGAGCCGCCGACGTCGGTCACGTCGCCGCCGTTGCCGGCCGAGGTGACCGTGAGGACGCCGAGCTCGGTGAGCCGGTCGACGAAGAGGCTCTCCGGGTCGTCCGCGGGGCTCAGGTCCGAGCCCAGCGACATGTTCACGACGTCCAGGTGGTCGGAGTAGTCGCCGTCGCCGTTCGGGTCGGCCGCCCAGTCGAGCGCCTGCACGACGAGGCCGGTGCTGCCGCCCACGTCGCCGAAGACCTTGAGCGCGTACACGCCGGCCTCGGGCGCGGTGCCCGGCCCGACCTGCCAGTCGCTGATGTCCTCGAGCGCGGCGTAGTCGCCGCGGAAGGTCGCGCCGTCGGCGGTCACGCCGAAGCCGGTCGCGGTGCCCGCGACGTGCGAGCCGTGCCCGCCGCCCGCGGTGTGCGGGGCGTCGATCGGGTTCTCGTCCGGCTGGGGGACCAGCTCCGCCTCGGTGGTGCCGCCGGCGTCGTACAGCGGGCCGGCGAAGTCGTGGCCGCCGAGGAACTTGGTAGGGTCGAACAGCCCGGCCGGGACCGGCCCGGTGCCGTCCGCGCCGTACGCCTCCGCGTACGCCTCGGTCGTCCCCGGCCCGCCGAACGTCGCGTGCGTGTAGTCCAGGCCCGTGTCGATGACGCCGATCGTGACGCCCTCACCGGTCGCGCCGGCCGACGTCCAGGCGTCGATGGCCCGCGTGAACACGTCGGTGCCCTTGTTGTCGAGGGTCTTGGGCACCACCAGGTGCACCGCGGTGACGGCCGGGTCGGCCGCGAGCGCGGCGATCTCCTGCGCGTCGCCGGTGACCACGACGCCGGACACCACGTTCGCCGTCACGGCCACCTTGGCGGGGGTCTCGGGGTCCGCGGGCTCGCCCGCGTCCGCCGGGACGACGTCCTCGGCGACCTGCTCGACCTCGGCCACCGCGGCGGCCACGTCGGCGCTGTCGCCGCCCGCCTCGGCCGTCTCGACGCCGGACGGTGCCTCGAGCTCCACGAACGCCGTCACGACGCCGTCGGCCTCCCGCAGGGCGCGGCTGATCCGGTCCTCGGCGCGGTCGGTGCCGGCCAGGTCCGGGTCGCCCGCCGCGG
>AXCX01000178.1 GCA_000767215.1 Actinotalea fermentans ATCC 43279 = JCM 9966 = DSM 3133
CGTCGTCGTCCCGGTCGGCGCCGCCCCCGGCGACCGCGCGGCGCTCCGCGCGCTCGTGCGGGACCAGGCCCTCGCGCTCTGCCGGCCCGCCGGGCGGCACACGCTGGTGGAGGTCCCCGTTGGTGACGAGCTCGAGGAGGCGCTCGCGGACACCCCCGTCCGGCTCTCGACGATGGGGCGCGGGCTCGACGCCGACCCCGAGGCCTTCGTCGCTGCCGCGGCCGCCGGGGTGCACGCCGAGCGCTCGCGCTGACGTCAGCCCGCGTGCCCCCACGCCTCACGTAGCCAGGCGGCGACCTCGGCGTCCACCTGCGCCGGGTCCGTCACCTCGAGGTGGTGCACCCAGTGCCGCGGGCTGGGGTGGACCACCTCCTTCCACCGCGGCGATCCGTCGCGCCGGCCGAGGACCACGGTCACCACCACCGGCGCTGCGCGCGCACCGAGGTAGCGGCGAGGCGCCCACAGGTACACGACCGCGGCCCCGCGCGGCGAGGCCCGCCGCAGCGCGACCTGGCTATGGGACACCCGCACCTGGACGGGGCCGAGCCCCGCGAGCACGTCATGGACGGCCCGCCAGGTCCCGACAGCGACCGGCTCGCCGCCGAAGTGCTCCTCGGGGGACACGTCCGTGTCCGACCTCCCTGTGCCCTCGTCCACGCCTCGTCCGATCGGTCAGTCGTCGCGCGCGGTCCCGGAGTGGCGCGCCACGAGAGTCGCGAGCCGTCTCGCCTCGCCCCGGGCTCGGTCGCCGTCGGCGTGCTGCACCGCCATCACGGCCAGCGTGTCACCGCCGGCCAGGTCCAGGGAGACCCACGGCCGGTCCGGGCCGAACCGGACCGAGACGATCTCCGCCCAGGCCAGCCGCCGCGTCCGCAGCAGGTTGCGCACGACCAGCGTCTCGCCGTCGGGGTCGGCGCGCACACCCGCCTCCCGGAGGAGGAACCACGCGATGAGGGCGCCCAGCGCGACGAAGCCGACGCGGTCCCCCCACCCGAGCCGGACGCCCGTCACGGCGGGCAGTCCGACCGCGAGGCCCACCATCAGGGCGAGCGAGACCGCGGCCAGCGGCAGGCACACGAGTCGCGCGGCACGGGGCCGGAACGACCGGTGCAGCGGATCGGCGTCGCGGGTCATGGGCGTCCCCGGGAGCACCCCGACGCGCGGACGGCCGGCGAACCGGGCGCGGCAGGGCTAGAGGCGGCAGGCGTGGATCGAGGTGACCAGGATCGCGCGCGCACCGAGGTCGTACAACGCGTCCATCACGCGGTTGGTCTCGTCGCGGCGGACCATGGCGCGCACCGCCGCCCACTCGCTGTTGTGCAGCGGCGACACCGTCGGCGACTCCAGGCCGGGCGTGATGGCGACCGCCTGTTCCACGAGCGACGTCGGGACGTCGTAGTCCATCAGAACGTACTGGCGCGCGACGAGCACGCCCTGCAGGCGCCGCGCGAGCACCTCGAGCCCCGCCGGGACGTCGGCCTGCGAGCGGGGGCGGATCAGCACGGCCTCGGAGTGCAGGATCGGCTCACCGAAGACGCTCAGGCCGGCCCCACGCAGGGTCGTCCCCGTGGAGACGACGTCCGCGACGACCTCCGCGACACCGAGCTGGACAGCGGACTCGACGGCGCCGTCGAGACGGATCACCTCCGCCTCGACGCCCCGGTCGCGCAGGTAGCCCCCCACCAGCACCGGGTACGACGTCGCGACCCGGCGGCCGGCGACGTCCGCCAGCTCCCGCACGCGGTCGGCGGGCGCGGCGAACCGGAAGGTCGAGCCGCCGAAGCCGAGCTGCATGTGCTCGACCGCGTCGGCGCCGGAGTCGAGCAGGAGGTCCCGACCGGTGATGCCGGCGTCCACGGTCCCGGAGCCGACGTAGACGGCGATGTCGCGGGGCCGCAGGAAGAAGAACTCGATGTCGTTCTCGGGGTCGACCAGCACGAGGACGCGCGGGTCGTGGCGCTGCCGGTAGCCGGCCTCGCGGAGCATGTCTACGGCAGGCTCGGACAGCGAGCCCTTGTTCGGGACGGCGATGCGGAGCATGGGTCCTCGGTTGTTCTCTCGGAGCCGTGGGAGGGCTGGACTGCGGGGCGACGCGCGGACGCCTACGACGGCCGCGCCGCGGGTCAGAGGTGGCGGTAGACGTCCTCGAGCGTGAGGCCGCGCGCCACCATGAGCACCTGGAGGTGGTAGAGCAGCTGGGAGATCTCCTCCGCGGCACGCTCGTCGCTCTCGTGCTCGGCGGCCATCCAGACCTCCGCGGCCTCCTCGACGATCTTCTTGCCGATCGCATGGACGCCGGCGTCCAGCGCGGCGACGGTGCCCGACCCGGCGGGACGCGTGCGCGCCTTCTCGGTGAGCTCGGCGAACAGGGCGTCGAAGGTCTTCACGGGCGACAAGCCTAGAGGCCGGGGCCGGTCGGCGACGTCGCCGTCCCACCCACGGGACGGGCGAGGTCCCGCAGGGTCAGCGCGGTCGCGACCGCGGCCTGGGCGGCCTCGAAGCCCTTGTCCTCCGACGAGCCGGGCAGCCCGGCGCGGTCCAGCGCCTGGGCGTCGTCGTCGCACGTCAGCACGCCGAAGCCCACCGGGACGCCGGTGCGCACGGAGACGTCGGTGAGGCCGACGGTCGCCGCCTGGCACACGTAGTCGAAGTGCGGGGTCCCCCCTCGGATGACGACGCCGAGCGCCACCACCGCGTCGACCGTCGGGGCGAGCCGGGCCGCCGCGACCGGGAGCTCGAAGGAGCCCGGCACCCGCACCCAGCGCACGTCCGTGACGCCCGCCGCCGTCAGCGCCCGCCGGGCGCCGTCGACCAGCCCGTCCATGACGACCTCGTGCCAGCTCGCGGCGACGACCGCCACGCGCAGGCCGCCGCCGTCGACCGCCAGGGTCGGTGCCCCGTGCCCGCTCATCTGATCTCCTCCAGCGTCTCGGGGCTCAGCAGGTGCCCCATCTGCTGCGCCTTGGTGCGCAGGTAGGCCAGGTTCTCCGGGGTGCGGCCGACCTCGTGCGGCACCACCTCGTCCACGGTGATGCCGTGCGCGCCGAGCCCGGTCACCTTCGCCGGGTTGTTGGTGAGCAGACGCACGCGGTCCAGGCCGAGGTCGGTCAGGATCGCCGCCGCGGCACCGTACTCGCGACGGTCGGCCGGCAGGCCGAGGTCCAGGTTCGCCTGCACGGTGTCCCGCCCCGCGTCCTGGAGCGCGTACGCCGAGATCTTCGACAGCAGCCCGATCCCGCGGCCCTCGTGACCGCGCAGGTAGACCACGGCGCCCCCCTCGACGGCGGCGCGCGCGAGCGCCGCGTCGAGCTGCGGACCGCAGTCGCAGCGCAGCGAGCCGAAGGCGTCGCCCGTGAGGCACTCCGAGTGGACCCGCACGACGGGCACGGCCGCGGGCTCGGAGGGGTCGACCGCCACGAGCGCGGCATGCCCCGAGCCGGTGCGCAGGTCGCGGTACCCGTGCACGGTGAACCGACCGTGCCGCGTCGGCAGCAGTGCGGAGCCCGTGCGCACGACCCGGCGCTCGGGCGCAGGCGCCGTCTGCGGGCCGGCGACGTCGTCGTGCTCGCGACGCCAGGCCGCGAGGTCGGCGATCGTGATCACCACCAGGCCTTCGGTGCGGGCCAGGGCCGCGGCGTCGTCCAGGCGCATCATCGACCCGTCGTCGTGCACGAGCTCGGCGATCCCGGCCACCGGCTCCAGGCCCGCCAGCCGGCACAGGTCCACCGCGGCCTCCGTGTGCCCGGCCCGGTGCAGCACGCCGCCCGGCACGGCACGCAGCGGAAGCACGTGACCCGGCCGGATGATGCTGTGCGGCCCCGCCGCCGGATCGGCCAGGACGCGCAGCGTCCGTGCCCGGTCGGCCGCAGAGATGCCGGTCGTGACGCCGTCGGCGGCGTCCACGGTGACCGTGTAGGCGGTTCGGCGGGGGTCCTGGCTCGCGGGGACCATGAGCGGCAGCTCGAGGGCGTCCGCCCGCGCGGCGGGCATCGGAGCGCACAGGTAGCCCGACGAGTGCCGGATCGTCCAGCCGACCCACTCGGTGGTCGCCGACTCCGCGGCGAGGATCACGTCCGTCTCGTTCTCGCGGTCCGGGGAGTCGGCCACGATCACGGGCCGGCCCGCGCGCAGCGCAGCCACGGCCTCCTCGACCGTGCCGAGGTGCAGCCCGCTCATGCCGTGCCCTCCGTCCGGGGGCCCCCGCTCAGCAGGCGCTCCACGTACTTCGCGATGACGTCGACCTCCAGGTTGACGTCATCGCCGACCCCCAGTCGGCCGAGCGTCGTGACCTCGAGCGTGGTGGGGATCAGCGCGATGCCGAACGACGCGTCACCGACGTGGGTGACCGTCAGGGACACGCCCGACACGGCGATGGAGCCCTTCTCCGCGACGTACCGCGCCAGCGGCCCCGGCAGCTCGACCTCGACCTCGTCCCACCGGGGCCCCGGCCGGCGCGCCGCGATCCGGCCGACGCCGTCCACGTGGCCCTGGACGATGTGCCCGTCCAGCCGTCCCCCGGCCGGGACGGCCCGCTCGAGGTTCACGGGGCTCCCGGCGACGAGGGCGCCCAGGGTGCTGCGGCGCAGGGACTCGGGCATGACGTCGACGGCGAAGGTCTGGTCGGCCACGTCGGTCACGGTGAGGCAGACCCCGTCGACGGCGATCGAGTGGCCCACCTGCGTGCCCTCGGTGACGAGCGGACCGCGCAGCCGCAGCCGCGCGTCCTCCCCCGCGCGCTCGACGGCGACGACGGTGCCGACCTCCTCGACGATCCCGGTGAACATCAGTGCTCCTCTCGCGCCGGGCCGCTGCCCGGTCCTTCGACGGTGGTGGGGCTGCCGGGCGCCGGCAGGGGCGGCTCTCCCCCGGCGGCGAGCTCGGCGACGACGACGACGTCGGGCCCGACCTGCTCGACGCTGCGCGGACGCAGCCGCAGGGCCTGGTCGACGACGGTGATGCCGAGGTCGGCGACGGCGGACGGACCCGCCCCGAGCAGCACGGGTGCGAGGTACGCGACGACTTCGTCGACGAGCCCCGCGCGCAGGAAGGCCGCGGCCAGCGTCGGGCCGCCCTCGACGAGCAGGTGGCGCACCTCGCGCTCGGCGAGCACCGCGACCACCTCGGCGGGGTCGTGGCTGCGGACGTGGACCAGCTCGCCCCCGGGTCCCTGGAGCCGTCCGGTCGCGGGCAGGTCGCGCAGGCCGACCACCACACGCACGGGCTGGTGGGCCGCCGGTCTGCCGTCGGGCGTGCGCGCCGTCAACGCGGGGTCGTCCGTGAGCGCGGTGCCGGTCCCGATGGCGATCGCGCCCACCTCGGCGCGCAGCCGGTGCGCGTGGGCGCGCGCCTGCTCCGAGGTGATCCACCGCGACGAGCCGTCGGCGGCCGCGACGCGTCCGTCGAGGCTCGTCGCGAGCTTGAGGGTGACCCAGGGACGCCCGGCGCGCACGGCGCCGGCCCACACGCGCAGCAGCTCGGCGGCGGCCTCCTGCCGCACCCCGCCGACGACGTCCACGCCGGCCTCGCGCAGGCGCGAGGCTCCGCCGGCGGCGCGGGGGTTCGGGTCCGCGAGGCCGTACACCACGCGGTCGACGCCCGCGTCGAGCAGGAGGTCGGCGCACGGAGGTGTGCGTCCCGTGTGGTTGCACGGCTCGAGGGTCACCACCGCCGTCGTGCCGTGCGTCGGCGTGCCCGACGCGCGGGCCGCCGCGACCGCGGCCGCCTCCGCGTGGAGCGTCCCGGCACCCTCGTGCCACCCCTCGGCGACCGTTCGCCCGTCGGCGTCCAGGAGGACGCACCCGACCCGCGGGTTGGGGCCGTGCGCCGGTCCGAGTCGCGCCAGCTCGAGCGCCCGGTCCATCGCGGCGAGCTCGGCGGGCACGGCGAAGCCGTGCACGGCCTGGCTGCTGGCACCCACCGGCGTCGTCCTTCCCCGAGCGAAGGCCCCGGGGCGCGGGCGCAGGAAGACGCACGGGCGCCGCCCCGTCAGGGCGCCGCCCACGTGCCTCCTCCCATCCGGGCTTTCACCGTCGGTCCTGGAGTTTCACCAGGTCAACCGGACCTGGCGTCGCCGCCAGGCTCGGGTCGCGGACTGTCACCGCCGGCTCGGACTTACACCGACCCCGGAGCACGTACGTGGTACGTCCCAGAGTCTGCCACAGCCCGCCGGACCGAAGGTGCGCCGTCGGTCACCGTCCTGGCGACGCGGCTCCCCACGCACGCCGGTGCGGCCGGTCGCTCAGTGCAGGTGGCCCTGCGCGAGCGAGCGCAGCAGCGTGACCCGCTCGGCGGCGTCCTCGGCCCCGTACACGGCGGTCCCGGCGACGAAGACGTTGGCCCCGGCGTCGGCGGCCCGCTCGATCGTGCGCTCGGACACGCCGCCGTCGACCTGGACCCAGACGTCCAGGCCGGCCGCGGACACGGCGTCGCGCACCCGGCGCACCTTGGGCAGCACGGAGTCCTGGAACGACTGGCCGCCGAAACCCGGCTCCACGGTCATCAGCAGGACCATGTCGAGGTCGCCCAGGAGCTCGAGGTACGGGTCGATGTCGGTGCCGGGCCGGACCGCGAGGCCCGCGCGCGCCCCCATGTCCCGCAGCTGCCGCGCGAGGGCGCGCGGATCGCGCGACGCCTCGGCGTGGAAGGTCACCGACGCGCAGCCCGCCTCCGCGTACCCGGGCGCCCAGCGCTCGGGGTCGTCGATCATCAGGTGCGCGTCGACGGGGATCGGCGACACCTGGACGACCTTCTCCACGACCGGGGGGCCGATCGTCAGGTTCGGCACGAAGTGGTTGTCCATCACGTCGACGTGCAGCCAGTCGGCACTCGCGACGCGGCGGATCTCGCGCTCCAGGTTCACGTAGTCGGCGGCGAGGATGCTGGGGGCGATCAGTGCGTCCACGCGGCAAGTCTCTCGCGTCGGGACGCCGCGACGACGCGACCGTCCGTACGGTGCCCGGTCATGTCCGTCGCAGCAAGGCCAGGTGCATGGCGTCCGTCCCGTGCACGTGCGGCCAGAGCTGCGCCGCCAGGCCCTCGCCGAGGTCGATGGCGTCGCCCGCCACGCTCCGGACGACCTCGCGGGCGTCGAGCTGGGTGACGTCGGTCCGGCGACGCAGGACGTCGGCGACCACGGTGCGCGTCTCGGCCACGTGCGGCGAGCACGTCACGTAGGCGACCACCCCGCCGGGTCGGACGGCGTCGAGCGCCGAGCTCAGCAGCTCCGCCTGGAGCCGCGTGAGCGTCGGCAGGTCCGCCGGCGACCGCCGCCATCGGGCCTCCGGACGACGCCGCAGCGCCCCCAGGCCCGTGCACGGCGCGTCGAGGAGGACGCGGTCGTAGGCGCCGGGCTCGGCGCGGCCGACGTCGCGGCCATCGGCGCAGCGGACCTCGACGACGCCCTCCGGCAGCGCCGCGACGGACCTCTCGACGAGCCTCGCCCGGTGCGGTTGCAGCTCCGTGGCGACCAGGTGCGCG
>AXCX01000179.1 GCA_000767215.1 Actinotalea fermentans ATCC 43279 = JCM 9966 = DSM 3133
CGCCACCCCGGAGGGTGCAGCGGCGGCGACGCACGCGCTCCTGCAGGGCGAGCGGCCGCCGTCGGCCGTCGTGTACGACGGCGCCGCAGCCGCCCTCGCCGGGCTCGAGGTCGCGCGCCGGCTGGGGGTCCGGGTCCCGTGGGACCTGTCGGTCGTCGCGCTCGGCGACTCCGCCCTGTGCCGACTGGCGTCGCCGCCCGTCACCGTCGTGCCGCTGTCGCTCGCCCAGCTGGGCGCCGCCGTCGGTCGCGCGGTGCTCGACGTCCTCGAGGGGTCGCCGGAGCACCGGTACGTCGTCCCGGTGAGCGGGCTCGTGCTCCGGGGGAGCACCTGCCCGCACGTCGCCCGCGCGTCCTGAGCCGCAGCCGACGCGCGGCCGGGTACGCCCCGCGCCCGGCTGGCGGGAGCGATCCCACTTTGCTGGGGACCTAAAGGTTTAGGGCGCCTGACCTCGTTCGCCGCGGGTGTGATGCTCGCAGCGGCCGCCGCGGGACCGCGGGCGGCTCGCGCCGGGCGACCGGTGCGCTGGACGATCCAGGAGGTAGGTGTGTCAACGACGACAAGGCGGCGCAGCAGCGCTGCCCTCCTCGCCACGACCCTCGCCGTCGGCGTGGGCGTGGCCCTGGCGGCGCCAGCCGCAACAGCCGCGCCGGCACACGTGGACAACCCGTTCGTGGGCGCCACGTGGTACGTGAACGAGAGCTGGGCCGCGAGCGTCGAGGGCGCCGCGTCGCGCGCCGGTGGCGAGCTCGGCGAGAAGATGATGGCGGTCGCCGACGAGCCCACGTTCGTGTGGATGGACCGGATCAGCGCGATCGCGGGCAACGCCGACGGCCCCGGCCTGCGGGCCCACCTGGACGCGGCGCTCGAGCAGCAGCAGGGCAGCACGCCCATCGTGTTCGGCCTGGTCATCTACGACCTGCCGGGACGGGACTGCTACGCGCTCGCCTCCAACGGTGAGCTGCCGGCGACCGCCGCCGGGCTGGCGCGCTACAAGAGCGAGTACATCGACCCGATCGCGGAGATGCTCGCCGAGCCGCAGTACGAGGGCATCCGGTTCACCGCGGTCATCGAGCCCGACTCGCTGCCGAACATGGTGACGAACATGAGCGACCAGAAGTGCGCGACGGCGGCGCCCTTCTACCGCGACGGCATCACCTACGCGCTCGACGAGCTGCACGCGATCCCGAACGTCTACACCTACGTGGACGCGGCGCACTCCGGCTGGCTCGGCTGGGACTCCAACCTCGGCCCGGCCGTGCAGGAGTTCGCGAGTGTGGCGCGCGGCACCAGGGCGGGCTTCGCGTCGATCGACGGCTTCGTCACCAACACGGCGAACTCGACCCCGCTCGAGGAGCCGTTCCTGCCCGACCCGACGCTCAACGTCGGTGGCAACCCGGTGCGCTCGTCGTCGTACTACGAGTGGAACTCGTACTTCGACGAGGCCGACTTCACGGCCGCGTTCAAGCAGCGCCTCGTCGCCGCCGGCTTCCCGTCCACGGTCGGCATGATCGTCGACACCAGCCGCAACGGCTGGGGTGGCGAGGACCGTCCGACGGCCGTCTCCACGTCGACCAACCTCAACACCTACGTGAACGAGTCGCGGGTCGATCGCCGTACCCACCGCGGTGCGTGGTGCAACCCGCTGGGCGCCGGCATCGGCGAGCGGCCGACGGCGTCGCCGGCGGCGCACCCGCACCTGGACGCCTACGTCTGGGTGAAGCCTCCGGGTGAGTCGGACGGCTCGTCGACCGAGATCCCGAACGACGAGGGCAAGGGCTTCGACCGCATGTGCGACCCGACCTACAGCGCCTCCAAGCTGGGCGGCGCGATGACGGGTGCCACCCCGGACGCCCCGGTCTCCGGCAAGTGGTTCGAGGCCCAGTTCCGCACGCTCGTCGCGAACGCCTACCCGCCGATCGGCGGCGGCACCACCCCGCCGCCCGTGGACACCCAGGCGCCGACGACGCCCGGCCGGCCCACGGTCTCCGCGATCACCGCCACGGGCGCGACCCTGACCTGGGCGGCCTCGTCCGACAACGTCGCCGTCACGGGCTACACCGTGCGCGACGCGTCCGGCGCGGCCATCGCGACCGCCACGGGCACCACTGTCGCCCTGACGGGGCTGACCCCGTCGACGGCGTACAGCGTCACGGTCGTGGCGCGCGACGCCGCGGGCAACGTCTCCTCGGCCTCGCCCGCCGCGACGTTCACGACGTCGGCCGGGCAGGGCGGCGACACGCAGGCGCCGAGCGCCCCGGGTACGCCGTCGGCGTCCGTGGTCACCGCGACCTCGGCGACGATCAGCTGGCCTGCGGCGACGGACAACGTCGGCGTGACCGGCTACACGGTGCAGACCAGCACGGGGACGCCGCTCGCGACGTCGACCACGACGAGCGCCACCCTGACGGGGCTCACGGCCGACACCTCGTACACGGTGCGCGTCGTGGCCCGTGACGCGGCCGGCAACGTCTCGGTGCCGTCGGCGTCGGTGACGTTCCGGACTGCGGGCGGCGGCACGGACCCGGGCGGCGCCTGCGAGGCCGCCCTCACCGTGCCGAACGCGTGGCCGGGCGGCTACCAGGCCAACGTCACCATCACGGCGTCCGAGGCGATCACCGGGTGGTCGACCACCCTCACGCTGCCGTCGGGCAGCGCGATCAACAACCTGTGGAGCGGCGTGAACGTCGGCACCACGGGCTCGGTCACGGTGACCAACGCCGCGTGGAACGGGACCCTCGGCGCCGGCGCGTCGACGAGCTTCGGCTTCGTCGGCGTGGGCACGCCGCCCGCCGCGGGCTCGCTGGACTGCACGGCCGGCTGAGCACGGCACCCCGGTCGCCGGCCCAGCATGCCGGGTCGGCGACCGGGACACGGCCTCGTCGGCGCTCCCAGGGGCCGGCGAGCAGAGGGGCACCCACCGCGAGGTGGGTGCCCCTTGTCGTTGCGCGGACTGCCGTTCGACATTCCACCGGCCGTGATCGTCTTAAACGGTTCGACGGGGCGACCCCCCGGCCCGGGCGTGTGACCGTGAACGCGCGCCGGCGGCGACGACGCGCCGGTGACCGACACGCAAGGGGGAGGCATGACTGCACGAACACGCGCCCGGTGGGCGCTCGCGGCATCGGTCGGCGCGGCCACCGTGCTCGCCGCCGTCGGACTGGGCGTCCCGGCGACGGCGCACGGGTCCGTCACGGACCCGCCGACGCGCAACTACGGCTGTCTCGAGCGGTGGGGCGACGACCACCTCAACCCGGAGATGGCCGAGCTCGACCCGATGTGCTGGGAGGCGTTCCAGGCCGACCCGAACGCCATGTGGAACTGGAACGGCCTCTACCGCGAGAACGTCGGCGGGCGGCACGAGGAGGTCATCCCGGACGGCCAGCTCTGCAGCGGCGGGCTCACCCAGGACGGCCGCTACGCGGCGATGGACACCCCCGGTCCGTGGACCGCGAAGCCCGTGCCGCACCAGTTCACCCTCACGCTGACCGACGGCGCCAACCACGGCGCCGACTACCTGCGCATCTACGTGTCCAAGCCGGGCTTCGACCCGCTCACCGAGCGCCTCGGCTGGGACGACGTCGACCTCGTCGAGCAGACCGGGTCCTACCCGCCCAGCAGCCCGTACGTCACCGACGTCGACCTGACCGGCTACGAGGGCCGGGCGGTGCTCTTCACGATCTGGCAGGCCAGCCACCTGGACCAGCCGTACTACCTGTGCAGCGACATCGTGATCGGCGACGGCACGGACCCGGGTCCCGACCCGGATCCCGACCCGGACCCGGATCCCGATCCGGACCCCGATCCCGAGCCGGGTGACGGCACCTGCACCGCCGCCGTCACGGTGACGAACTCCTGGCCCGGGGGCTACCAGGCGGAGGTCCGCGTCACGGCGGGCGCCGCGGCGATCAGCGGCTGGAGCACGACCGTGACCGGCGCCTCGATCACGCAGGCGTGGAACGGGACGGCGTCGGGCGCCACCATCACCAACGCGGCCTGGAACGGCTCACTGGCCGCGGGCGCGAGCACGTCGGCGGGCTTCCTGGGCAGCGGCACGCCGGGCTCGCTCTCGGCGACCTGCACCGCCGCCTGAGCCTGGCGGGATCGCCGGCTGAGCCGGGCGGGAACGGCCGACGGCGGCCCTCACCGGAGCAGGTGAGGGCCGCCGTCGTGCGTCGTCAGACCGCCAGCGGGGTCAGGGCGACGTAGTCGTCGATCGTGCCGTCGCGCAGGGCCACCTCGATGATCTGGCGGCCCAGCGGGTCGAGCTCGTCGGTGAGGTACTGCGCCAGCTCGGCCTTGAAGAAGTCCGTGAGCAGGCGCGCGCCCTCGTCGTAGGCCTCCACGCCCACCTGGGACTGCTGGTCGGGGCGCAGGAAGGTCGGCCGGATGAGCTGGCCGTCGATCTTGACCTCCTTGAGCGTGTACCCGAACAGCGGGCACCGCGACGGCACCAGGTGCTCCGGCCGGATGCGGCCCGCGCCGCGCCGGGCGAGGTACTCGCGCGTCAGCCACTGCGCCGCGAAGCCCACGCGGTAGGCGCCCACGTGCTGGTTCGGCGTGAGGACGTACCGCGTGCGCGGGTTGTCCACGATCTGCCGCAGCAGCAGGTTCGCGCCGCCGACCTTGGTGCCGGTCGAGAACGGCCAGAACGAGCCCACGCCCTCCGAGACCAGACCGCCGTGCGCGAGGGTCCGCTCCGCCGAGGCGCTCTCGCCGATCGACGGGTTCTTGTCACCGCGCGGGGCCACCAGCCGCCACAGCCAGGCGAGCGCCGGCGGCACGATGTGCATCATGCCCATGATCCCGTAGCTCGGCGCCAGGCGCGTGCAGGCCGGCATGCGGACGCCGAACGTCCGGACGTCCACCTCCTCCGGCTCGTTCACGACGTCGCCGATGAGCCGCCTCGGCACGACGACGCGCGGGTTGGGGCACGGCTTGCCGTTCTTGTCGAGGATGTGCTCCCACGGCAGGCACGTCGCGTCCGGGATGCCCTCGATGTTGAAGAACACCAGCGGCTCGGCCGGGTGGATGAAGACCTTCTCGAGCGTCACGTCGTCGCCGTAGGACGTGAGGTTGTCCACGCGGACGAACCAGCCGTCCTCGGCGTCGGTGATGACGAGCTTGCCGCCGCTGTTCTGCAGCGACCGGTGGCAGGAGGTCATGTCGTCGGTGACGGGCTCGAGGCGGCTCGTCTCCGAGAGCGTGATGACGTACGGCTCGTCGGTCACCACGTTCGTGCCCAGGAGGATGCGGCCGTCGTCGCGGCGCCGGATCTCCTGGCACATCTCCGACTTGCCGCCGCCCGAGGCGCCCTCGTGCATGACGACGGTCTCGTTCTCGTACGGCGTGGTCACGCGCACGCTCGAGGCGTGCGCCGTGAGCCAGCCCTCCTGCTCGCCGATGTCGAGCAGCACCGAGAACACGCCCTTCTTCGCGGACGGGCCCGGGTACAGGTTGTAGGCGAAGACCTCGTGCAGGCTGCGGGTCCGGTTGTGCACGACGACCTGGCGGCCCTCGAAGTGCGTGTGCCGGAACGGCGGCGCGACGTACAGGATGGATCGCGGCTCGAACGGCCCGATCTCCTCGAACGTCGTCCAGCCCTGCAGGTCCACGAGCGCGAGCGTGAAGAACGACGCGTTGGCCGGCACGATCGCCAGCGACGGGTCGCCGTACTGCAGGCCGCCCGCCTTGAACGGCACGACGACGAGGTCCTGGCCCGCGAGCCAGTCGAGCGTCTGCGTCCGGGTGGGGCCGAACTCCTTGCCGTAGACGTCGCGGAAGCGCGGCTTGTCCGTGGGCAGGTCGTCGCCGATGCGCATGCAGTCCGGGTCCCGGCGGCGCATGTAGTCCTCGGGGTAGTTCACCGCGATGCCGTTCTTGCAGCGCACCACGGTGGCCTCGGTGAAGGGCTGCCCGTCGACGGTGTAGTCGACGGAGAAGGTCGGGCCACCCTTCGGCCCGAGCGCGATCTGGTACAGCTCGGCGCGCGAGGACGGGATGACGAGGCTGCGGGCGCCGTCGAGGACGGCGCGGACGTCGTCCGGCAGGGTCACGCTGGCCAGGCGTCGCGACACGGCAGGCTCCTTGCTCGAGCCGGGATGGCTCGTCCGGGTTGGCCGACGCGCCGCAGTGCCCGCCGTCGGACCGATGCGGCACACCGCTTGACCGGATCATTGCCTGAACCGGCCCTGGCATTGTGGGACCTTCGGGGCGGGCCCGCCCGCATGCTGGCGCGCTTGTCTCGGCTAGTGAGACGCGCGATGCCCTGCCGGCCGGTCAGCCGAGCGGCTGGCAGGCGGGGCAGAGGTAGACCGCGCCGCCGAGGTACTGCTCCTTCACGACCGGTCCGCCGCACCGGCGGCACGGCAGCTCCAGGGTCTTGCGGCTCAGCACCGTGGCGTACCCGCCCGGGCGGCCCAGGAGGTCCCGCTCGGTGTCCCGGCCGCCCCCGGCCGCCATCGCGCGCAGCACCGCGGGCACGGCCGCGACGAGGGCCCGACGGGCGTCGTCGTCCAGGTCCGCGACCTTGCGGCGCGGGTGCACGCCGGCGGTCCACAGGACGTCCTGCAGGACGCCGTTGCCCAGCCCGGGCACGCGCTGCTCGGTCGCGAGCAGCGCCTTCGCCGACAGCCGCTCGGCGCCCTCGGCGGCCAGGAGCGCCCCGGCGTCGAAGCCCTCGGCCAGCGGGGACGGCGCCTCGCGGGCCAGCAGGTAGTAGCGGTTGTCGTTCTCGCCGTCGTGGAACGCCTGGATGCCGCCGTACATCGCGACCGTGACCACCAGCGTCGACCCGTCGTCGATGTCCAGGCGGAGCTGGTGCCGGTCCGGCAGGCGGGCACCCGCGGGGAGCAGTCGCGGGGCGGCGCCCTCCGACAGGACCAGCAGGACGTCGTCGTCCAGCACGAGCTCGAGGTGACCGGCCCACGCCCGGGCCCCCTGGACGGTGCGACCGCCGAGCAGCGCGCCGTACGCCGCGGGGTCGCCGAAGTACCACGTGAACGTGTGCGGCGTGTGCTGCGCCTCGGCGGCGACGACCGTCCGCCCGGCCAGCAGCGTCCCGGCCTGCGCGGCGAGCGCGGCCGCCTCGGGGAGCTCGATCATCGGTCCTCCAACCGTCCAGGCCATGATCGTCCCGGCCGCCGGAGCGACGTGTGCGTTCCGAGGGCGAACGCGGATCCTCGCCCGATGGGAGCGTGTGCACGGCAGAATCTGACCGTGGCCACCGCGTGGGACGACCGTGCGACGACGGGTGCCGGGGCGCCGACCGCGCCGTCGGCCGTCTGGCTCCCGCAGGAGCCGATCCTCGGGCCGCCGCCGCCCCCGGAGGTGCTCGCCGCCGACGCCGCGCCCCTCGCCGGCCCG
>AXCX01000180.1 GCA_000767215.1 Actinotalea fermentans ATCC 43279 = JCM 9966 = DSM 3133
CCCCGAGCCGGCCTTGCCGAGGTAGCGCCAGGCGCCGGTCGCGTCGGGTGCCGCGAGGAGCACGGCCCCGAGGGGGCCGGCCCCGGCGACGGCGGAGCGCCCCGCCTCGTTCGTGCCCTCAGGGCGCCAGCCGACGACGGCGGCCACCCGGGTTCCGCGGTGCGCCGCCTTCACCCAGTCGGGCGAGCGGCGGCCCGGCTGGTACGTCGAGGTCCGGCGCTTCGCCAGCACGCCCTCGAGCCCGTGCTCCAGGGTCACGTCCCACAGCGGGTCCAGGTCCGGGTAGGTCGGCGAGAGCTGGGTCCGCTCGGGCCAGTCGAGCGCCTCGAGGGCGGCCCGGCGCTCGTCGAGCGGACGCCGGGTCAGGTCGACGCCGTCGAGCACGAGGAGGTCGAAGGCCACGAACGTCACGGGGGAGCGCGCGGCGAGCAGGCGGGCCCGCGCCCCGTCGCGCACGTGCATGCGCTCGGCGAGCGCCTCGAAGCTCGGTACCCCCGCAGCGAGGACGACGATCTCGCCGTCGACCACCGCCCGCGGCAGCGCGGCGAGACCACCCAGCTCGGGGTAGGCGCGGGTGATGTCGCGGCCGGAGCGGGCGTGCAGCCGCACCGCGCCCGTCGTCGTGTCGGCGAGCGCCCGGACGCCGTCCCACTTCACCTCGTAGCACCACTCGACGCCACGGGGCAGGGCGGCTTTATTCGCCGCACGGGTAGCCAGCATGGGCTGCACGGGTCCATCCTGCCTGGTGGGGGCACCGACGGCACTCGCGCCGTCGGCGGGCGGTAGCGCGCCTGCGACCGGGGAGGACACGCATGCGAGCCATCTGGAAGGGCGCGGTGGCCTTCGGCCTCGTCAACGTGCCGGTGAAGGTCTACGCGGCCACCGGCGAGAACCAGGTGACGCTCCACCAGGTGCACAAGGCCGACGGCGGGCGCATCCGCTACCGCAAGGTCTGCAGCATCGACGGTGAGGAGGTCGCCTACGAGGACATCGCCAAGGGCTACGAGACCGACGACGGTCGCATGGTGGTCCTGACCGACGAGGACCTGGACGAGCTGCCCCTGGCCACCGAGCGCGAGATCGCCGTCGAGGAGTTCGTGCCCGCCGAGCAGGTGGACCCCATCATGCTCGGCAAGACGTACTACCTCGAGCCGGAGAAGACCGCCGCGAAGCCGTACGCCCTGCTGCGCGAGGCGCTGCAGCAGACCGACCGGATGGCCGTCGTGAAGGTCGCCCTGCGCCAACGGGAGACGATGGCGGTGCTGCGCGTGCGCGGCAAGGTGATCTGCCTCCAGACGCTCCTGTGGCCGGACGAGGTGCGCGAGGCCGACTTCCCGATCCTCGACACCGAGGTCACCGTGCGGCCGCAGGAGGCGCAGATGGCGGCGTCGCTCGTGGAGTCGCTCGCCGCCGACTTCGACCCGTCGGACTTCTCCGACGCGTACAAGGAGGCCCTCGAGTCGCTCATCGAGGCCAAGGTGACCTCCGGCAGGACCGTGAGCGTCCCGTCCGCGGACGGCGAGGAGAAGGCCGAGGGCGGCGACGTCGTCGACCTCCTCTCGGCGCTCCAGCGCAGCGTGGAGCGGGCGCGCGAGGCGCGGGGCGCCGGTGGGCAGGCCGAGGAGCCGGCCCCGAAGAAGGCCTCTCGCGGCGCCAAGGCCGCCGACGGTGACGAGAAGCCCGCGCGCAGTGCCCGGGCGGCGAAGGACGCCGACGAGAAGGCACCCGCGAAGAAGACGACCCGCCGTCGGGCGTCCTGACGGAGCACGGACCTGCTCAGCCCATGACCACGGCCAGCCAGCACGACGTCGTCCGCGCGCTGCACCGGATCGCGCAGCGGCTCGAGCGCCGAGGCGAGTCGAGGTTCCGCTCGCAGGCCTACCGGCGGGCCGGCGACGTGGTCCGGGAGCTGCCGCCGCACGAGTGGGAGGCCCGGGCGCGCGAGGGCAGGTTCCGGGACCTGCCCGGCGTCGGGGGCAGCACCGCCGAGGTGATCGCCACCGTCCTGGCCGGCGGGGTGCCTGCGGTGCTCGCAGACCTCGACGGCGACGCCCGCGGCGAGACGGAGGCCGGCCGGGCGCTCCGGGCAGCGGTGCGCGGCGACCTGCACGCGCACACCGCGGCGAGCGACGGCGTCGCCTCGCTGGAGGACATGGCGGTCGCAGCCGTGGAGGCCGGGCACGAGTACCTGGCGATCACGGACCACTCGCCCCGGCTGACGGTGGCGAACGGCCTGTCGCCCGAGCGCCTGCGCCGCCAGCTCGACCTCATCGACGCGGCGAACACGGTGCTCGGGCCGTTCCGGCTGCTGCGCGGCATCGAGGTCGACATCCTGGACGACGGCACGCTCGACCAGGAGCCGGAGCTGTTGGGGCGCCTGGACGTCGTCGTCGCGTCGGTGCACTCGAAGCTGCGCATGGAGCGCGCGGCGATGACGCGGCGGATGGTGGCGGCCGTCGAGCAGCCGTGGACCGACGTGCTCGGCCACTGCACGGGTCGCAAGGTCCGTGGCCGCGAGCGGCCCCAGAGCGAGTTCGACGCGGCCGAGGTGTTCGCCGCGTGCGCGCGGCACCAGGTCGCCGTGGAGGTCAACTGCCAGCCCGAGCGCCAGGACCCGCCCGACGACCTCATCGCCCTGGCGGCCGAGGCGGGCTGCCTGTTCTCCGTGGACACCGACGCTCATGCGCCGGGCGAGCTGGACTGGCTCGCCGACGGCTGCGAACGGCTCGCTGCGCACGGCGTCGACCACGACCGCGTGGTGACGACGTGGCCGGTCGGCCGGCTGCTCGCCTGGACGTCGCGGCGCTGACCGGGCAGACGACGAGGGCGACCGGGATGTGCCCGGTCGCCCTCGTCGCTCGTGTGGTTCGGTCGGCTCAGCCGGTGAAGCGAGGCGTGCCGGTGGCCGGGGTGGCCGGCGGCGCGCCGGTGGGCGCCCAGTTCAGCAGGGACGCGCCGGCCGGGACCCCGGCGTACAGGCGGCTGCCGAGGCCGGCCGTCGCTGCGGCCACCGCTGCGTCGACGGCGGCCTCGTACGTCTCCAGGAACGGAGCCGCGGCGATCGAGTCCATGTCCGGGTAGTCGTACATGCTGCCCGCGTAGCCCGTCACGCCGACGAAGAAGGCCAGGTACGCCGTCGCGCCCGGCGCGACGGTCAGGGTGAAGGTCGCGTCGCCGTCGCCTCCGTTCTCGTTGCCGAGGGCGAGCGTGGTGTGCGTCGGGGCCAGTGCCGCGCCGGCGCCGAAGAAGTGCGTCGTGACGACGGGGTCGTACGAGCCGCCGTCGCCCGTGACGATCCAGCGGTCGGCGGCGGTGACCGCGTCGTCGCCGGAGGAGTCCGCCTCGACGACGGTGCCCGAGTCCGAGCCGTAGTTGTTGGCGACCGTCACCTCGACGGTGATCGGCGCGGAGCCCGGGTTCCGGAACGCGGCGAGGACCCGAGCCAGGTCGCCGGCCGCGAAGTACCGGTGCTGGACGGTCACGTCCAGGCCCGACATCGCCTGGGTCGGTGCGGTGACCACCACGTCGTCGCCGTCATCCGTCACGTCGACGACGTAGGTGCAGGGCTCGCCGTCGCCGCCGTCACCGCCGCCAGCACAGTCCGACCCGTACGCCTCGTCGTCCACGTAGAGGGCGAGCACGCCGTCGAACGCGTCACCGTTCTGGCCTCCGCTCAGGTCCTCGCTGCCGTTCGCGTAGACGATCGCCTCTTCGATCTCGAAGGCGTCGCCGCCGTAGATCGAGGGCGTCCACACCGTGCCGCCGACCTCGACCGTGAGGTAGTCCGTCCTCAGGTCGACGGGCTCGGCGTTCGCGACGCCGGTGCCGAGGGTCAGGGCGACGGCGGCGACCACCGGTACGGCGGTGAGTCTGCTGCGCTTCATGGCTCTCCTCGCGGGGGACGGCCGCGTGGAGGCACGCGACTGGACAATGCTGTCCGGTGGAATCTACTGCCCCGCATGCGGGGAACTGATCATGTGATCACGTGATGGACGGCAATGTCCGGCTTTTCACCCGCTTGGACCACGGCCGGTGTTGATCATGCATCGCTCGTCCCAGCGAGAGGCGGCCTGCGGGCGTACCGTCGTGCTATGGCCGTGCGGCCCGACGACCGGATGGTTCCGGTGGAGCTGGTCGACGACGACGAGGTGGTCGGCCCGTCGCCGCGTACCCGCACGCCTCGCCAACGACCGGCTGATCCCGACGGTGCGGACCTGCCCGTCGGCCGGGCCCACGGCGCACTGGTCCGCTGGGCCGTCGCCGGCGTGGTCCTCGGGGCGATCGCCGTCGTCTCGGTCGCGACGACGCGTGGCACGACCGAACCCACGGTGGGGCCCGCCGCCCTGGCGGAGCCGCTCGCGGAGGTGTGGGCCGCCGCCGCGGACGACGTGCTCGCTGCGCACGACGGCGTCGTGGTCGTCCAGTCGACCGGCACCAGGCACCCCCGGGTGCGCGGGCTCGACGAGGCCACCGGTCAGGAGCTCTGGTCCGTGCCGCTCGGATCGGGCGGCATCGCCGACACCTGCCACCCCGGCGTCACCACCGCGGCCGCCACCGCGGCCGCCACCGCGTGGTGCTGGCGCGACCAGCACTGGAACGCCGACCCTGCCTCCGACCAGCTGGTCCTGACCCCCCAGGCCCTCGTCGGCATCGACGTCGGGTCCGGCGAGGTGATCAGCGAGCGTGAGGTGACCGAGGCGTCCGCCGGCTGGGCCGTCGAGGGCGACGAGCTGCTGCTCGCCGCGCGCGGCGACGGCGAGATCCGGCTCTCGCGGGTGTCGCCGGCCGGGTGGCGGACCGTCTGGTCGACGACCGTCTCGCTGCCCCCCGAGCCGCGCGGCCTGCGGCACACGATGTGGCTCGAGGTGACCGAGGGCCTGGCCGTCCTCCACGGCGCGACGACCGCCGTGGTCGACGCTGCCGACGGGCGGGTGCTCGGGAGCTGGACTGCCTCGCTCACGGAGGAGGGCACGATCCTCGACGGCGCCGAGATCGCCGTGACGCCGTGGGGCTTCGCCGCGTGGTCGTCCGCGGTCGAGGGCATGCGGCTGCCCGAGGCGACGTGGTTCGACCGATCGGGCCGCGCCGTCGGCCAGCTCGTGGGGGAGCTCGCCGAACCCGAGGCGACGGACGCCTCCGTGCCGGACGTCCTGCTCGTCACGCGTGACGGCGGCGACACGCTGGTCGCGATGTCCCCGGGACGTGGCGCGGACCTGTGGCAGATCCCCATCGCCGGGGGCAACGTCGTGGCGCGCGAGCAGGGCCTCGCCGTCGTCGCGGCCGGCGACGCGGTCACGGCGTACGAGGTGCTCTCCGGGGCCCGGGTCTGGACCCGACCGGTCGACGGGCTGCACCCCGAGATCACGGGCCTCAGCGACGGCTCCTCCGTCCTGGTGACCGCGGTGCGGGCTCGGCGGTGGACCTCGCTCGTGTACCGGCTGGCGGACGGTGGGCTGCTCTGGTCGGGGACCGTGCCGGGCGGCGGTGAGGTTGGGCTCATCCCGTCACCACCGCGGCTGGAGATGCTCGGGGACACGCCGGTCGTCTGGATGGGCCGCACGCTCGTCTGGGTCGACTGAGCCGCTCGGCCTCAGGCCGGTCCGGCGTCGCGCACGACGGCGAGCACGCATGTGTCGTCGCGGTGGCCCGTGCCGGGGAACCCACGGATCAGGGCGTCCACGAGCGCAGGTGCGCCGCCGGTGAGGTCGGCCGTCCGCAGGAGCCCGGCCAGCCGGCCGAACCCGACCTCGAGCGACTCCCCGCGTCGCTCCACGAGGCCGTCCGTGATCATCGTGAGCGCGCCACCGGGCGGGACCGTCGTGCGCGCCGTGGCGTAGGGGTGCGGCGAGCTGCCGAGCATCGGGCCCTGGGCCCCGTCGAGGCGGCGCGCACCGGCGGCGCCGCCGACGAAGGCGTACGGGTGGCCGGCGCTGGCGTACTCCACGTCCCCGCTCGCCGGGTCCAGGGCCGCGACGACGGCCGTCGCCATCCCGCTGACGCCCGGCGTGAGCAGCAGCCGCGCGACCCGGCTCAGCACCTCCCCGGGCCCGTAGCCCTCGGAGACGAACGCGCGCGTCGCCGCCCGGGCCTGGGCCATCATCCCGACGGCGGTCAGACCGTGCCCGACGACGTCGCCGACGACGAGCACCACCCGGTCCTCGGCGACGATGACGTCGTACCAGTCGCCGCCGAGGCGGACCTGGTCCGAGGCGCTCAGGTACCGCGCGTCGACGCTCCAGCCGGCAAGGTCCGGGAGCGAGTCGGGCAGGAGGGCGCGCTGCAGCTGCTCGAGCGCCGTCCGCTGGTGCTCGGTGACGCGCGCGAGCTCCGCCTGCAGCGCGCGCACGCGCGTGACGTCCCGGGCGATCGCCGCGATGCCCCGCACCTCGGCCGACGGGTGCGACCTGACGGGGAAGAAGGACTCGATCCACACGTGCTCCACGCCGGGGTCCGCGGGGGTGCTGCCGACCACCTCGACGTCGCGGAGCGGCTCGCCGGTCTCCAGCACGGCGCGCAGCGCGGCCTCGGCGGACCCGCGCACGTCGGGCACGACGTCGAAGACGTACCGCCCCACGTGCTCGGCGGGTGAGGTGCCGTTCATCGCGGCGAGCTCGCGGTTGATCCGGACGAAGCGGAGCGCGCGGTCCATGAGCGCGAACCCGACGGGCGCGTCGTCCAGGAGCGTCGAGACGATCGCCGACTCGTGGTCGGCCAGGCGTCCCCGCCACTGCTCGTCGCTGAGGTCGACGACGAGGGCGAGCCAGGGTGGGCCGTCGCCCGGGAGGGTCACGCCGACGACGAGGACCGGTACCCGCGTGCCGTCCGGCCGGACGACGTCGGTGGTCACGGACACCGCGCCGCGCGCGACGATGGTCTGGACCGCGGCGACCAGCCGGTCCGGCTGCTCCGGCGGGGCGAGGTCGCGCCAGGGGAAGCCGTCGCCGACCTGCTCCGCGCTCCGACCGACGATGCGGCCGAGCTCCCCGTTCCCGCCCACCAGGCGAGGGCCGACGCCGCGCGCGATGCCGACCGACGTCAGGCGCATCAGGGCGGCGAAGGTGGGGTCGGCGTCGCGCGCCCCGGGGTCCTGGGCCATGACGTCACTGTCACATGCGACGGCGTCCGTCACCACGGGAGGGCGTCGCGCACCCCGCCCCGCGACCTGAGCGACTCGGGCATGATCGCCTCATGAGGCGAGCCCGCGTCGGGGGCGTCCACACCGACCGGGGGCGAGGAGGCTGCGTGCGACGGTCCGACGGCCGGCGTCGGCGGGTCGGCGCCCTGGTGGCGGTCGTGGCGCTCGCGCTCGTGGCGTGCAGCGACGCCGGCGGCGACGACGGCGGCGGCGGCGAGACGGGTGGTG
>AXCX01000181.1 GCA_000767215.1 Actinotalea fermentans ATCC 43279 = JCM 9966 = DSM 3133
GGTGCCCCGGAGCCCGTGGAGGCGCGGGACGCCTGACCAGCCGGGCCGGCTCACGGCGGGGACGCCGACCTCGCGGCCCCGGCCGTGGTGGCCGGACCGGGCGCGAGGTCCGGGACGAGGTCCACGAGCGCGTACGGCAGCGCGAGCCGCGCCGTCGTCCACGTGTGCCCCTGGCCGGGCTCGGTCCGCACGTGCACGTCCTGGCCCGCGTCCTCGAGCATCCGCACCAGGGCCGCGGACTCGCGTCCGCTGATGGTGTCGCGCGCCGCGCCGGGGATGTCGACGAACACGTGCATCGGGTGCGCGAACTCCAGCCCGGGCAGGTAGTGCGCGGCGTCGTGCCGGTCGAACTCGGCCTGCGTCGCGAGCATCGCGCGGCCGCCGTCGCCGGGCTCGGTGTACGGCTCGATCGCCGCGATCGCCGAGAAGACGTCCTGGTGGTGCAGGCCGAGGTCCACGGCGCAGAACCCGCCGGACGACATGCCGCCGACGGCCCGGCCCGACCGGTCGGCGACGGTCGCGTAGTGGGCGTCGACGTACGGCACGACGACGTCGAGCAGGTACGTCTCCACCTGGGGCCCGCCGGTGGTGGAGTCCAGGCACTCGGTGTCGGTGCTGTGCGTGCCGTCGAGGTCCGGGGCGACGACGAGCACCGGCTGGATGCTGCCGGCGTCGATGAGGGCGTCCAGCGTGGCTGCGGCGTCCCCGCCCGCGAACCAGTCCGCCGGGGTCCCCGGCGAGCCGTGCATGAGGTACACCACCGGGTAGCGCGCATGGTCGGGGTCGTAGCCCGGCGGCGTGTAGACCCACATCGGGTCGTCCTGCACGCCCAGCCCGGCGGGGGCGTCGACCGCGACCCGCTGGACGGCGCCCGACGTCGTGGAGCCCTCGCGCGTCGCAGCGGCCGTCAGGGGCGACGTCCCGATGCCCTGCCCGGCGAGCCAGGTCCGCACCGCCATCACGTCGGGCAGGTAGCCGGCCCAGGCGTTGACCCCGACGGCGACGCCCACCACCAGAGCCAGGACGGCGGCGGGCCACAGCAGCCACGGCGAGCGCGCCCGCCCCCCACGACGACGCGCCCGTCGGCGCACGAGCACGGCGACCACCGCGAGCGCGATCGCCACCAGGACGACCACGACGGCGACCGGCATCGAGGCGACCCAGCCCCCGTGGGTGGTCGAGAAGCCCGGCGGCAGCGTCCCGGATCCAGTCGTCACGTCGCGACGCTAGGTCGGGTCGGCCCAGCGTGCGCTTGGCGGACGCTGAGAGGATCCTCAGCGTCCGCTCAGCCAGGCCCGCGACCGTCGGGGGCATGACGCGGGCGATCGGGCCGAGCCAGCTCCCGTCCGGCATCCGCGCGCACCGCCGCCGGGTGCGCACGCGTGCGCTCACGGCGCGCGTCATGGGCGTGCTCGGCGTCCTGGGCCTGGTCTCCGCGGTGTCCCGGCCCGCCTGGCGCGAGCTGCGGGCGGTCGACGCCCTGCTGCCGCTCGTCCCGGGTCAGCCGCACCTGCTCTCGCGCACCGCGGGGACGACGCTCGTGTGGGTCTCCGTCGGACTGCTGCTGACCTCCCGCGGGCTGCGCCGGGGGCAGCGCCTCGCGTGGGCGGTCACGCTGGCCCTGCTCGGCGCGTCCACGATCCTGCACCTGACGAAGGGCCCGGACCTCGCGGAGGCGATCGCCACGGGGCTGGGTGCGGCGTGGCTCGCCCGGCGGCGCGAGGCGTTCCCCGTGCGTCCCGCACGCGCCGTCGTGCGACGGGTGCTCGCCTGGGGTCTGCCCGTGACGGGCGTCGTCGTCGGCGTGTCCGTCGGGCTGAGCATGCTGGTCCGCCACGACCACGGCCAGGCGCCGCGCGGCCTGCTGCTCGGCGAGCACCTCGCGACACCGATGGCGACGGCGACGGTCCTCGCGCTGGCCGGGGCCACGCTGTGGGTGCTCGCGTCGCCCCACCCGCCGCGGCGCCCGACGGCCGCCGAGCACCGGGAGGAGCGGGAGCGGGCGCGCGGCGTCGTGCAGCGATGGTCGGCGGGCACGCTCGACTACTTCGCGCTGCGCGACGACAAGGACTGGTACTTCTCCGGTGACACGCTGGTCGCGCACACGGTCCGGTCGGGCGTCTGCCTGGTCTCCCCCGATCCCGTCGGGCCCCCCGACGAGCGGCTCGGCGCCTGGGTCGACTTCCTCGCACACGCCGAGGAGCACGGCTGGTCCGTCGCGGTGCTCGGGGCGACGGCGGCGACCGTGCCGATGTACGAGGCCAGCGGCCTGCGCGCCGTCTACCTGGGCGACGAGGCCGTCGTCGACTGCCCCGACTTCTCGCTCGACGGGCGGGCGCGGCGCGCGCTCCGCCAGGCGGTGCACCGGGTGGCCCGCGCCGGCTGCACGACGACGTTCCACGACCCCGCGGCCGTCGATGCCGACCTGCGCGCGCAGATCCTCGCGATGTGCGACGACAGCCGTCGCGGCGGCGCCGAGCGCGGCTTCTCCATGACGCTGTCGCGGCTCTTCGACCCGGCCGACACCGGGCTCCTGCTCGCCGTCACACGCAACCCGGCGGGCCGCGTGGAGGCCTTCTGCCAGTGGGTGCCCGCGCCGGGCGTCGACGGCTGGTCCCTGGACGTCATGCGCCGCCGGATCGCCGACGACGTGCCGAACGGCGTCATGGACGCGTGCGTCGTGGCGACGATCGCCGAGGTGGCCCGCCGGGGACAGCACGGCCTCAGCCTGAACTTCGCGGTGCTGCGCGAGCGGCTCGAGGGCGCGCCGACGGGACCCTGGTCGGCCCAGCTCCGCTCCATGCTGCTGCAGATGTCGGAGCGCACGCAGATGGCCTCGCTGTCCTCCTTCAACGAGAAGTTCGGTCCCCGCTGGGAGCCGAGGTTCGTCGTCGTCGACGCCGTCGAGTTCGTCGCCACGCAGGCGCTGGTGATGGCCGGCGCCGAGGGCGTGACCGAGGTGCCCGTGCTCGGGCGGTTCCTCGGCCCGGCGGGAGGTCAGCGGGCGGCGTCGAGTCCCGCGTCGATGAACGCGAGAGCGCGCGACGCCGTCTCCTCGGCGTCGGCGCCGCGCTCGACCACCTCGGCGGCCGCCGAGACGGCGCCGAAGACCAGGGCCGTGCCCAGGGCGGCGTCGCGGACGCCCAGGTCCTCGACCGCGGAGCGCAGCGGAGCCAGCATCGCGGCGTGCAGCTCGCGTACCCGTGCGACGCACTCCGGGGGGAGGTCGACGAACGAGAGCTGACGGAACGGGCCGTGGTCGCGCGCCGCCAGGAGCAGCGCCTGGCGGACGTAGCCGTGGATGCGCGCCCGGGGGTCCCCGTCGTCGGTGGCCGCCGCCAGCGCCTCGTTCCCCTCGGCGAACGTCGCCTCGACCGCCGCGGCGACGAGGGCGCCCGTCGACGGGTAGTACTGGTAGACGCTCGTGCGCGCCAGGCCGGCCCGGGCGGCGACCGCGGCGGGCGTCACGGCCGAGGCACCGCCGGTGGCGAGCAGCTCCCGCGCGGCGGCCACGAGCGCGCTGCGGCGCATCACGTGGTGCTCCGCGACGGTGGGAGCCTCGATCCGGGGCATCTGGCCATTGTGTCCAACGAAGCGCCACCTGGCAATTTCCCGACACCTGTGTCGGCATGTTACCGTCAGTCGCGTCGGGATCGCGCCCGGCCGTTCCTGTCTTCCTCGAGGAGCACGTCGATGTCGGAGAACGCCCCCATCCCTCGTCGTCACTGGTTGGCGATGGGCACCCTGTCCCTGGGTGTCTCCCTCGTGATCATGGACGCGACGATCGTCAACGTCGCGCTCCCGGTGGTCATCGAGGACCTCGGGCTCGACGCCTCGGGTGCGCAGTGGATGAACGCCATCTACTCGCTCGTGTTCGCGTCCCTCATGCTCACCGTCGGGCGGCTCGGTGACCTGTACGGGCGGCGGCGGATGTACGGCATCGGCCTGGTGGTCTTCATGGCGGCGAGCCTGTTCGCCGGAGCCGCGACCGGCCCGGCCATGCTCATCGCCGCACGCTTCGTCCAGGGGCTCGGCGCGGCGATGGTGCTGCCCAGCACGCTGTCCACGCTGAACGCGATGTTCCACGGCCGCACCCGCGGGATCGCCTTCGCCATCTGGGGCTCGACCATCGGCGGCATGGCCGCCGTCGGCCCGCTCGTCGGCGGGTGGCTGGCCACCGACGTGAGCTGGCGCTGGGCGTTCTGGCTGAACATCCCGTTCGGGCTGCTCGCCCTCGTCGGCATCGTCAAGACCCTCGACGAGACGCGCGACACGACACTGGTCCGCGGCTCCGACGTCCCCGGCGTGCTGCTGTCGAGCCTCGGCCTCGCGGGCATCGTCTTCGGCCTCATCCAGGGCGACTACTACGGCTGGTGGACGAGCGCCTCCGGCGGCCTCTCGCCCGTCCCGTTCGCCCTGGTGATCGGCGTCGCCCTGGTCGCCACGTTCGTCGCCGTCGAGAAGCGGCGGGTGCTCGCCGGGAAGGTCGCCCTGGTCGACCTCGGCCTGCTGCGCATCCGCTCGTTCCGGTTCGGCGTGATCGCGGCGCTCATCGTCGCGCTCGGCGAGTTCGGCCTGCTGTTCACCCTGCCGCTGCTCCTGCAGGGCGCGCTCGGCTACACGGCACTCGGCACCGGGTGGCTCCTCCTGTGGCTGGCGCTCGGCACCTTCCTCGTCTCCGGCGCCACCCCCCGCCTCGCCGCCCGGATGGGCCAGACGGCCGTCGTCCGCGTGGGTCTCGGCCTCGAGGCCCTGGCCATCGCCGGGCTGGCCGTCACCCTCAGCACGTCCATCTCGAGCGTGCTGCTCGCCGTCTGGCTCTTCCTCTACGGCGTCGGCGTCGGCATGGCCACCGCACAGCTGACGAGCGTCATCCTCGTGGACGTGCCGGTCGCCGAGAGCGGCCAGGCGTCGGGCTTCCAGACCACCATCCGTCAGCTCGGCTCGGCCCTCGGCGTCGCCCTGCTCGGCGGCCTCCTCATCGCCACGACGACGTCCCAGACCAGCGACCGGCTCGCCGACTCCGGCCTCCCGCCCGAGCAGCAGGACCAGGTGGTCACGCTGGTGCACGACACGGCCGGCGCAGGCATCCCGGCGCTCGTCGCGAACCCCGCGACCGCCGACGCCGCCGTCGACGCCGAGGAGGCCCTGGTGCAGGCGAGCCGGATCACCACGGGCATCGCCGCGGGCGTCCTGCTCATCGGCCTCGCCGCCACGTTCGCGCTCCCGCACACCCCGCCGGAGGCTGCCGGTGACGCCGCCGCCTCCTCGGCGTCCCGCCGCCGGCCCCGCGGCGCGGGCACGGCCCAGCACTGAGAGTCAGCAGACCCGCACCGTCGGCGCCCGGGGACCCCACGGTCCACCGGGCGCCGTCAGTGCGCGGCCGCCACGAGCCGCCGCGCCTCGAGCGCGAGGGCGAGCGCGAGTCGCGTGCGAGGGTCGTGCAGGTCCGCCCCGAGCAGGTCGCCGATCCGCTGGAGCCGGTGCTTCATCGTGTTGTAGTGCACGAACAGCCGCCGGGCGGCCTCGGCGGCGTTGCCCAGACCCAGCACCACGTCGAGCGTGCGGCACAGGTCGCCGTCGCCGTGCTCGTCGTGCGCGAGCAGGGGCCCGACCTGGTCCTCGACGAACGCGAGCAGCTCGGCCCGCGGCAGGCTCAGCACGAGCCGCTCGAAGCCGAGGTCGGCGTGCCGGGCCGCGGTGCGGTGCGTCACGTGCGCGATCCGCAGCGCCTCCTGCGCCGTCGCGTGGCTCACGGGCAGCTGCGTCAGGTCCGCGGCCGGTGCCCCCGACGCGACGACGGCGCGCCCCGCGCCCGTCCCCTCGAGCGCCCCGACGAGCGCCTCCTCCGGCGTCGTGACGGCGGACCGCGCGTCGGCGACGGGCGCGATCGCCACCACCTGCGTCCCGCGTAGCCAGGCCACCGCGCGCGGGCCCAGGACGCGACGGACCACCGCCTGCAGCTCCGCCTCGGCGGGCTCGGCCGAGCAGGCGGCGACCACGACGACCGTCGCCCCCTCGAGATCCCAGCCGAACAGCCGCGCCCGACGCCGGAGCGCCGCGTCGTCCAGGCGGGTCCCCGCCACGAGCTCCTCGAGGAACACCACGCCGAGCCGCCGGTCGAGCTCGATGCTCGCGAGCGCCTGGGCGATGTGCATCCCGGCGGCGAAGCACGCCTGGCGGATGAGGCGCCGCTGCCCGAGCGTCGGTTCGTCCTGCCCGCCGACGAGCACGCGCCCGCGCGGCACCCCGGCCACGGTGATCGGGAACTGCCAGCGCCCGTGCGCGGCGTCGTCGCCGTCGCCGTCGCCGTCGTCGCCGCCACCCGCGACCGGGCCGGCCTGCCCACCGAGCACGATCGCGTCGTGGTCCACGATCGTCACGGAGCGGTCGAGCGCGGCGGAGAGGGTCCGGGCGATCTCCTCCAGACCGCCGCCGGACAGGGCGATGCCGGTCAGCCGCTCGCGGATGGCCTCCGTCCGCGCCGGTTCCGCGCCGTACTCGGCGAGCACGACGGCGAGGACGGCGCCGATGACCTCGTTGAACGACGTGTCGTCGGGCACGACGAGGACCGGGAAGCCGAGCTCGTCCGCGCGCTCGGTGAGACCGTCCGGCAGGCGTTCGAGGTAGCGCAGGGGCTTGATGGCCAGGCCGGCCAGGCCCCGCGCGTGCAGGACGGGCAGCAGCTCCACGAGGCGTTCGGGCCGGTCCCGCACCGGGTAGGCGGTGGTCAGGAGGAGCTCGCCCTCCTTGACGTACCGCTCGATGTCCGGGACCTCCATGACGTTGACCCCGGTGACCACCCGGTCCAGACCGCTCGCACCCGCCAGGACGTAGGTCCCGTGCAAGGGGGCGAGAGTCATGATCTCGCGCACCGTGACTGTCGCCATGGCCCTCTCCTGTTGTCCTTTCAGGACAATGCCCGTCTCAAACGCCGTCCGAAGCGGACGCAGCGCCGGAGCGCCCCACCTTCGTACCTTCCCAGTATGACGACACGGCAGCCCGCGAGCCCTCGGGCTCTGCGCGCAGCGACGACCGGCCCGGTCGCCGCTGACCTGGCCGCGCTGTCCACCGTCCATGTCGGACATACCGGCATCCTCCTGCGCACGACGACGGGACGCCTGCTCCCGATCACCGCACCCGCCCGTGGCCTCGTCCCGGGCGGGCTGTGCCTGACCACCGACGACGACGCCGCGGACCTCGCCCGGGCGGCCGGCCGCCTGCCGGTGCTCGACCTGACCGCCTGGTCCGCCGTCCTCGCCGCCGCCCGGCGGACCGATCTCGTCGTGCGTCCCGGGGCCACCGACGTCCGCGCCGCCCGCGCCCTGTGGGCGGAGGCGGTCCGCGCGCCGCG
>AXCX01000182.1 GCA_000767215.1 Actinotalea fermentans ATCC 43279 = JCM 9966 = DSM 3133
CGGGGCGACCGGCCGGCGTCGGGCGACCGCGGCTCGCGGGCCGCCGAGCGTGCGACCGAGGGCGTGCCGCCCGCCCATTCCACGGCGACCGCCCGGCGCGGCCGTCTCGACCTGACCGTCTGAGAGGAACGCCGATGACGGAAGTCAGCGCGGTCTCCGCGACGAGCCTGTTCACCACGGGCACGACGTCGGCGACGCCCAAGAAGGAGATGGACAAGGAGGTCTTCCTCGCCCTCCTCGTGGCGCAGATGCGCTACCAGGACCCGACGGCACCCATGGACACCACCGAGATGATGGCGCAGTCCACGCAGATGGCGTCGATGGAGCAGCTCACCGCCGTCGCCGACGTCACGCGCGAGAGCTTCGGGCTGCAGATGCGCGTCGCGGCGAGCGCGATGCTCGGCCAGGAGGTCTCCTACACCGACGCCGACGGCGAGGTGCAGACCGGCACGGTCACCGGGGTGGACTTCTCCGGCGCGGTGCCGAAGGTCAAGGTCGGCGACGCCGACGTGCCTCTCGACGCGATCTCCGCTGTTCGTACCCCGCGGCCCACGGACGGGTCCGCCACCACCACGCCCACGGACGGGTCCTCCTCCTCCTCGACCACGGCCTGACGCCGTCACCACGAAGGGATCCGTCCAATGCTGCGCTCTCTGTTCTCCGGCATCTCCGGCCTCCGGGCCCACCAGACGATGCTCGACGTCACCGGCAATAACATCGCCAACGTCAACACCACCGGCTTCAAGGCCTCGCAGACCCAGTTCCAGGACACCCTGTCCCAGGTGCTCACCAACGCGGGTGCCGCGCAGGACGGCGTCGGCGGCACCAACCCGGCCCAGGTGGGCCTGGGCGTGCGGGTGGCCGGCATCACGACGAACTTCCAGCAGGGCGCGGCCCAGCTGACGAACCGGTCGACGGACATGATGATCTCCGGCGACGGCTTCTTCGTGGTCCGCAAGGGCACCGAGCAGCTGTACACGCGGGCCGGCGCCTTCGACTTCGACGCCACCGGCCAGCTGGTCACGCCGGACGGCGGCCTGGTGCAGGGCTGGGCGGCGGACGCCGCGGGCAACATCGACACCAACGGTCAGCTCGTCGACCTGCGCCTGCCGATCGCGACGCTCATGGGGGCCGCGGCCACCACGAGCGCGACCTTCGAGGGCAACCTGCCGTCGGAGGCCGCCGTCGGTACGACGCTCAACCGCGACGTCGACGTGTACGCGGCCGACGGCACGGTGAGCACCCTGGCGCTGGCCTTCACGCGGACGGCGGCGGGCTGGGACGTCTCGGGCGCCATCGGGGCGACGAACGCGACCGGCTCGATGACCTTCAACGCGGACGGCACGCAGGCCACCGGCGGCTCGCTGACCGTCGGCGGCGTGACGGTCGACCTGTCGACGATCACCGGCTTCGCCGGCCTGGACACCGTCGAGGCGTCGACGCAGAACGGCCGCGCGGCGGGCACGCTGCAGTCGTTCACGATCAACGCGGACGGCACGCTGCTCGGCTCGTTCAGCAACGGCCTCAAGCAGGCGCTGGGCCGGGTCGCCCTGTCGACCTTCACGAACCCCGCGGGCATGGAGAAGGCGGGCGGCTCGCTCTACCGGACCACCGTGAACTCCGGCGACGCGCAGATCGGCGCGGCGGGCACGGGCGGCCGCGGTGACCTCACGGGTGGCGCGCTCGAGATGTCGAACGTCGACCTGTCGGCCGAGTTCACGAACCTGATCATCGCCCAGCGCGGCTTCCAGGCCAACAGCCGGGTCATCACCACGTCCGACGAGCTGCTCCAGGAGCTGGTGAACCTCAAGCGCTGACGACGCTCCGAGGAGGGCTCGTGCCCGGGTCTGACCGCCCGGCACGAGCCCTCCTCGGCGTCTGCGCGCCTGCGGAGGGGGACCGCTACCGCGCGGACGGCTGCGGCCGGCGGAGCCCACGTCCCGCCGCGAGGAGGAGCCCGCCGAGGGCGAGCGCCGCGGCAGCGAGCCACGCCGTGCCGGGCACGCCGCCGGAGGCGGCCAGGGCGGGGACGACGACGACGTCCGTCACCAGAGGCGCGCTGCGGGCGCCGTCGCGGTCGGTGGCCCAGACGGTGACACGGTAGGTGCCCGCCGCTGCGAACGTGTGGGACACGGGCGGGTCGGCCGGCCCGGTGAGCGTCTGGTCGACGACGCCGTCGCCGGTCCAGTCGATCTCGTAGGTGAAGGTGGCCGCAGCGTCGGCGGCCGATGGGTCGACGGCGCCGACCTTCATCGTGAAGGGCGTGTCGGCGAGGATCTGCCGGGGGAGCGTGACGGTAGCCGTGGGCGCCGTCGCCGTCACCGTCACGGTGCTGGCCGCCGTCTCGACGATGGCGCCGTGGGTGACCTGGAGGCCGACGGGGAGCGGACCGACCGGGCCGTCGCCCAGGCCGAGCGCGGCGAGCGTCGCCGCCGGGACCGTCGGCGTGGCGCCGGTGGCGTCGTCGTAGGCGCCGTCACCGTCGAGGTCCCACGCGTAGGTGGCCGACGCGCTCGCCACCGAGGCGGACGCGTCGAGGGCCAGGGTCGCACCCTCGGCGATCGTGTACGGGCCGCCGGCGTCCGCCGCCACGCCCGCGGTGATGTCGAGCGACCAGCCGGCGAGCGAGCCGGCGTCGGAGCCCCAGCCGTCGACGACGTAGAGGCTCCAGACCCCGTTCGGGTCGGTGCCCTCGAAGACACCGAGATCGGTGCCGGCACTCGGGGGGGCGGGCGCCGGGAACGCGAGCTCCTGGGTGGCGTCCGCGGACGGCAGGTAGGGGCCCGCGCCGAGCGGCCCGCTGGGGCTGAGGGGCGTCGTCGCGGCGGCCGAGAAGGTGACGGTGACGCCGCTGACGTCGGTGCCGCCACCGACGTGTCCCATGAGGAGGGTCGCCTGCCCGCCGGGGCCGACGAGCATCACCCCGAGGTCCGCCGGATAGGTGTGCGTGAGCCCTTCGAGCGTGACGTCGACGCCCAGCACGACGCCGGTGAGCTCGCTGACCGTGATCGTCGACGGGTACGGGGACGCGGCGGTGTTGTCGGGGATCGCGATCGCACCGGACACGGTGGACGCCGCGTCGGCGGGCAGCGCGGCGGCGAGAGTGGCGGCGAGAGCGGCGACCAGCGCGAGGGACGCGCGTCGGGCAGGGACGGACGAGCGGCGGGGGGT
>AXCX01000183.1 GCA_000767215.1 Actinotalea fermentans ATCC 43279 = JCM 9966 = DSM 3133
GTTGACCGAACGCTACCGGTCAACCGGGACAACTCGGCATGATCAACAACCATTCCACCTGCGGATACACCCGATCGGCCCACGTCGGCCCCGGATGCGTGCGAGAGGCCCCGCCGCCGTCGATCATGCACGGTCCCTCAACACCGGCCGCCCCTGGCCGATCAGAGACCTGACAGGCCCACGGACGGGCCTTGCCAGTCAGCCAGGGATGGGACCAGCCGTGATCGTCGTGACGCGCCTCAACGGACCGCAGTTCGCGGTCAACCCTGACCTGATCCAGCGCATCGAGACGACGCCGGACACGATCCTCACCCTCATCGACGGCACCAAGTACGTCATCGCCGAGAGCCTCGACGAGGTCACCGACCGGATCATCACCTACCGCGCGAGCGTCGTCGCCCGCACGATGGTCCTGGCCGAGGAGGCCCAGGTCGGCGACACCACGATGGCGGCCGTCACCCAGCTGCGCCCGGCCCCCAGCCGTCCGTCGCTGACGCCGGTGCCGGAGGCCGACTGATGGACCCGGCAACCCTCGGCGGTATCGCGTTCGCCTTCGGGATGGTGCTGCTGAGCATCTTCCTCGAGGGCTCGAGCCCGATGTCGGTCATCATGCCGGCCCCGATGATCCTCGTCATCGGCGGCACCCTCGGCGCGGGCCTGGCCTCCGGCACGCTCAAGGACGCCATCCGGGCGTGGGGCGGGCTCGGCCACTGGTTCACGTTCAAGAAGCCGGACCCCGACGGCACCGTCGAGACGATCGTCGGCCTCGCCGACAAGGCGCGCCGCGAGGGTCTGCTCTCCCTCGAGGAGGCCGCCCGCAGCGTCGACGACGAGTTCCTCAAGTCCGGGCTGCAGGCGGCGATCGACGGCACCGACCCCGACGACCTGCGCACGATGCTCGAGGACCGCATCACCACGAAGCGGTCCCAGGACAAGGTGTCGTCGAAGTACTTCACCGCCATGGGCGGCTACGCCCCGACCATCGGCATCATCGGCACGGTCGTGTCCCTCGTGCACGTGCTGGAGAACCTGAGCGAGCCGTCGGAGATCGGCCACATGATCGCGGGCGCGTTCGTCGCGACCCTGTGGGGCCTGCTCTCGGCGAACCTCCTGTGGCTGCCGATCGGCGCGCGCATCGCCCGGTGCTCGGACCTCGAGGCGCAGCACATGGAGCTGACCGTCGAGGGCCTGCTCGCGATCCAGGCCGGTGCCAACCCGCGCCTCGTCGGGCAGCGCCTGCGGAGCCTGCTGCCGCCCGGTGAGAGCAAGGAGAAGGCCGCATGAGCGCCGGCCGCGGCTCCGGCGGCCACGGCGGGCGGCCGCGCCGCAAGAAGGGCCACCAGGAGGAGGAGCACGAGAACCACGAGCGGTGGGCCGTCAGCTACGCCGACATGATGACCGTGCTCGTCGGCCTGTTCATCGTCCTGTACTCGATCAGCCAGGTGGACCAGGCGAAGTTCGAGGAGCTGCGCGAGTCCCTCGCCATCGGGTTCGGCAACCGGCTGCCCTCCGTCATCGAGGGCAGCAACGGTGCGCTCACGGGCGTCGAGGCCGTCGAGGTCACGCCCGACCTGGCGGCCGACGTCGGCAGCGACGCCGTGCCGCCCGTCGCGCCCGCACCGGAGACGCAGGGCATGACCCAGGAGCAGCTCGACTTCATCGCGGCCGCCGCAGAGCTGAACCACCTCCAGGAGATCGCCCAGCAGGTGACCGGCACCCTCGACGCCCAGGGGCTCGGGGACCGCGTGCGGCTGCGCGTCACCGAGCGGGGCCTCGTCATCGGCATGGTCGCGGACGACGTGTTCTTCGGCGCCGACGCCGCCACCCTCACCGGGACGGCGCTGCGGGTGATCGACTCGGTCTCGCCCGTGCTCGCGCGCGCCACCGAGCAGATCTCGGTGGAGGGCCACGCGAACACGGTGCCGTCCGTGCGCTACCCCACGAACTGGGAGCTGTCGTCGGCGCGCGCCACCGAGGTGCTGCGCCGGATGGTCGACGCCGGCGGGATCCCCGGCAACCGCATCGCGGCCGTCGGGTTCGGCGACCAGCGACCCATCGACGAGGCGGGCGTCGACCCGCTCGAGTCCAACCGCCGCGTCGACGTCGTCGTGCTGAGCGGTGTGCCGGAGGACATCCGCGCGCTGCTCCCGGTCGTCGCCGCGCAGCAGCAGGGCCTGTGACCACTCACGACGCGCGGACCGCGCGCCGGACGAAGCAAGGACGGGAGGAGCCGAGGTGAGCCAGATGACCGAGCAGCGAGTGGTGGCGAGCAAGCCGAAGATCGGCGCACGCCCGACCGCGCCCGCGCCCGCGCCCGAGCCGGCCGACGACGGGAAGAAGAAGGGCGGCAAGACGAAGCTGCTCGTCATCGCCCTGGTGGTGCTCCTGGCGGGCGGGGCCGCGTACTGGTTCCTGCTCAAGCCGGCGCCCCCGGCCGGCGGCGCGGCCGCGGCCGCCGTCGAGGAGCCCGCGCCCGAGCCGGGCTCCGTCGTCGTGGTGGAGCCCATCAGCCTGAACCTCGCGGACGGGCACTACCTGCGGATCGGCATCGGGCTCCAGCTCACGGCCGACGTCGCGGAGGAGCCCGACACCGCGCGCGCGCTCGACCTGGTGGTCGCGCTGTTCTCGCAGCGCCCGGTCGCCGAGGTCACCACCGCGGAGGGCCGCGACGCCCTCAAGGCGGAGCTGCTGCGGCAGCTCGAGGACGCGTACGAGGGCGAGGTGATGGACGTCTACTTCACGGACTACGTGACCCAATAGGACTGGGTCAGCCGGACCGACGCCCCCCGCCCGCACGGCGGGTCCCGCCTCCGGGCGGACGTCGACCCACCGGCCGCCACGGTGCCATGGACGGCACCCCCGCCGTCGTCGCGACGGATGCCCGCCGGGCCAGCCGGCACGCGAGGAACCTCTCGTCGACCTCGCCCACCCACTTTCCCTCATGGCTCCTGCGCGCCTGCCGATGGGCAGCACGTGACAGTCGCGGACCTCCAGGCGCCCAAGCGGCGCAAGCGGTCCGGCGTGCCCGAGACCTACGACTTCCGCCGCCCGATGACGCTCGCGCGCGAGCACGGGCGCGTCCTCGAGATGGCGTTCGAGACCTTCGCCCGCCAGTGGGGCACGCAGCTCACGTCGCGCCTGCGCGTCGTGGCGTCGGTGACGCTCGAGTCGGTCGAGATGAAGTCCTACGACGAGTACGTCGGCGGCCTCCCGGCCATGACGACCATGGTGCTGTGCGGCGTCGAGCCGGGCCGCTCCACCGGCGTCCTGCAGCTCCCGCTCGACATGACGATGGTCTGGATCGACACCATGCTCGGCGGTCCGGGCGTGCCGCTCGACACCGAGCGCGAGCTCACCGAGATCGAGTGGTCCCTCTTCCGCGAGCTGCTGCAGCACGCGGTGCGCGACCTCAGCTACGCCTTCACCTCCGTCGCGCCGCTCGACGTGCAGGTGCGCTCCGTGCAGTACAACCCGCAGTTCGTGCAGGCGGCCGCTGCCTCGGAGCCGGTGATCGTCGCGACCTTCGCGCTCATCGTCTCCGACCGCGAGGCCCTCGCGACCCTGATGGTCCCGGCCGACGTGCTGCTCGCGTCGCTGCGGGCCGGTGAGCACCTCGACAACCGGACGCCGGAGGAGGTGGCCGCGCACCGGGCCGCCCAGGCGCGGGTCACGGAGAACGTGCTCGACGTCCCCGTCGAGGTGGCCGTCCGGTTCGCCCCCCTGACCGTGGCCGCCGACGCCGTCGCGCGCCTCCAGCCCGGCACCGTCATCCCGCTGCGCCACCGCGCCGACGCCCCGCTCAGCGTGGTCGTCGGTGACGTGCCGCTCGCCACCGCCGCCATCGGGACCAGCGGCTCCCGGCTCGCCTGCCTCGTCGTCACCTCGGAGGAATGATGGCCCCCACCACGAACGCCTCGACCGACCTGGCTGTCGCCCAGGCCGCCGCGAGCGAGCTCGCGCGCCTGCTCCCGTCGGTCGTGCCGCTCGTCCCGGTGCCGTTCGACGCCGCGCAGGCGCCGGCCCCCGACGCGGTCGCCGTGCGCGCCTCGTTCGTCGGCGGCGTCAGCGCCGACCTCGTCGTCGTCGCCGACGCGGCCGTCGCCCAGGTG
>AXCX01000184.1 GCA_000767215.1 Actinotalea fermentans ATCC 43279 = JCM 9966 = DSM 3133
GGCCCGGCGCAGGGCGCGCGGGGGCCGGGCGGCGGAGGACGCGGCCTTCGCGGGCGCGGCGGAGCGACGGACGGGCATCGGCGGGCTCAGATCCGGGCGTCCGGCGGGACGGTCGCCTCGAGGACGCCGGCGACGACCTGCTGCGGGGTCACGCCCGAGAACTCGGCCTCGGTCTCGAGGATGATCCGGTGCGCGAGCACCGGGTCGGCCAGGAGCTTCACGTCGTCGGGGATGACGTAGCCGCGGCCCTGCGAGGCCGCCCACACCTTCGCGCAGCGCACCAGGGCGAGCGCGCCGCGAACGCTCGCGCCCAGGGCCGTGCGCGGGTCGGTGCGCGTCGCCTCCACCAGGGCGGCGACGTAGTCGAGCACCGCGGCGTCGGTGTGCACGGCGTCGGCGAGCGCCGACATCTCCGCGACCGCGTGGGTGGTGATCTTGGCCGTCAGGCGCGCGGTGCGGTCGCGGTCGGCCGCGCCCGAGAGGATCTCCACCGTCGACGCGCGGTCGGGGTACCCGAGCGACGTCTTCATGAGGAACCGGTCCAGCTGGGCCTCGGGCAGCCGGTAGGTGCCGGCCTGCTCGATCGGGTTCTGCGTCGCGATGACCATGAACGGCCGGCCCACCGGGTGGGACACGGTGTCCACCGTGACGCGGTTCTCCTCCATGACCTCCAGCAGGGCCGACTGCGTCTTCGGCGACGCCCGGTTGATCTCGTCCGCGAGCACGACGGACGCGAACACGGGGCCCGGGTGGAACTGGAAGTGCCCGGTGCTCTGGTCGTAGATCGTCACGCCCGTGACGTCCGACGGGAGCAGGTCCGGCGTGAACTGGATGCGGCTGTGCGTGCCCTGGACGGTGGCCGCGATCGCCTTGGCGAGCGAGGTCTTGCCGGTGCCGGGGGCGTCCTCGAGGAGGAGGTGGCCCTCGGCGAGCATGCAGGTGAGCGCCAGGCGGACGACGTGGTCCTTGCCCAGCAGCGCCTGCCCGACGTTGCGGACCAGCACCTCGAAGGTCTCGGCGAACCAGCTGGTCTGCTCGGGGGTCATCGTCACGGTGTGCCTTCTCCTTCTGGCGGAGGGGTGGGCCCCTCGATCTCGAGCGTGAAGTCGTAGTCCTGCGCGCGGCTCTCGCCGTCGGCGTTCGTCGCCCAGAGCGTGATCCGGAACCGGTCGCCATCCGCGTACGTGCCGGTCAGGGTCAGCGTCGTCGCGTCTCCGTTGGACTTGTTGCCGCCGGTCTGCAGCCGGTAGCCGTACTGCACCGCGGCACCGCCGTCGGCGACCGCGGGCCAGCTGATCGTCACGCTCGTCTCGGTGGCGACCACCACCTCGGCGCCGAGGACCTGTCCCGGCAGGGTGACCACGGTGACCGGCGCCGAGGTGCGCGAGTCCCCTCGGGCGCCCTTGGTGTTCACGGCCGTCACGGTGGCCGTGTAGGCGCCGCCGCGCAGGTTGTAGAACTCCATGGAGGTCTGGTGACGGTCCCGGGTCTCCGTCCGCGCGTTCCCGGCCGCGTCGGTGAGCGTGATCTCGTAGTGGTCGATGTCGATGCCGTCGCCGCCGGTCTCGTTCGTCCTCTGCCACGTCACGCGCACCCGGCCCTGGCCCGGGTCGTTCCACGGCCCGGAGCTGTCGACGGCCTCGACGCTCGGCACCTGTCCCGGCCGGCCCCAGATCTGCCCCTGGGTCGACGTCCACGGCGACCAGCCGACGGCGTTCCGGGCCCGCACCTCGATGGTGTACCGGTGGCCCTGGACGGCGGGGAACGTGCACTGCGTGACCCCGCAGGAGGCGTCCGCGCGGGGCGCGCCGTCGACCCGGAGCTCGTACTCCTCGATCGGCTCGCCACCGTCGGGGGGCGCCGCCCAGGTCACGGCGATGCTCGAGCCCTCCGACGCGTCCGTCGCGCTGAGCGACAGCGGCGCGTCCGGCACGCGGGCCGGCTTGCCGGTCGCCGCGGGGCCCCACGCACCCGGCTGCGGCGCGCTGTTGCGCGCCCGCACGCGCAGCGAGTACACCGTGCCGTTCGCGAGGCCCGTGATCGGGATCGACGTCGCCGACGTCGTGAAGGACGTCTGGCCCGACGGCGTCGCCGGGCTGATCTCGACGAGGTAGTCGATGATCGGCGAGCCCGGGTTCTCCGGCGGCGTCCAGCTGACGTCGAGGCGGCGGTCGCCGCGCTCCACGCGCGGCGCCGCGGGTGCGAGCGGCTGCGTGTCCGGCCGGGCCTCCCCCGAGGCCGGGCTCGGCTCGGACCACCCGACGGCGTTGTGCGCCGCCACGGTGAACGTGTACGTGACGTCGTTCGTCAGGCCCGTGATGGTGCACGCGGTCGAGGGACAGGTCTGCGTGAGGCCGCCGGACGCGGTGACGCGGTAGGAGTCGATCGGCTCGCCGTTGTTCGCGGGCGGCTCCCACGCGAGCGCGACCGCGCGGTCGCGGGACTCGACCACCCGCGGCGCCGCGGGGGTCGCCGGCTTGCCGCGCACGACGACGGTGATGCGACCCTCGACCATCCGGTCCAGGTCCGGCAGGACGTCCTTGACCGTGTAACGCACCACGAGCTGCCCGATGTAGCCCGCCGCCGGGTTGACGACGACGGTCGAGCCGCTGACGTGAGCCGTGCCGGCGCCGGGCGTCTCCACGGTCGCCGAGACGACCGACAGGGGGCTGGGCGCGAACGGGTTGAAGGCGCCCTCGAGCACCCGCACCACGGACTCGCCGCCCTCGACGCCGTCGGGCACCGTGAAGTCGAGGACGCGCGCGAGCGGCTCCCGGCTCGCCACCACGCGGGTGTCGACCTGGACTGCGAGCGGCTCGGTCCCGCCGAACCCGAGCTCGATCGGGATCGCGCCGACCGTGCCACGGGCCGTCGACATCTGCGCGGCGACGACGAGCATCGAGCCGTCCAGCGAGACGTCGAAGCCCGCGGGCAGCGGGGTGCCCAGCCGGTACGTGTACCGGGACGCCGCGTCCTCGTCGACGCTGGCCGGCTCGGACGTGAACACGGCCAGGTCCACCCGCCCGGACGAGGCCTGGGGCACCTCCAGCACCGACGGCGTGAACGTCGGCGGGTGCTCCTCGCGGGCCAGGACCATGATCTCGAAGGTCAGCGTCGCGTCGTGCGTCGTCGGGTCGCTCAGCGGGCCGTCGGTGACGTGCACCGTGACCGACGCCGGACCGGAGTAGTCGGCGCGCGCGGTGAAGCGCAGCGTGTCGTCGTCGACGACGAGCGGCGAGCCGTCGGCCTTGGTGGCCACGACGCGCGAGCGGTCGCCGATGCGCGGGGACCGCCCCGGCGCGACGCGCACGAGCTCGGCGAGCTCGAGCGTCAGCGGCTCCCCCGCGATGACGGACAGGTCGTCGGTGCCCGGCCGGTGCATCGGCGGGAAGTCGCCGAGGGCGGGCACGGTGATGAACGCGTACGACGAGACGCGACCGGCGTCGGGGTGCTCGTTGACCAGCAGGTACGGGAGCGTCTGCGGCTGGTCGACCAGCGTCACGACGACGGTGCCGTCACCCGGGGCCACGGCCGTGGCGCCGGCGGACACGGGCACCTCGACGGTGAGGTCGGCGAGCGAGCCGCTCGGGTTCTGCGCGGTCTCCATGACGTTCACGGCGACCTGCGTCTTGTTGATCGTGTCGACCGCGGGCACCACGATGTCGGCCGCGACGGGCGGCAGGAACGGCGCGTCCTCGTCGACCGTCACCGTGAGCACGCCGGTGTCGTACCCGCCGCGGTCGTTGCGGGCCGTGTAGAGGATCTGCACGACGCCCTCGGCGTCGGGCGCCTCCACCAGGATCCGCCTGCCCTCGGTGCGCGCCACGACGCCCTCGGGCTGGATGGTCAGCGCCTCGTCGAGCGTGAGCTCGCCGGCGCCGCCGCCGTCGTCGTTCGCGAGCACGCGGACCTCGATGGTCTGGCCCGGGCGGACGGTCACCGCGTCGTCGCGCGTGACGACGGGCACCGCGCCCGAGGGCCGCGCCGCGATGCCGACGCGCACGGTGGCGACGGCGCGCTGCCCCGTCCAGTCCTCGACCGCGTACGTGAAGGTGTCCGTGCCGATCTCGCCGGGCAGCGCCCGGTAGACGATCGAGTCGGACCCCACCGAGCTGACCAGGCCCTTGGTCGGCGGCTGGTCCACGCCGAGCAGCGTCACGCCGTCGCCGTCGTCGTCGATGCCGACGAGCGGCACGTCGATGGTGACCTCGTCGCCCGCGTAGGCCCGCGACGTGAGGTCGACCGGGCGCGGCGGGGCCTTGCTCTCGGCGTCGGACGCGTGCACCGCGATGGTCACCGTGGCGGCCGTGACGTTGCGCATCGGGTCGCTGACCTCGAACGTCGCCCGGACCTCCATCGGCGTGCTCGGCGCCTGGTAGCGCAGCACGTCGCCCGAGATGAACATCAGGCCGGCGGTGGGCGCCTCCACGAGCGTCGGCACGAGCGTGAGGGGCTCGCCGTCGGGGTCGAACGCGCCCTCGAGGACGGGGATCGTCACGACGCCGCCCGTGCGGACCGTGGCCGTCACGTCGGGCACGACCGGGGGCTGCTGGCCCGCGGCGGCCGGGACGGGCTGCACGACGACCTGGCCCACCGCGGTGTCCAGCCCGTTCGTGATCGTGTACGTGAAGACCTCGGGCGTCTCGAACGTGCGCGTCGTGGAGATCCGCAGCAGCTGGTGGTCGAGGACCGCGACGCGCAGCGGGCTCTCGCCGGGTACGGACACGCTCTGGACGACGAGCACGCCGCCCGTCGGGTCCGTGTCGTTGGCCAGCGGGTCGATCGTCACCTCCCCGCCCGGCGGGAGCAGGGCGACGTCGAGCACGGCCGTGGGCGGCGGCAGCTCCTGCGGCGCCTCGAGGACGTCCACCCGGGCCAGGCCGGTGGCCTGCTGCGGCGGCGCGGTGATGACGTAGGGCACGTAGAACGTGCCGGGCGTGCGGCCGGTCACCGTGAAGGTGCCCGCGTCGAGGTCCGTCCTCAGCTCGAGGCCCACGACCTCCTCGACGCCGGCCAGCCGCGCGGGCTCGCGGCCCTGGCTGCGCACGTAGTCGAGCGCGTTGACGGTCGCCGGCTTGTCGACGTAGGTGACCACGTGCACGGGCTCGAGGACCGGCGGCAGCGAACCCGCCGGGCGGATGTCGACGTACAGGGTGCCCTCGACCGACGCGACGCCGTCGGAGACCACCACGGTGATCGCCTGCCGGCCGAGCGCGCTGCCGTCGGCCTGGAACCGCAGCCGGCCGTCGCCGCGCGCCCGGGCGCTGCCGCCGGTGCCGACGGCCGAGACGAGCACCATGGGGTCGCCGTCGGGGTCGCGGAAGTCGGCGAGCACGTCGTACGTGCCGATGCCGCCCTGCTCCACGGTGAAGGCGCCCACGCGCAGCTGGGCCGGGGCCTCGTTCTGGCCGTCGCCGCGGACCGTCAGGGTGACCAGGGCCGTCGCCGGGGCGGCCGTGTCGCGGCCGTCGATCACCGTGTACCGGAAGCTCGTGCTGCCCGACGCGTCGTCCCTGACCGTGAGCTGGAACGCGCGCCCGCCGTAGACGGGCGTCAGCGTGCCGAACGACTCCTCGATGTCCTCGTAGGTGTCGATCGCCAGGATGCCGCAGGCCGACGACGCGTCGTTGTCGACGACGGGCAGGATCATCGTGCGCCCGCGGCGCACCCCGAACTCGTCGTCGACGGCGGACGGGGGCGCGGCGTCTGCGCTGCACTCGGCCTGCAGGGTCTCGGCGGTGACCGCCTCGCGCTCGGACTCGTCGGGCTCGTCCTCGGTGTCCTCCTGGATGTCGGTCCAGTTCGGCTCGCGCACCTCGGCGTCGACCAGGGGCAGCCACAGGCGGCCGTCGCCCACGTCGTTGAGCGCGACGACGTCGCGGTTGACGCGGAACACCAGCTCGTCGGTCGCGGCGATCTCGGCCAGGTCCTCGACCACCGGGGCGTCGTCGCCGCACACCCGCAGGTAGTTCTGCGTCGCGGACGCCCACGCGCCGTGCACGCAGGCGCCGACGCGCACGGGCGCGGACGGCTTGCCCTGGCCGGCCGGCAGGACGCGCGGCTCGCCGCCGTCGAGCGGGACGTCCAGCAGCGCGCCCTGGACGCCGACGAGGACGCTGTCCGCCGCCGGGCCCGGCTGCTGCAGCTCGATCAGCCCCTGGTACTGCGACAGGTCGACGCTGGCCGAGCGCGTGTGCAGCGTGGTCCCCGAGAGGACGACCACCTCGTCGCCCACCGCCGTGATGGCGTCGATGCCCGCGCCCGCGCCCCCGTCGAGCCGGCCGTCCTCCTCGGCGACGTTGCTCTCCGGCGTGACCCGCACCCGGTACGCCGCACCCTCGGCGTCCACGGCGAGCACGGCGCCGCTGCGGGCGACGACGGCCGCGCCGCCCTCGCCCAGCTCGAGGTCCGGCTCGTCGACGTCGACCCGCAGGCCGCCGATCATCGCCGTCGGCCGCGCCCAGACGTTGCCGTCGGCGGAGCGCGTCACGGCGGTCGTGCCCGCGGCCATCGAGACCAGCGTGCCGCCGCCGATCGAGGTCTGCCCGGCGAGCGCGACGTTCGCCGGGTCGACCACCGCCACGGTCCCCTGCTGGACGAGCAGCACATCGAAGCCGTCCTGGAGCACGTCGAACGGGCTGCCCCCGGCGATCAGGCCCGCGTTGAGCTCCTCGACCACCGGGTTGTACCGGCCGAGCCGCAGGTCGGTCTGGTTGGTCAGCCACACCGTGCCGTCGTGCAGGTCCATCTGGGACACGGGCGCGCCCGGGTTGATGACCGCGAACACGGCCAGCACGGCCGGCGCGGTGCCCCATGCGGCCCGCGTGAGCAGGCGACGACGACGGCCGTCGAGCACCCCCCTCGCGGCGTCGTCCGCCCTGCGGTCCCGCCAGCGCCCCCCGAGCCCCCTCATCAGTCGGCGCACCCCCGTACGGGCGCGGAGGACCGGCCGTCGGCCCGGACGAGGGCCACCTCCACGCAGACGTCCTCACCGGAGGCCGGGACGCTGAGCGTGGCCGTCTGGACCAGCTCGGCCTGGCCGGCCACGCCCGCCGGGTCGAGCCGCGCCCAGGTGTACCGGTCGCCCTCGAGCGGGTCGGGGTTGGCCCAGGTGAACACCGCCTCCCCGCCGACGACGGCGCCGGCGAGGTCGGTGGGCGCGGGCACCGCGCGGGTGATCGGCGGCGGCTGCGAGCCCGTGGGCTCGGGCTCGGACGTGTCCGGCGGCCGCGTGGCCAGGACGGCA
>AXCX01000185.1 GCA_000767215.1 Actinotalea fermentans ATCC 43279 = JCM 9966 = DSM 3133
CGGCACGCCCGCCGAGCGGCTCGCCGCCCTGCTGCCCCTGGCCGCCGCGCAGCGCGGCCGCGTGCCCGTGGACCCGGCCGACGACGACATCGACGACCCGTACCAGCGCGGCGACGCCGCCTACGAGAAGGCGTTCGCGCAGGTGCGCGAGGCGACGGCGAGCCTGGTCCGCGCGCTGCGCGGCTGACCCGCACCTCCGGGAAGACGCCCTACAGACCCTGCCACGCAGGCTTGTGGGCCCAGGTCTGCCGGAAGTGGTCGGCGAGCTGCAGGCGGCTCGCGGCGGCGTCGTCGAGCAGCACCGTCACGTGCGGGTGCAGCTGCAGCACCGACGCCGGCCACATGGCGCTGACCCCGCCCTCGACCATGCGGTGCACGGCCTCCGCCTTGGCCCGGCCGGTGGCCAGGAGCACCAGGTGCCGGGCCTCCATGATCGTGCCGAGGCCCTGCGTGAGCACGTGCCGGGGCACCGCGTCCGCGTCCCCGTCGAAGAACCGCGCGTTGTCCTGGCGGGTCTGCTCGGTGAGGGTCTTGATGCGCGTGCGGGACGCCAGGGACGAGCCCGGCTCGTTGAACGCCAGGTGCCCGTCCGTGCCGATCCCGAGGATCTGCAGGTCCACCCCGCCCGCCTCGCGGATCGCCGCCTCGTACGCGGCGCAGGCCGCCGCGATGTCCGCCGCGCCGCCGTCGGGCGCGTGGACCGCGCCCTCCGCGAAGTCCACGCGGCTGGCCAGCTCCCGCTCGATGACCGCGCGGTAGCGCTCCGGGTGCTCCGGCGACAGGCCCACGTACTCGTCCAGGAGGAACGCGCGGGCGCGCGCGAACGAGAGCCCCGCCTCCGCGTGCCGACGCGCCAGCTCGTCGTACAGCGCCAGGGGCGAGGAGCCCGTCGCCAGGCCGAGCACGGCGTCCGGCCGCGCGCGCAGCAGCGCCTCGACCGCGTCCGCCGCCCAGCGCGCGACCTGCGCCGCCGAACCGATGACGACCTCCATCAGCCCACCACCTCCACGTCCACCGCGCCGCGCGTCGCCAGCGCCGCCCCGACCGCGCCCACGGGCACGCCCGCGGGCGTCAGCTCGATCCGCTCCGGCATCCCCAGCCCCGCCAGCAGCGGGGAGACCGCCACGTGGCGCTCGACGGCGTCCCGCACATGCTGCACCAGCTGCGGGCCGAGGTTCGCCACCCCGCCGCCCAGCACCACGTGCGCGACGTCGAACGTCATCACCAGGTACCGCACAGCCGTCGCCACGGCGTCCACGAACGTGTCGCGCACAGCCACGGCCGCGGCGTCGCCGTCGGCCGCCGC
>AXCX01000186.1 GCA_000767215.1 Actinotalea fermentans ATCC 43279 = JCM 9966 = DSM 3133
CGACGGCGAGCCCGTGCGCGAGGGCCACGCGACGTCGAGCGCCGAGCCCGACGCGTACATCTCGAGGCAGCCCAGCTGGCCGCACGCGCACGGCAGGCCACCGGGCCGGTAGGGCAGGTGCCCCACCTCCCCCGCCGCGCCCGCGTGCCCGCGGCGCAGACGGCCGTCGAGCAGCAGCCCGGCCGCCAGGCCCGTCCCGAGCGCGAGGTAGGCCATGTCCGAGTAGCCGAGGGTCTCCCCCGCACCGAGCGCCGCCGCGTTCAGGTCGTTCTCGACCGTGACCGGCAGCCCGCCCAGGCGCTCCGACAGGAGGGCGCCGACCGGCACGTCCGGCAGGTCCATGCGCAGGTTGACCGCGTGCGAGACCGTGCCCGTCGCCGGGTCCACGATCCCGGGCAGCGCCATCCCGACGCCGGCGAGCTGCGTGGGCTCGACGCCCGCCGCCTCGCACAGCCCCGCGACGACTCCGGCCGCGCTCCCGACGACGCCCTCGGCACCCAGGTCCGTCGGCACCCGCAGGGTCCGGCGCACCGTGTCGCCCTCGAGCAGCACGCCGAGCACCTTGCTGCCGCCCAGGTCCAGGCCGACCCGCAGGTCCGCTCCCGTGATCGTCATCAGCCCTTCACCGCCCCGGAGACCAGGCCGGACGTCATCCGGTTCTGCACCGCCAGGAAGAAGATGATCACCGGTACGGCGAGCAGGCTCGAGGCCGCCATGACCTCCGCCCAGTTCACGCCGCGGTTGATCGACGCCGCGAGGAACGTCCGCAGCCACAGCGGCAGCGTCTGCGCGCTCTCCGACGGCAGGGCCACGAGCGCCACTGTGAACTCGTTCCACGCCTGCAGGAACGCGTACACGCCGGAGGCGACCAGGCCCGGCGCCAGCAGCGGCAGCGTGATCCGCAGGAAGGCCTGGAAGCGGGAGAGCCCGTCCACCATGGCGGCCTCCTCGAGCTCGGCGGGCGTGCTCGCCACGAAGCCGCGCAGCATCCAGATCGTGAACGGCACGATCGCGGCCGTGTACAGCACCGAGATGCCCAGCACGGAGTTCAGCAGGCTCGCCGTCGACAGCATCTTGTACTGCGCGATGAACAGGCCCTCGGCCGGCAGCATCTGCACGAACAGCACCGCGAGCACGAACGAGCGCCGGCCGCGGAACTGGAACCGGCTGATCGCGAGCGCCGCGAGGAACGCGAAGACCAGCACGGCGAGCACCGTGACGAGCGTGACCGCCAGGCTCATCCGCAGCGCCGTCGGGAAGCCCGAGCCGCTCACCACGGCCTCGATGTTGCCCGTGGTGAAGTGCGTCGGCAGGAACGACGGCGTCGCGGTGCGCAGGTACGCGTCGGGGGTGACGGCCGACAGGACCATCCAGTAGACGGGGAACACCCACAGCGCGGCGACGAGCAGGGCGAGGGCACCGAGGGCGCCCCGGCCGACGCGGCGGCGCGTGCTGGCCGCGGTCATGACAGCTCCTTCATGAGGCTGCGCACGTACGGCCAGCTCAGCAGGACCGTCAGCAGCAGGACGAGGATCGAGACGGTGGCCGCGCCGGCGAAGTCCTGGCGCCCGATGCCGAGCTCGAAGATGAAGTTGCCCAGCAGGTTCGTCTCCGACACCGGCGCGCCCGAGTCCTGCAGCAGCCGGATCTGCGCGAACACCCGCAGGTCCCAGATCACCTGCAGGAGCAGCACGATCGCGATGACCGGCCGCACCATCGGCACGAGGATGTGCCGGAGCGTCTGGGCCGGGCCCGCGCCGTCGATGCGCGCGGCCTCGAGCACCTCGTCGGGCACCTGCGTGAGCCCCGCGAAGATCGACAGCGCCACGAACGGCACGGACATCCACACGATGATCACCGTGGCCACGAAGAAGAAGGACAGCGGCTGGGCCAGCCAGTTGTGGCCCGCGTAGCCGTCGAACCCGATCTGCACCAGCAGCCAGTTCACGACGCCGGTGCGCCAGTCGAACAGCCAGCGCCACACCGTGACCGCGGCGACCATCGGCATCGCCCAGGCCAGCAGCAGGCAGCTCTGCAGCACCAGCCGCACCCACGGGCGCACCGCGCGCATGAGCAGCGCCAGCGCCAGGCCGATGCCGACCGTCGCCGCCGCGTTCACCATGCAGAAGATCAGGGAGCGCACGACGACGGCCCACAGGTCGTCCTCGGCGAAGATGCGCGCGTAGTTCTCCAGGCCGACGAACTCCGGCGGCTGGCCGAACTGCTGCGCCAGGCCGTACTCCTGCAGCGAGGTGACGACCTGCCAGTACACGGGGTAGCCCAGGCCGAGCAGCAGGATCGCGACGGCGGGCAGCAGGAGGAGGTACGCGGGGCCGGAACGCGGCCGGGTGCGTGACCCCGCGCGTCGGCGGGGGCCGGTCGCCTGCACCGGCGCAGCACGGACGAGCGTGTCCGCCATGGTGGGCCTCCAGGTCCAAGGGTGAGGGGTGCGGGACGGGGGCGTCGGCGGCGGACGTGGCCGACGGATGGGGCCGGTCCCGGTCGCGGGGGCGGGTGACGTGCCCCCGCGACCGGGCAGAGCGTCAGCCGTTGAGCATCGGCGTGATGATGTCGTCGTACTCGGCGGCGAGAGCGGCGACGTCACCACCCTCGGCGATCTTCTGGAACAGCTCCTCGTACACGAACGCTGCCTCCACGGCGGCCCAGCCCGGAGCAGCCGGGGTGAGCTTCGAGGCGGCGGCCGTGTCCATCATCGTCTGGGCGAACTCGTCGTCGCCGAGGGACGAGGTGTACTGCGTGTTGCCCGGGCCGAGGCCGTTCTGGCCGAGCATCGTCTGGTAGTCCTCCGAGAAGATGATCCGCAGGAGGTTCTCGGCCAGCTCAGGGTTCTGGGACTGCGCCGAGATCGCGATGTTCGAGCCACCGGCGAACACGGGGGCCAGGCCACCGTCCACGCCCGGCAGGCCGAAGATGCCCCACTTGTTCGTGTCGGCCATGCCGTCACGGACCTCCTCGCCGGCGTCGTTCGTCGTGAGGTCGCCGAGCGACCAGCGGGCCCAGCCCGGCGCCATGATCGTCGCCGCGGCCGGGGCCGCGCCGTCGGTGCCGTCGTTGAGGAAGTCCCAGTACGCCACGTCGCGCTCGGTCGCGGGGATGTTCGAGGCCGTCTGGTAGATCGACTGCCACGCCTCCAGGCCCTCGATCGTCTTCGGGTCGGACAGCGTGGAGGTCCACGTGTCCCCGTCGACGGTCGCGAGCTCGCCGCCGTGGGCGAACACCCACGAGATGCCGTTGCGCCAGTCCTGGCCGCCCATGGCGAAGCCGGACTGCGTGTCGGTCTTGAGCTGCGCGACGGCGTCGGCGAACTCACCGAGCGTCGTCGGGACCTCGAGGCCGGCGGCCGTCCAGATGTCCTTGCGGTAGAACATGTAGCGCGAGCCGAAGTAGTACGGCAGGGCGTACTGCTTGCCGTCGACCGAGCCGACCTCGACGAACGACTGCAGCAGGTCGGACCCGCCCAGCTCGTCGTAGATGCCGGACAGGTCGCGGAACGCGCCCACCGTGGTGAAGGTCGGCGACTGGGTGTTGCCGATCTCGACGACGTCGGGGGTGTTCGCGGCGTCGGGCAGCGCGGTGGTGAGGCGCGTCACGAGGTCGCCCCAGCCCACCTCCTCGATCGTCAGCGTCGAGCCAGGGTTCTCCGCGGCGAACGTGTCGATGAGGTAGTCCCGCAGCTCCTGGGGCGTGTCGCCGCCCGCGAGCCACAGGGTGATCTCCGCGCCCTCGGCGGCGACGTCGTCGTCACCGGCCGGCTCGTCCGAGGGTTCGTCGCTGTCACCGCTGCACGCGGTGAGGGTCAGGCTGGCGAGCATCGTGCCGACAGCTGCCGCAGCGAGTGCACCCCGCCTTCCCGTCTTCCGTACCATTCTCACGTGGGTTCCTTCCCGGTGCGCTGACGGCGCCGCCATGGCGTCGTCGGAGGGTTGAGGACCTGCCAGGACGGTCAGCTCGGAGTCCTCACGAGACTCCGAGCTGACCGGACAGCACGAGCACGGCCGCCCCCGAGAGCGGGGCCGCCTCGCCCAGGGTGGTCACCCGCAGCTGCAGACCCCGGCTGGTCACCGGCATGGTCCGCTCGCGGATGACCGCCAGGGCCGTGTCGCGCAAAGGCCCGCCGAGCAGCTCGGGGGGGCCGCTGAGCACCACCTCGGCGAGGTTCAGTGCGGACACCACCGGCGCCAGGACGATGCCCAGGCGCCGGCCGACCGACGCCAGTGCGGCGTCGGCAGCTTCAGGGTCGAGCCCGGCCACGCGGCGGCGCAGGGCCGGCAGCGCGAGGACGGTCTCGAGGCAGCCGGTGCGCCCGCAGGCGCACGGCCGGGGAGGACCGACGGGGCCGTCGGGCGCGTCGCGCTCGTCGACGGCGGTGACGTGGCCGAGCTCGCCCGCGGCGTGCCCGTGCCCCTGGACCAGGGCGCCGTCGACGACGATGCCCGCGCCGACGCCCTGGCCGACGGTCAGGACGAGGAGGCTGCCGCCCAGCGCGCCGCCGTAGGTCCACTCGCCGAGCGCGGCGGCGTCGGCGTCGTTGCCCACGTGCACGGGGACGCCGAGCGCGGCGGTGAGGGTCGCGGCCAGCGGCAGGTCGTACCACTCGCGGTTGGGGGCCTCGAGCACCCGCCCATCGGCGTCGACGATGCCGGGCGAGGCCACGCCCACGCCCAGGACCGGGCAGGTGGCCGCGGCGAGGAGCTCGCGGCAGAAGGTGGTCAGGTCGGCGAGCGCGACCTCGCCCTGCGGCTGGGTGAACCGCGCCGTGCGCTGCTCGACGACGGCGCCGGCCAGGTCGACGAGCGCGCCGTGCAGCAGCTCGTCGTCGCGCAGGTCGACGGCGACGATCTGGAAGGCGTCCGTGCGCAGCCCGACGAGCGTGCCGCGCTTGCCGACCTTGCCCTCCTCCGCCTCCTGGCCGAGCTCGGCGACCAGGCCCTCGGCGAGCAGCTCGCCGACGAGGTCGGAGACGGTGACGCGGGTCAGGCCGGTGCTGCGCGCGAGGTCGGCGCGCGAGCCGGGACCGGAGTGGAAGAGGTGCTGGAGCACCATGGAGCGATGCCTCGCCCGCACGTCGCCGGGCAGCACCTTGGTGCTGGGCCGGAGGGACCGCGTCATCGTCGCCACGTTTGTTAGTGAACCTTCTTTACAAACTCGTGTCAAGGGTCGAGGATCGAGGCATGTCGAGCCGAGGCATGCCGAGCCCAGACGTGACAGCAGCCCGCCGCGCCACGGGGGCGGCGGCGTGAGCGGCGGCGTGAGCGGCGTCGTCCTGCGCGGGCGCGTCGTCACCCCGGACCAGGTGCTCGACGACGGCGTCGTCGTCACCGACGGCGCCCGGATCACCTGGGTGGGCCCGGCCGCGCAGGCGCCCGACGGCGTCGCACTGCCCGAGCCCGCGCCGCAGCCGCGGACCTACCTGCCGGGACTCGTCGACCTCCACTGCCACGGCGGCGGCGGCGCGGGCTTCCCCGACTCCCCCGACGTCGCGACCGCGCACGTCGCCGCGACCGAGCACCTGCGGCACGGCACGACGTCGCTCGTCGCGTCCCTCGTGACGGCGGACCTGGCGACGCTCCTCGCGCGCACCGCGACCCTGGCCGAGCTCGCCGACACGGGCGAGCTGGCCGGCATCCACCTCGAGGGCCCGTTCCTGGCCCCCGCGCGCTGCGGCGCGCAGGATCCGGCCTTCATGACCGACGGCCGCCCCGACGCGGTGCGGCAGGTCGCCGAGGCCGCCCGTGGCTGGCTCGCGACCATGACCGTCGCCCCCGACGTGCCCGGCGTCCTGGGGCCCGACGGCGTCGCGGCGACGCTCGGGAGCGCGGGCGCGCTGCCGTCGTTCGGGCACACCGACGCCACCGAGGCCGTGATGGCGGGCGCGCTCG
>AXCX01000002.1 GCA_000767215.1 Actinotalea fermentans ATCC 43279 = JCM 9966 = DSM 3133
TGGGCGACCGGCGTCGGGGGCGACGACGCCCTGCCCGGAGCCGAGGCGGCCCGCGCGTCGGCGGGGCCCGAGGTGAGCGAACGCGCCGCGCACCCGCGCTGGGAGGCGTTCCTCGCCGACGGGCTGGCGGACTACGCGGAGCGCCGCGACCGGCCCGACCTCGCGGGGACCTCGGGCCTCTCGGCGGACCTCAAGTACGGCACCATCCACCCGCGCACGCTGCTCGCCGACGTCGCCGCCCACCCCGCGGGCCGGTCGACGGGCGCCACGACGTTCGTCTCCGAGCTCGCCTGGCGCGAGTTCTACGCGGACGTGCTGCGGCACCACCCGGCGTCGGCGTGGGCGGACCTGCGGCCCACGATGGCGGCGATGACCTACGACGACCCCGACCGCGACGACGTCGCCGCGGCCCGGCTCGCCGCCTGGCAGGCGGGACGGACCGGCTACCCGTTCGTCGACGCCGGGATGCGGCAGCTGCTGCACGACGGCTGGATGCACAACCGCGTGCGGATGGTCACCGCGAGCTTCCTGGTCAAGGACCTGCACGTGTGGTGGCCGCACGGCGCCCGCTGGTTCCTGGCGCACCTGCGCGACGGCGACCTGGCGTCGAACTCCCACGGCTGGCAGTGGACGGCCGGCACGGGGACCGACGCCGCCCCCTACTTCCGCGTCTTCAACCCGGTCGCCCAGGGGCGCCGCTTCGACCCCGACGGGTCGTACGTGCGTCGCTACGTGCCCGAGCTCGCGCACGTGCCGGGCGCCGCGGCCCACGAGCCGTGGACGGTCGCCGACGGGTACGCCCAGGGCTACCCGGACCGCGTCGTCGACCACGCGGTCGAGCGCAGCGAGGCCCTCGCCCGCTACGGCGCGACGCGCGGCTAGCGGGCGCTCAGAGCTGCGGGCCGACCGTCCGGGTGCGCTTGAGCTCGTAGAACCCGGGCACGCGCGTCATGGCGACGAGCCCGTCGAAGAGGTCCAGCGCGGCCTGGCCGGTGGGCGCCGGCGTGACGACCGGGCCGAAGTAGCCGACGCCGTCGATCGCCACGACCGGCGTGCCGACCTCGTCCCCCACCAGGGCGATCGCCTCCGCGTGCGACGCGCGCAGCAGGTCGTCGACCTCGTCCGTGGCGCCGACGGCGGCGAGCTCCGCCGGCAGGCTCAGCTCCTCGAGCGACTCGGCGATGATCGCGGCCGTGTCCGTGCGGCCCTGCGGGTGCCGGCGCGTGCCCATCGCGGTGTAGAGCGGGGCGAGCACCTTGTCGCCGTGGTCGCGCGCGGCCGCGACGAGCACGCGGACGGCGGCCCAGGAGTCGTCCATGAGGCGGCGGTACTCCTCGGGCAGGTCCCGGCCCTCGTTGAGCACCGACAGGCTCATCACGTGCCAGCGCAGGTCCACGTCCCGGTGCTCGGCCACCTCGGTGATCCAGCGCGACGTCATCCACGCCCACGGGCACGCCGGGTCGAACCAGATGTCGACCACGGGGACTGCGGGTGCTGCGGGCGCGACGGTGGGCGCGGTGGACACGGTGTGGCTCCTCGGCTCGGGTGCGGCGGGCGGGGCGCCGGCGGGCGGCGGCCCCACGGGCCTCAACCGGCGTGGGCCCGGGCCGATTCCCCGGTCACCCCGCGCGCGCGGCGCCGTCAGGCGATCTGCACCCGGAGGCTGCGCCGGCCCCAGTGCCCGACGCCGCTGCCGAACCGCCCCGGCACGACGGCGCCGCAGCCCGGGCATCGACCGTCGGGCGTGATGCGGTAGGCCAGCACGTCGTACCAGTCGCGCTCGACGAGCACCTGGCCGCAGGCCGGGCACGCCGTCGTCTCCCCCGACGGGTCGTGCACGTTGCCCGTGTAGACGAAGTGCAGGCCGACGTCGAGGGCCGTGGCCCGCGCGTCGCGCAGGGCCGCGGGCGGGGTGGGCGGCACGTCGAGCATCCGGAAGTCCGGGTGGAAGGCCGACAGGTGCAGCGGCACGTCCGGGCCGAGCTCGGCGAGGATCCACCGGCACATGCGCTCGACCTCGGCGCGGGAGTCGTTGTGGCCGGGGATGAGCAGGGTGGTGAGCTCGAGCCAGGTGCCGGCGTGCTCGCGCACCCAGACGATCGTGTCGAGGACGTCGCGCAGGTGGGCGCCGGTGAGCTTCCAGTAGAAGTCCTCGGTGAAGGCCTTGAGGTCGATGTTCGCGGCGTCCATGGAAGCGAAGAGCTCCGCGCGCGCGGCCGGGCTGACGTAGCCCGCGGTCACGGCGATGGCGTGCAGGCCGAGCTCGTGGCACGCCTGCGCCGTGTCGATCGCGTACTCCGCGAAGATCACCGGGTCGTTGTAGGTGAACGCCACCGCGTCGCAGCCGGCCGCCTGCGCGGACCGGGCGATGGCGTCGGGCGCGGCGACCGCGGCGAGCGTGTCCCACTCGCGGGACTTCGAGATGTCCCAGTTCTGGCAGAACCGGCAGCCCAGGTTGCAGCCCGCGGTGCCGAAGGACAGCACGGCCGTGCCCGGGTGGAAGTGCGCCAGCGGCTTCTTCTCCACCGGGTCGATGGCGAAGCCCGAGCTGCGGCCGTAGGTGGTGAGCACCAGCCGGTCGCCGTCGCGGGCGCGGACGAAGCAGAAGCCGCGCTGCCCGGGATGCAGGCGGCAGTGCCGCGGACACAGATCGCACTGGAGACGGCCGTCGGGCAGGGCGGTCCACCAGCGGGCGGTGGGCGCGTCCGGCCAGGTCGCTGCGCCGTCTGCCGCCATGCCGCTCACCTCCCCCGCCGGGCGACCGCGCTCACGCGGGCCCGGGCGACTCCCGCCACGAGCGGGCCGTGTAGGTCCGCAGCCGCGTCCCCTCGTGCCAGACGCCGGGCGCCAGGCCCGCCTTGCGCCACAGGTGCTCGAGGAACACCGCCGGCTCCGGCAGCGGTTCCCACATCTTCGGCAGGAAGGTGGCCCGGTTCCACGCGCCCGCCTCGACGATCACGCCGTCCACCCCGGGCCGCAGCGCGGCGTAGGCCTCCGGCAGGCTCGAGGCGGCCAGCGGGCGGGACGCCGACAGGACCGCCACCTCGATGACCACGAGCGGCACCTCGTCCGGTGTCATCGGCGCGAACCGGCGGTCGCGCAGGGCGGTGTTCACGGCGTTGACCTGCACGTCCGCCAGCAGCGGCCGGTGCGCGACGAGCGTCCCGGTGCAGCCGCGCAGCTTCCCCTCCCGGGTGAGCGTGACGTAGCACGCGCCGGGTTCGAGCGCCCAGGCCGGCGGCTCCCCGAGGGCCGGGGCGGGCACACCCAGCGCCTGCCCGATGGCGGCGCGGGCGGCCGGCAGGAGGACGTCGCCGGCGTCGTCGGGCAGGGCCTCGAGCGCGGCCGGTGCGTGCGGCGCCTCAGTCATCGCCGTCGCCCTCCTCGGGCCCGTCGAACGCGAACGAGCAGTACCCGACGACGCGCGACCGGTCCCCCGCGGTGTCGCCGGAGCTGCACGCGCCGAGCAGGATCGGGCGCAGCCCGCGGCGTCGGGCCGCGACGAGCAGGCCGTTGACCGGGGTGGCGCCGCACGCCTGCAGGTGGTCCAGCGGCGCGTCGAGCTCGGTGATCTGCGCGATCGTCCCGGCGTCGACGCGCCGGGCCTCGTCGTAGGTCAGGTAGTGCGACAGGTCGGAGCTGGCGACCACCAGCGTCCGGTCGTCCCACAGCGACTCGAGCACGTCGGCGACCTCCTCGCCGAGCGCGTCGCCCGCGAGCAGGGGGACGACGTCGACGTCGTCGAGCACGCGCTGCAGGAACGGGAGCTGGACCTCGACGGAGTGCTCGTGGCGGTGCACCTGCGGCGCGACGCCGGTCGCGGGCACGTCGGCGAGGCGCTCCTGCGCCCACGCGTGCGGGACGGGCACGTCGCCGAGCGGGGTGCGGAAGACGTCGGCACCCGGCAGGGCGACACCGCGCACCGGGACCCGGTGCGTGGGCCCGACGACGACGACGCGGCGCAGCGTGCCGCGCCCGCGGGCGACGCGGGCGTACGCCAGGGCCGCGGTGGACCCGGAGTAGACGTACCCGGCGTGCGGGACGATCACCGCCCGCGGGACGGGAGCATCGGGCGGCGGCGCGGGCACCTCGTCGAGCAGTGCGTCCACGGTGGCGCGGAGCTCGACGGGGTCGGCGGGGTAGAACCGGCCCGCGACGGCGGGTTCACGGACGACGGGCGTGCGCACGGGGCATCACCTCTACCCGTCCAGCGTAGATCCGTCCGGGGCCGCCGGCGGGCCCCGCGGATCAGGGCCGAGGCGGCCAGAGGCCCGCGAGGCAGATGACGACGTTGACGACCAGGAACGGCGGCATGTTCTCGTGCGGCTGGCCGCCGCCCGCCGGGGCGACGACCGCCGCCGACATGGAGACCGACGAGGCGACCGGGCCGTACAGCTGCGCGCGGGCGCGGCCCCGGCCGGACTGCGCAGGCACCGCCCCGGACGGGTTCGCACTGGTGCCGACGCCATCGACCGCCGGGATCGAGTGGGTGTGCGCTGGCAGCTCGGACTGGACCAGCGTGACGGTCGCGCTCCCGGCGACCTGCCCGCGGTCGATCCACGTCAGCCCCGGCCCGGCGCCGGCGCCGGCACCGACCGGGCTCATGCCCTGGAGGTTCGGCAGCGCGAAGGTCGTCTGGCCGTTCCCTCCGTAGGTGGTGCCCAGGAGCGAGAAGAGCGCGGTGTTCTGCTGGATCGGCACGAGCTGACCGTTGCAGAGGGCCCAGTTTCGGGGCGCGAAGGTCCCGGCGAACATCCGGATCTCGCCGAGGTACGGCTGGTACACGACGTCTCCTCAGTTCCGGCTCGGGAAGACGCCGGCCACGGCGATGATGAACGAGAGGGCGAGGTACGGCGGCATGTTCGGGTGCGCCTGCCCGCCGCCGGTGATGCCCGTCGGCGCAGCGGCGACCTGCGCGGCCGAGGAGTAGGTCGGGCGGTCCGCCACCGCCCAGGTCGCCCCGACGGGCGACGACGACGACGCGGCGGCGGACGTCGCGGTGATGTCGTGGGTGTGCGCCGGCATCTGCGCGGTCGTCAGCGCGACCTGCTCGACGCCGCCGGTCTGCCCGGCGACCCGGCTGCCCCCCACGTGCACGGGGACGCGTCCGCGCAGGTCGGGCAGGCGGAAGTCCCGGATGCCGTCGCCGCCGTAGGTGGTGCCGAGGATGCTGAAGAGCGCCACGTTGTCGGCGATGTCGAGGGTGGCTCCGTCGCACAGCCGCCAGTTGTCGGGTGGGGTCGGGCCGGCCCAGAGCCGGATCTCGCCGATCGTGGTGTCACCGTCGTCGGTGCCCGGATCGGCGTAGTGGCAGATCCCGAAGGCCACGCCGAGAACGGGGGACCGGTTCTCGTGCGCCGCTCCGGTGCCCGCGGTCCGCACGGCCGCGGGCGCGAACGACGCCGAGCCCGCCGCCGGAGCGTACGGCGCGCCGTCAGGTGAGACGCCCCACGTGTTCCCGGCCGGATCGGTCGTCGTGGCCTCGGCCCCGGAGGCCCGGAGGTCGTGCCGGTGGTAGGGCATCTGGGCGGAGGTGAGTGAGACGCGCTCCTGACCGCCGATCTCCCCGGAGGAGCGTGGCGTCAGTCCGGGGCCGTCGCCCACGCCCAGCGGGGTTCGCCCGCGCAGGTCGGGCACCCCGAACAGGCTGGTGCCGTTGCCGCCGTAGGTGAAGCCGATCACCGAGAAGAGGTCCAGGTAACTCGCGACGGGGAGCACGTCTCCCTCACAGGCGACCCAGCCCTGGGGCACGTACGAGCCGCCGAACATCCGCACCTCGCCGACATACCCGGTCACGCCGCGCCCCCTGTCCGGTTCACGACCGCCTCGAGCACGCGCGGGTCCGCCGTGACCGGACCGAGGTAGACGAGCAGGTCGCCGTCGGGGTGGCGGAGGGTGCGGATCGCCTCGGGCAGGTCGTCGGCGGCCAGGAAGAGGAGCGAGAAGCGCTCGGCCGCGACCGTCTCGCCGGCCAGGCCGTCGACGGACTCGAGGGTCAGGTGCGTGCCGGTGGCCGTGTCGACGAACGTCTGGCCGACCATCCCTGCGAGCACCAGTCCGTCGAGCGGTAGCGCGCGGGTGACCAGCTGCACACCGGCCACGACGCCGACCGCCACCACGCCGGCGACGCCGGCGCCGGCGGCGAGGACGGCGCGGCGACTGACGCCCGCGGGCGCCTCCACGGGGCTCTCGATCACGACCTGGGCCTCCCGATGGTTCGTTGCAGGGCAGGGCCGGCGCCCGCTCGGGCGAGCCTAGAGGGCTTCACCCGCAGTCCGATCATGGAGCGCGGGTGAAACCCCCTAACCTTCGCACCATGATCTTTGGCCGACGGGTGCCCGCACGTCCGATCGCCGTCGGCATCGTCCTCGCAGCCGTGACGGCTGGCGCCGTCGTGGCCCCCGCGCAGGCGGCGGCCACGATCACCGTCACGACGACGGCCGACGCCGCCATCGGACCCGACTGCGACGACGGCCTGGCCACGACGTCCCTGCGCGAGGCGCTCTGCCAGGCCGCCGACGCGTCCGGCGGTGCCGTGGTCGCGCTGCCCGCGGGCACGTACGCCCTCGTTCTCGGTGCCCTGGTCATCGACCCCGGCCACCCGTCGATCCTCTCGCTCGTCGGCGCGGGGGCCGCGACCACGACGATCGACGCGCGGGGCGTCTCGCGCGTCCTGGACGTCGACGCGTCCCTGACCGGCGGCGTCGACCTCACGGTCCAGGGCGTCACCCTGCGTGGCGGAGTCGGGACTCCGGGCACGGGCGGCGGCGGCGCGATCATCGCGGGGAGCGTCGATCCCGCGGCGCCGGATTCCCTGACGCTCCTCGACTGCGCGCTCACGGGCAACCGCAACGCGTCCGGCGTGGGCACCCCGACGGACGTCGGCGGCGCCGTGTCGATGACGGGCGGAACGCTGAGCGTCGCGCGCTGCACGTTCTCCCAGAACACGTCCTACGGCGCCGGCGGCAGCGCGATCGGCTACACGGGTGTCGGGGGCACCGACACGGTCGACGTCACCGGCTCGGTGTTCGTGGACAACACGGTGGACGGGACGACGGCGGGCATCGACGTGGGCGGCGCGCTCGACGTCGCCTGGGGCTCGCCCGCGACGACGGTCACCGGCAGCACGTTCCTGCGCAACCTGCTGACGACGGGGACGCGGGCGGCGCGGGGGTCCGCGGTCCGCGTCGCCGCCGGCTCCGCGACGCTGACGGGCGTGGACGTCGCGGGTAACCGGGCCGTCGGGGGCATCGGCTCCACCGCGGCGGTGCACCTGAACGCTGGGGTGGTCAGCGACTCGCGCATCGTCGGCAACGTCACGACGGTCGGCGACATGGACACCCGCGCCGGGGTCGCCGGCGCCAGCAGCGCCGTCCGCACGTGGTGGGGCTGCACGGACCTCGGGCCGGCGTGCGACAGCGCAGGCGGTGCGACGACCGCGCCCCACGCGGTCCCCTCGCTCACGCTGGCACCCGCGACGGCGAGCGTCGGGGACGCCGTCACGGCGACGGCCGACCTGCGCCTCTCCGACGGCGCAGCCGCCACGGCGGCGCTGCGCGGCGCGATGGCCGGGGCCGCGATCAGCTGGCTGCCCGCCAGCCTCGGGTTCACGTCGACGCTGCCGTTCCACGCGGCCGGTCCGGCCACCGCGACCTTCACGGCAGCCGGCGCGGCGACCGTGACGGTGAGCATCGACGGCGTCGCCGTCTCGGCGGACCTGGCCGTCGCCATCCCGCCCGCCGTCACCGACGACCCCGACGACACGGAGGTCGTCGAGGGCTCGGACGCGACGTTCACCGCCGCCGCGAGCGGTGCACCCGCGCCCACCGTCGCCTGGGAGAGCCGAGCCGACGCGTCGTCGTCCTGGGAACCGGTTCCCGGGGCGACGTCGGCCACGCTCACGTTGCCGGACCTGCCGCGCGCCGACGACGGCACGCAGGTCCGCGCCGTCTTCACCAACAGCAGCGGGACCGCGACGAGCGCCGCGGCGACGGTCCGCGTCGCCTGGGGCCCGGAGGACCTGACGGACCCGGCCGACGTGTCCGGCCTGGTCGGCGACGCGGTCACGTTCTCGGTGAGTGCGTCGGGGCGGCCCGTCCCGACGGTGGCCTGGGAGACGTCGACCGACGGCGTGAGCTGGACCGTCGTGGCGGGCGAGACGGACTGGAGCTACACCCGGACGCTGGGCGCCGGCGACGACGGCCTGCGGGTGCGCGCCGTGGCGACGGGCGCCACGGGCGACGTCGAGAGCGCTTCGGCACGGGTGACGCTCCTGTCGGCCCCAGCGATCACGACGCCGCCGGCGGACACCGCCGTCGACCCCGGGCAGGACGGGGTGTTCACGGTCGCCGGCACGGGGGTCCCGACGCCGTCGATCACCTGGCAGTTCCGCGTGAACGGCGGCGGCTGGCTCACGGCCTCGGCGACCACGGGCACGTTCACGTTCGAGGACGTCACGGTGGACGTCGACGGGGTCGAGGTTCGCGCGCTGCTCACCAACGCCCACGGGACGGCGACGAGCGACGTCGCGACGCTGCGCGTCTTCCACGGCCCGACGATCACGACGCAGCCGTCGTCGGTCACGGGCAGCACTGGCGACGCGGTGTCGTTCACCGTCGCCGCGGAGGGGTACCCGGTGCCCGGCGTGGCGTGGCAGACGTCGACCGACGGCCTGACCTGGGACCCCGTCCCGGACGTGACGTCCGCGACGTACACCCGCACGCTGAGCACCTCCGACGACGGCTTGCGCGTGCGCGCACTCGTCACCGGGAGGTCGGGGCAGGTGCCCTCGGGGACCGCCGTGGTGACGGTCCGCGACGTGCCGACGGTCACGAACCCGGCGGCTGCCGACGTCGCCGTCGGGGGTGACGCTGGGTTCACGGTCACCGTGGGCGGGTACCCCGCGGCGACGGTCACGTGGGAGCGCCGCGCGTCGGCGGCGGACCCGTGGACCGAGGCCGGTACCGGCACGTCCCTGCTGCTCGCCGACGTGACGCGGGCCGACGACGGCACGCAGGTGCGGGCGATCGCGACCAACGCGGCAGGCACGGCCACCAGCCAGGTCGCGACGCTGACGGTGCGCTGGGCGCCGTCGTTCCTCCTGGCACCGGTCGACGCAAGCGGGCTGGCGGGCGACGCGGTGACGTTCCGGGCGCTCGCCGAGGCGAACCCTGCGCCGACCATCGCGTGGCAGACCTCGACGGACGGGACGACGTGGACGCCGGTGCCGGGCGAGACCGCGTGGACCTACACCCGGACCCTCGCTGCCGCCGACGACGGCCTGTGGGTGCGCGCCGTCGCGACGAACTCGGAGGGCTCCGCCGAGTCCGGCGCCGCGCGGATCACGATCGACACGTCCCCGACCTTCCCCGTCGGCCCGGGGAATGCGGTCGCGGACCTGGGCACGTCCGCGACGTTCTCGGTGACGGTGGCGGGCCGACCGGCCCCCGACGTGGCGTGGGAGGTCGATGCCGACGCGACCGGTGACTGGGTCGCGGTGCCGGGCGTGAGCGGCACGAGCCTGGTCGTCCCGGCCACGGAGGCGGCGCACGGCTCGCGCTACCGCGCCGTCGCGACGAGCACACGCGGCGCGGCGACCAGCGCCCCCGCGACACTCACGGTGCTGGTGCCGCCGACCGTCACCGACCCGCACGACGTCGCCACGGCGCCGGGACGCGCCGTGACGTTCTCGGTCGACGTGTCCGGCCGCCCGCTGCCGGACGTCGTCTGGCAGTCGTCGTCGGACGGCGGCGTGACGTGGGAGGCCGTCGGCGGCGGCCTGGCGCTGACCCTGACCGCGACGCTCGCCGACGACGGAAGGCTCTTCCGCGCCGTGGCCTCCGCGGAGCTCGTGAGCGGCGTGACCGACGCCGTGAGCGCGCCGGCGGAGCTGGTCGTCGCCGAGGCGCCACAGGTCCTCGACGGACCTGGGCCGCTGACGACGCTCACCGCGGGCGCCCCCAGGACGCTCACGTGGACGGTGCTGGGTGCGGGCACGACGGCGCAGTGGGAGGTCTCCCGCGATGGCGGGGTCACCTGGTCGCCGCTGCCCGCGGGGTGGGCGGCCGGCGCACCGGTGGCCGGCGCGCCGGCGGTCGGTGCCTCGGTGGCCAACGCGCCCCTGCCGTCAGCGCTCGGCTCCGGCCTGGCCGCGCAGGCAGCCGGTCCGGCGGTCCGGACCACGCACTCGGTCACGCTGACCCCGGCCGCGGCCGACGACGGCGCGCATGTGCGCCTGACCGTCACCACGGCAGGTGGCTCGGTGACGGTGAGCACCGCGCTCGACGTCGTCGTCCCACCGGCTGCGTCGGGAGGCGGGACGGGCGGCGGGACGGGCACGCGCCCGGCCCTGTCCGACACGGGCGCCGACCCCCTGCCCCTGGTGGCGCTGAGCGCGCTGCTGGCGGCGGCGGGCGTCGTCGTGCTGGCGGGGGCCGC
>AXCX01000020.1 GCA_000767215.1 Actinotalea fermentans ATCC 43279 = JCM 9966 = DSM 3133
TGTAGGTGGTGGGGGTGGCTTCGACCTCGAGGGGGTAGCCGAGCAGGGTGGCGGTCAGGGTCTGGGTGGTCGGAGTGGTGTAGACGATGGTGGGCAGGTTGACCAGGTGCTGGGTGCGGTCGGGTTGGATGGTCAGGGGCGGTGGGGCAAGGGGTAGGCGGCGGAAGTCCTCGCCGGTGAGGGTGGGCACCGGATCGTCCGGGCACGTCCAGGCGATGATGTTGACCCACCCACTCCACGGCGACGCCGGGGTGGCGCGGGTGCGAGACCACAGGGGCAAGACGGGAGGATCGCCGCCGCAGGCCCGGATGGAGATCTCCTCGGGGGTGCCGGGAAAGCACACGCCAGCGATCTTGCGTTCGGGGTCACACTCTGGGCGACGCTCGAACTCCACCAGCCGCCGTGCTCGATCCGTCGATGACGTGCCCGCAGCGCGCTCCGCTTCCTGTGCCCAGACGTCTACTCGACTTCCTTCGGCCTCGGCGCCGACTCGCGGCTGGTCGGAGTCAGCGGCTTGTGGCACGACAGCCGTGGCCGCGAGGGCGATCGCCGCTACCTGGTGCAGCCAGTGCCCCGTCATTCGACTTCGATCTCTCGGACGCGCCAGTCCCCGTCGTGTGCGGTGACGATCACGTGCGACGTACCGCGCCCGCCGTCCGCCGATTTCGCGGTGATGCCGTCGGCATCGACAAGGATCGACGGCTCCTCGACGGTGACAACCGTGACGTCGAACGCTTCAGGCACCGAGGCCACGACCTCCGCCGACTCGATGGTCGCGGTCCCGCCCTCCCAGTGTTCGCCGGCGGCGACCATCTGCTCGACGTTGGTGATGACGCTGGCGCAGAAGATGCACTCCGGGTGGCTGAGGGCGCGCCACTCGGTCAGGTCGCCCGTCGCATAGGCGTACGGGTACAGCTCCAAGAAGTACGTCGCGACGGCCTCGGCGGTCGCCGCATCGACCTGGCTCATGTCCGGCCGCTCGGGCGGGGTGGCGGCGTCCGGCGTCGGCGTCGGGGTGGGGGTGGCGGAGGGTGAGGGGGCTGCGGAGGTGGCGGGCGGCGTCGTCGGGGGCGGGGCGGCCGGGTCGCTGCAGCCTGAGAGGGCGACGCTCGTCGCGCAGAGCGACAGCACGGTCATGACCACCTGGAGCGTTCCCCTGCGCACGCCCCAGAACCTAGCGGGAACCGGACATTCCGGTCAGCCGATCCGCCCATCTGTGGACACCGAGACGCGAGCCGTGGTCGATGTGGCTGCCGGTCACCGCGACGCGGATGGCTACTCGACGACGGGGAGGTGCCGAGCGCGATGGTCCGACGTCGGATCCGAGACCGCCGTGGGCGGCAAGACCTCGTCCTGCTGGAACGTGCGCGACACGGCCCAGCGTGTGCCGTCCCACGTGACCCGGGTGATGTCGTGGGAGTACGACGGGGCGCGGCCGGGGATGGTGCGACTCAGCCAGACGTGGCACTCGACCCACGGAAGCGGATCGCCCGTCCAGCAGGTCCCCGTCTCGAACCGCACCTGGGCGCCGTGGGGCCGGACGGCGTCGGCGAGGCTGGTGACGAACGCATGGGTCTCGCTGCACGTGGTGCACTCCGGTGACTCGAGCGCCGACAGCGGGCCGAGGTCGCCGGTCGCTTCGGCGTAGGCGCGCAGGAGCGAGTAGCGCACGCTCGTGCCGACCCCCGCGCTCGTCCGGTCGCTGCCCGGCTCGACGACGTCGACGGGAAGGGTGTCTGCGATGGGTTCGCCCCCCAGGGGGAGCTCCTGAACGGCGGCCGCAGAGACACCCTCGACCAGCCACTCACCGTCCGCGAGCGCCACGGCGACGCTGACGTCGTACCTGGTCGGTCCCCTGCGGTCGGTGACGAGCCCGTCGGGCCCGCGGTCCTCGGCCGGTGCGACCGTCAGGGTGAGGCTCACGAGGTAGTCACCGGGATCGGCCCACCAGCGCGCCGACGCTCGGGCGTGCGTGACCGTGACCGGTCCGTAGGCGTTTTCGATACCGGCGGTCGCGTCGCTGCGAACAACCTCGAGCACCGACGCGCAGTAGCTGCACTCCGGTGAGCTGACCGCCTCCCACAGGGCGGTGTCGCCAGTGTTGTGGATGTACGGGAAGAGCTCCATGAACCATCGACCGAAGGCGGCCGCATCGGCCTCCTCGGGTGTCTGCTCGACGTTGCCCGGCAGGGCCGAGCCCGCGGGAGGGGCAGTCGGCGGTGCGACGACCTGCGTCGCCGCCCGCGCGGCCGCACCTCTGCCCGCGATCCATCGCACCGCGACGGGCGTCGGTTCGGCCGATGGTTCCGGTGCCGAGGACTCGCAGGCGGCCGTCATCAGCATGAGCACGGTGGCCGCCGCTGCGGCACGGGACCGCACCCGGGTGGGTCGGCTGGAGCGGGCGGGCCCGCCGGCGGCGTCGGGCAGGGCGGTTGTGTGGCGGTGCGCGGTGGTCACGCGGGGACGCTAGGGACGCGCGGCCGCGCCGTCACCCGAAGGTCGGGCTGTCTGTGGACGAGGAGCACCTGTGGAGAACCCCGTTCCCCGGGACCGCGCGTCGGCGTAGCGTTCCAGCCATCCCCCGACACGCTGACGCCGGCTGGCCCCCGCCGGTGTCGCGCAGGCGTCGGTCGCGTCCAGCGGCCGCGGAGGAGAGGGGCTCGACGTGGTACGGGACATGGTGAAGCTGCTGCGGATCCTCGCGAGGCACGACCCGATCCTGTGGGAGGCGATCGCGCCGCACGTGCCGAAGGTCGGGTGGGTGGCGTCCAGCCAGGACCCGATCCCGCCGAAGTTGCACCCCGAGCGGGTGCTGCAGCTCGAGGTGCGGGAGACGGTGCGGGCGGTCGCCGAGGCCGCGCTCGGGGCCGCCGCGAGCGGGCAGCTCGACGCCGCGCAGCGGATGGTGCAGGACGTCGACGACGACTGGTGCGGCACGGGGTGGCCGCGTCGCTGGCCGCGGCCCGGACCGCGTGCGGAGCAGTTCCTCACCGAGTCGCCCGAGGTCGGCTGGCAGGTGGTGCAGGCCGCCGCCGCGCTGGCGTTCGGCGCCTACGCGGCCGCGGTCGAGGAGAAGGAGGTCGCGGCGATGTTCGGCGCGGCCGCCGACCAGCTGGCGAAGACCGCGCTCGCGGGCCCGGCGCGGTAGCGGGTCGCCGACGGCGTCGGCCGGCTGCCCGACGGCGTCGGCCGACGCCGGTCAGGCCGGGTGGGCGACGGCGTAGCGCAGGTAGACGTGGCCGGCGGGGAAGCGGCGCTCGTCCAGCAGGGTGAGGTCGGCGCGAACGCCGTCGGGCAGCGCGGGCTTGCCGCCGCCGACGATGACGGGGTGGACGACGAGCTGGACCTCGTCGATCAGGCCCGCCGTGAGCGCCTGCGCGGCGAGGCCGGCACCGCCGATGGTGAGGTCGCGCGTCGCGGCGGCCTTGAGCTCGCGGACGGCGGCCGGGTCGAAGGCGCGCTCGACGCGGGTGCGGGTGGTGCGCGGGGCCTCGAGGGTCGTGGAGTAGACGACCTTGTCGGCGTCCTTCCAGACCTCGGCGAACTCCTCGGTGACGGGGTGGCCGGCGGCGAGGTCGGGGTCGGTCTCCCAGACCGCCATCGAGTCGTAGAGGCGGCGGCCGTAGAGGAAGGTGCCGATGGGGCGCGTGAGGTCGTTGAAGAACTGGTGCAGCTCGGGGTCGGGCTGGCTCCAGTCGAAGCGGCCGGAGGCGTCCTCGATGTAGCCGTCGAGGGAGACATTGGTCAGGTAGATGAGGTTGGGCATGCGGGCCTCGTCCTCCGGTGGTCGTGGGTCGAGTGGGTAGACCGGGGGCGAGGAGGGAACTGATCGGGCCGGCGGGCTGTGCGGAAGGTTCCCGCGGTGCGCGTGGGAGCGTCTGGGCCGGCCACCCTGGGGGACATTTCCCAGAAGTGCTTTCCGCGGCAAGTATCTGCCGGCGGTCGCGCCGCCGCTGGAGTCGGCGAGCTCTCGATGCCGCGCAGAATGGACGGCGGCGACCGGTTAATCTTCGGGCATGGGCACCAACGCGATCCCCCACGACAAGGCCGACCAGCTCCAGAAGGTCCTCGACGGGCTCATCCAGGGCGAGCAGTGCTTCGCGGTCTATGACTGCACGGGCGCCGGGACCGGCTTCGTCGGGATCACCAACCAGCGGGTAGTGCTCCAGGACAACTCGTTCGTCGGCGGCAAGGTCGCGGTGACCTCGATTCCGATCCGGGCGATCAGCGCCGTGTCCTTCGTCTCCGACAAGTCGATGTTCGGCAAGTTCGCGTCGTCCGCGACCATCGCCATCCAGTCCGGATCGACGATGCGCGAGGCCACCTTCCGCGGCACCGACAAGGCCAAGCACATCCACGACACGATCCTCTGGCTGCTCGCCCAGCGCTGAGGGCACGTCGTTCCTTGGCTTCACCGTCGCGGGTGAGCTGCCGATGACCGTCGCATGGCACTTCTGGTCCGCGACTGGTGGGAACGACGACGCGCGATGCGCCGGGCGGGCTCTCGTGCCCGCGCGAAGTACCGCCAGCTACGCCGGAACTGGCTGCGCCGCAAGCGCACGTTGTGGGTCGTTGCCACGCTGGTGCTCGCGGTGTGCTGGTGGGCGTTGTCGGCTCTGGTCTTCGCGCTGACACCGCCCGAGGGCGACGGCTTTGCGACGTGGACGTCGGGACTGGTAGCGGGCAGCTTCGTGGCGTTGCTCATTGCGGCGCGGGACACCCCCCCGGGCAGCATCGAGCGATGGCAGGAGGGCGCGTACGGAGAAGCAGCCACGGCAAAGGCGCTCGACCGGCTCCCGCGGGACTGGGACGTGCTGCACGACCTCCGGAACGGTGACTACAACTTCGACCACGTCGTCGTCGGCCCGCCAGGTCTGTTCCTCCTGAACTCCAAGTCGTCGATCTACCAGCTCAGGGCAATCGACGGAGAGTTGAAGGGCGTCCATCCCGACGATGAGACGCTCACCATGCGTCTCGACCCGCTCATTCGCCAAGCAAAGCGGGACGCCGTGACCCTGAAGAAGGTCATCGAGGCCCGGACGGGCAGGGCGGTCTGGGTCCAGCCGGTGATCGTCTGGTGGGGTCGCTACGACGACGGCGGACGAACCATCGACGGCGTGGCGATCGTCCAGGGCAAGGAGCTGGCCAAGCGCATCACGGGGCTCCCCGAGAAGCGCCGGACGGACCTGAGTGACGTCGTCGAGATCCTGCGGCCGGGCCGGCACCGGGGTGGGCGGCAGCTGACCGGCGGCCGCAACTCAGACCGTTCCGCCGGTCGGGCGTGACCTGGGCTGACGCCCCTAGTCGTCGAGCTGGAAGTGCGCCGCCAGTCGCTCGAGCGTGAACGTCTGGCGCAGCTTGCAGGCGCTGAGCTGCTTGGCGAACATGCCCTTCTCCCAGTACGCCTCCTCCCGTCCGACGGCGCGCGTCCAGCGGACGGGGATGACGTACTCGGCGTCGTCGTCGCTGACGTCCGCGGGGCTCAGGCCCTCGCGGTGGACGTAGCTGGCCTGCAGGTCCTGTGCGGCGAGGGGAACCCAGACGCCGTCCACCTCCACCTGGGCGGCCTCGAATCGCTCCGCGGCGCGCAGGGTCTCGCCGACCGCGACGTACCCGGCCTGCGGCACGTGCACGAACACGCGGGAGCCGACGGGCAAGGTCCGGAGCGTCTGCGAGTACCACCGTCCCCCACCGGCGGACACGAACCCGTAGCGGAGCCCGTCCTCCCAGGACCGGCCGCCGCCGTCCCCGAACGAGATGAACCAGTCGCGGCCGTTCCAGTCGGCGGTCTTCCCGGCGCGACGCCCGGGTGCCGCTGCCGACTCCTCGGCAGACATGAGCCAGCTCCGGGCGAGGTACCGCCGGTCGCCGTCCTGCAGGTAGGAGAAGAAGACCGCGTTGATGGGGACGCCGAACGAGGCGAGGTACTCGACGATGCGCTCGGAGCTGGGGTCCAGCTCGGACGCGACGACGGTCAGGTGCAGCTGGGCGTTGAGCTCGTCCGGCGGCGGCGTCTGGAAGGCGTCGGCGAACGCGACCTCGAACGGCCCGCGGCTGCCGAGGTGCTCGTTCGCGATCGCGATGACGGCCTCGCGATCGAGCCCGGTGACCCAGGACCCGTAATCGAGGAGCTGCGCGACGACGTCGCGCGGGGTCTTGTCGCGCTTGAGCTCGAGGACGTGCAGGTTCCCCTCCTCGTCGATCGCGAGGAGGTCGATGTACTTGCCGTAGGGCGTGCGCACCTGCCGGCCGATGACGAGCAGCCGCGTGCCGAGGAGGGTCGGGTCCTCGGCGAGGAAGTCCTCCAGCGCCCGCTCGGACGGGAGCGCGGTCGCCGCGAGGCGCCGCGGAGTCTCGCCGTCGATGCGCCAGATTCCCATCTCCACCGGCATGTCGATCTCCTCGTCGGGGGTGAGCTCGGACCCTACGTCTTGTCGGGCGCAACGCCCTGGAAGTCTGCCGCAGGGAAGCGCGAGCGTGCCGCCGCCTGCTTCACCCGCGCGGCGTCCATGAGGTCGATCCCGAGGACGTCGGCCTTGATGGTCGCGGAGCTACGGCCCCGTGTCGCGGAGCTGCTCCAGCGCTCCGGGTCGCGATTGGTCGAAGAACGGGCGCAAGTACGTGCGCAGCGACGGGTCGCAGACGTACACGAACGTGCCGAGCATGCCTCGCGTGAGCAGCACGCCGTAGATGTTCCGGACGTAGTCGAGCAGATCGTCGTCGGTGTACACGAGCCCGAGCTGGGGGTTGTTCTGCTTTCCGCGGGTGTCGTAGTAGGAACCGCGGTCGAGGAAGAGGCGACCCGCGCGCGGGTCGAACCGCAGCTCAGGGCCGACGATGACGCCCGCGTAGTTCAGGTCGTAGCCCTGCACGGTGTGGATCGAACCGACCTCGTTGATGGAGCCGGGCGCGTTGATCCAGTCCTTGTCCGTGCTGTTCCACCGGAGGTGGACCCCGTCGAGCTCGATGTCGTACGCCTCAGGGTCCTTCCGGCTCCGCCATCGCCAGGCGTAGCCGGCGACGAGCCGCGCCAACCCCTTCTCGCCGTCCAGGGCGATGATCGCGTCGCGCATGTGCGCGAGGTTGCCGAAGAACCGGAGGTCGTACTCCGCGAACGGTCGCGGCTCGACCGGCCGTCGTGCGTGCGCCGGATCCAGCACGTCCCGCACGTAGCCGACGTAGTCCTCGCCTGCGCGCACACGCATCTGCGTGGTCAGCGGATAGAGGCGACTCTTCGCGCGTGCGCCGGCCGCAAGGTCGTCGAGAACCCTCCGTCGAAGGTCCGCCGGCCGGACGCTCTGCGCCACGTCCACCAGGAAGATCTGATGGGTGCTCTGCGCCGTGATCCAGTCGAGCTGCGTTCGTGCAGGGTCGTCCACGCCGAACAGGTGCTCGTTGATCCGCGCGAAGTCGATGTTCTGCATCGCGGACGGCTGGTTCGCACGCTGGCTGAGTCGGTGCGCCTCGTCGACGATGAGCAGGTCGAACGGCTCGGTCGCCTTCCCGACGTCGAACGGCGAAAGCACCATCGACGGGCTCAGCCGCGGCGTCCGCCGGAAGACTCGCCGGATCGACTCGCGCAACGACTGCTGGGGGACGACGAGCCCGACGCGGAGGTTCTCCGCCAGCTCCCGGTACCCCTCCGCGTAGAACTCGGAGAACATCCAGTCGCTGTCGAGGATGTCGTCCGGGGTCGCCGCGCCGATGTCCTTCAGGAGCTTCATCAGGTACACGCCGACCACGGTCTTGCCGGTGCCGGCGCTGCCCTGGATGACGATGGTGCTGCCCTCGCCGGCCTCGACGTCAGCGAACAGGCCCTCGAGGATGTCCTCGATCGCGATCGCTTGGTCCGGGGTCAGCGCCTTGAACGGCGACAGCTTGAACAGGTCGCTGTTCTCGATCTCCGCGATGCTGCGCGTGAAGAGACCCTCGCGCCGGAGTTCCTCGAAGATCGTCGGAAAGGATGCGCGGTAGTCGTCGCGCCGGAAGTAGTCGGCGTCTGTGATGCCTCCGTTGAGGTTGAGCACCGTGTACGCACCGTCGCCGGCGAACAGGCGGATCAGGTACGACTCGAGGTCGAGGCACACTGACTTGTTGAACTCGTCGCCCATCACGACCCGGACCGTGCGCAGCCCCGGCTTGGTCCCGGAGTCGAGGTGCTGGTGCATCCGGCTCCGCGCGTTCAGCGACTCGCCTACGTAGACCTGGGCGAGGCGTCCGCTGTCCTGCCCGGCTCCGTCGAGGTCGTCGATGACGTAGACGACGGGCCAGTTGGTGCGACGCCGGTCGAGCGCCGCCCATGCGTCGATCGCCGGGCGCGCGAACTGCACCCGGTGGATCTCAGAGCTCGTCATACCTGGCGCTCGTGCCGCGGGCCTTGTCGACCGGGTACTTGCGGCGGGTCACCTCGAGCTTGTCGAGGACGATCTGTGACAGGTCGAGGCCCAGCCGATCAGCGAGAAGGGCGCAGTAGGTGACGACGTCGGCGAGCTCGGCACGCACCTTGTCCGGATCGGCGTCCGCATCCCACTGGTAGCACTCGAGCAGCTCCCCGGCTTCGATCGAGATGCTCTTGGCGAGGTTCTCGGCTGAGTGGAACTGCGCCCAGTCCCGCTCAGCGACGAAAGCGCGGAGCTCCTGGTGAACGCGTGGGTCGAGCACCCCGTCACGGTACAACCGGGATCGGACGGCTTTGGGTTGGCTGGCGAGATCTCACCCGGCATCAGATGTCCGTGAACCGCTACACGCCCAAGCCGCTGCGCGAGAAGGCCGTCCGCAGATCGAGGAGCTGCTCGACGCGGCCCGCGTGCCCGTGTTCCTGCTGGACCAGTACCAGGTGGTGCGACCGGGCGAGATGGGCAGCGTGCCGGAGAGCGAAGCCGCGGGGGGTGCGCGCGGGCTGCAGGTGCGGCACGTGGACCTCAACGCGCAGTTCCGCGCCGGCGGGAGCTCCACGTACATCGACTGGGTGCTGCGGCTGCTCGGGCTGCGCGGCGACGGCCCGGTGGAGTGGCGCGACGAGCCTTCGTTCACGGTCGAGGTAGTGGAGTCGCCGGCCGAGATGGAGGCGCGGCTGAACGCCCGGATGGCGGCCGGCTACGGCGCGCGGATGACGGCGGGCTACTGCTGGCCGTGGAGCGACCCGCGAGCGGATGGGTCGCTGGTGGCGGACGTGCAGATCGGCTCGTGGTCGCGGCCGTGGAACCTCAAGAGCGAGCGGTCGGTGGGCGGCGCTCCGCCGTCGTCACTGTGGGCCACGGACCCGGCCGGGTTCGGCCAGGTGGGCTGCGTCTACACGGCCCAGGGCTTCGAGTACGACTGGAACGGCGTGATCATCGGGCCGGACCTGGTGTGGCGCGGCGACCGGTGGGTGGCGCGGCGGGAGTTCAATCGCGATCCGGAGTATCGGAGCCGGGCGAGCGTGGACGACGCGAGGTTCGACCGACTGGTGCGGCACGTGTACAAGGTGCTGTTGACCAGAGGGATGGTCGGGACCGTTCTGTACTCGGCCGACGAGGAGACGCGGGCGATGCTGCTTGAGATCTCGGCAGTGACACCACAGGAGGCGCGCTTCTAGCAGGCCGACAGGTGTCGCCGTGACGTCCGACGGCGAACCGAGCCGCCATCGCCATGGCGTCAGCCCCTGGGGGCTCGGCTCGGCCCCTCAAGGAGTTCGCGCGTCCGGCGGCTCGAGTGTTGGCGCAACGATGTCCGGTCTAGCTCCTACTCTGAGCCCGTGACCTTCCCCTTCGTCGACCTGTTTGCCGGAATTGGTGGCTTCCACGCGGCCCTGAGTGCCTTCGGGGGGGCGGCCGTACTCGCCTCGGAGATCGACCCCGCGCCGGCGGCGATATACGAGAGGAACTGGGGCCTTGGGCCGGCCGGCGACATCGCAAGGCTGGCGGCAGATCCCGGCAGGCTCGTCCCGGAGCACGCCATCTTGGCCGGGGGTTTCCCGTGTCAGCCGTTCAGCAAGTCGGGCCATCAGCGGGGAATGTCCGAGCTTCGCGGTCGCATGGTCAACGAGGTTCTCCGGATGCTGCGGGTGCATAAGCCCCCAGTGATCATGCTCGAGAACGTCAGGAACATCGCGGGTCCTCGCCAGCGGGACGTATGGGCGGCCGTCGTGCACGGACTGCGGGAGGCTGGCTACCGCGTTCCCGACGCTCCGGCCGTCTTCAGCCCTCACCTGCTGCCGCCTGATCGAGGCGGGGCTCCGCAGGTCCGCGAGCGGGTGTACATCATGGGAACGCAGGTGGGTCGCGAGCGCGCCCTCCGCGAGACGGACGTTCAGCCGGTCGTGACTCCCCGCATCACGGTTGACGGCTGGGAGCCGAGCAGCTGGGACCTTCAGCGCGATGTGCTTGAGCCTGAGCACCTAATCGGCGACCGAGAGCGTTACCTACTGACGGATGAAGAGCAGGAGTGGATCGACGTCTGGAATGACTTTCTTCACCGGACACGCGACGTTCAGCTTCCTGGTTTTCCTCTGTGGAGTCGCTACTGGGAGGACGATCGGTTGCCGGACCCGTCAGCCCCAGGCTGGAAGCAGGTCCTCGAGGCGAAGAACATCGAGTTCTATCGAGCGAACCGAGCTGCGATTCGTGGCTGGCTGAGAGCAAACCCGCGTGTTCGCACGTTCCCTGCCAGTCGTCAGAAGCTCGAGTGGCAGGCGCAAGACGCGCCGCGGGATCTCCGGGCGTGTCTTCTCCATCTCCGGCCGTCTGGCATCCGTGCGAAGAAACTCACCTACGCACCGGCTCTGGTCGCGATCGCTCAGACCCCTGTGATCGGCCCCTGGGGTCGCCGCATGACTCCGCGCGAGGCCGCGCGCCTCCAGGGTTTTCCCGACTGGTTCGACTTTGGTGAGCAGCGGGATGCCCTGACCTACAAGCAACTTGGGAACGCTGTCCACGTGGGTACCGTCTACCACGTCCTGCGCGAGCACGTGCTCCGTGATCGAGAGGAGATCGCGAACCTTCCGCTCGGACCGGGCTTGGTGCGAGCAGTGCTCGCGTCACCGCCTTCACCGGTCATCCCGCGCCCCCCGCGGCCTGCGAGCGAGCGCGTCGAGGATTTGCTCAACACGGTCGGCGGCTAACCCGGGAGACTCGTGCTCCCATACCCTGAGCACTGTCCAGCCCAGCTCCCGCAGGCGCTGGTCGGTGTCCCGATCGCGCTCCCTGTTCATCTCGAGCTTCCAGCCCCACCACTCGCTGTTGCTCCGCGGCATCACGCCGTGCTCGGGGCATCCATGCCAGAAGCACCCGTCGACGAACACGGCCAGGCGCCAGCGTGTGAAGACAAGGTCGGCGCGTCGTCTCGGTAGCCCGGGAATCGGACGGTGCACTAGGTAGCGCCGTCCGCGACGGTGGAGTTCGCGCCTGAGGAGGAGTTCGGGGGAGGTCCCGCTGCGCAGTTGTCTCGAGAACCGGAGGCTCGTCTGCGTGTCCGGCCGAATGCGCGTCGGCTCTGGGCGCTTCATTGCGCCGGGCGGTAGCCGCGCGTTCCCCAGACTCGGCCGGTGGCGACGCGTACGGCGTCGTCCAGGGCTTCTCGACTGGGCAGCGGAAGGGCGCCAGGGAAGCGGGCACGGACCCTGCGCTGAAGCTCCTCGACGGTAACCTCCCTCGAAGGAAGGGTCGGGCCCACGGCGACCAGCGCAGGAACGGGCTTGAGGTCGGCGAGGTAGAGTTCGCCACGACGGTTGCTCAGCACGTACGGAATCTGAGCCGCCGCCAACTCGCTGAGGCGGGAGGCGCTGAGGACGGTCAGAGAACCGAGTTCGGGCGAGAGGCTTACGGCCTGCTCGAGCCGTCGGGCACCAACGACATCGCCTGCTGTGACGAGGCCCGCGACGACGTGCCTCAACTCACTCGCGTGTTCGAATAGTGCGTCCGTAGGGACGGCAGAGGTGAGGTCGCCGCTCTTGGCGACCAGGACAGTCACGCCAGAACGACGCCACGCCACCTCAGGACTCAGGGCGAGTTCGAGCGTGACTCGGGTTAGGGCGTAGGCGCTCAGAGGATCGAATCGGTCTCCGGCAGCATCGAGCCCGCGGCTTGCGCCAACGACCTCGAGCAGCGTTCCGAGTCCCTCAAGCTCGCCCAAGGCCCTCGTGACCCGCGCGGGCCAGCCCGCCCGCTCGGCCGCTACGGCCAGCTCGCTGGCCGCCAGCCGCCACACAGCACGGGCGCGGGGTCGTTCGACGCCGAGGATCTCGCTCACCTGGTGAAGGGTCAGTGCGTCACCGTGGGCAGCCCGGTCCGAGGGTGGGGTCAGCATGAGGGACTCGACCCCTTGCCTCAGTGAGTAGGCAACCGCCCCATCGGCTCCTGCGTCGTCCACCACCCATCGATCCTCCCAGACAGGCGCTCAGCGCCTGCGTACGGAGCCGCTTTCGGCGCGTGTCGCGGCCCAGGCGCGCGTCACCTGTTCACGATGTCGTACAGATACGGAACTATGGCGCGTGTCGATTGAACGCGGAGGGCGCGAAGTGTCAGACAACGTCAGCATCAGGCCCGGGGTTCGCATGCTCGGACTCTTTCCGCACATGCGCTACCGGGAGTGGTACGCGATCGGGGAGCTCGTGGACAACAGCCTCCAGAGCTGGATGAGCAACCGTCTGCGGCTCCGTGAGATCGACGGACCCGGCTACAAGCTCCAGATCCACATCACTGTTGACCCGGCCGACGGCGGACTGATCACAATCAGGGACAACGCCGCGGGCATCGCTGTGAAGGACTGGGGGCGCGCCTTCCAGGTCGCCGAGCCGCCGAGCGACGCGACCGGTCTCTCCCAGTTCGGAGTAGGTATGAAGGCAGCGGCGTGCTGGTTCGCCCGTCGCTGGTCGCTCCGAACGACGGCTCTCGATGAGCCGCGAGAGCGGTCTGTCGAGTTCGACGTCCCGGCGATCTTGAAGGAGGGCACGGAAGAACTCCGGGTCGACGAGCACTATGCGGGGGCGCTCGACCACTGGACCGAGCTCCGGCTATGGGACCTGCACCGCGTTCCGCGTGGCCGCACTATCGGGAAGATTAAGGAGCATCTGGCGAGCATTTACCGTACATTCCTTCGGAGCGGTGACGTGGTGATCACTTACAACGGTGCTCCCCTCGTGTATGAGGAGCATCCAGTTCTAGTGGCGCCGTATTACGCTGACCCGAGCGGGGAGCCGTCCAGATGGATCAAAGAGGTTAGGCTCGACCTCGAGTCGGGCCGACGCGTAACGGGGTGGGTCGCTGTACGAGAGACCGGGAAGCAGCGCGAGGCGGGTCTTGCGCTTGTGTACCGAGGCAAGGTGGTGAGTGGAGCCGGCGAAGACCTGTACAAGCCTTCCTTGATCTTTGGCTCAGGCAACTCGTTTGAGTCGCAGCGTCTCCTCGGCGAGTTAGACATGAGTGACTTCGCGGTGACCTACACGAAGGACAATCTCGTATGGTTTGACGAGGAAGACGACGTCATCCTCGGGCTGAAGAAGATCCTCGAGTCTGAGCCGATTCCGATCCTCAAACAGGCGCAGGGGTACCGCGCGAGGAAGCCCGAGGAGACTCCGCAAGCTCAGTTGGATGCGCTCGCCGACCGCACGTCCCATCTTCTGCGTGCAGCTGGCGACATCGGGAGCCTCTGGCGATCTTCTGACGAGGTGTGGCCTTCGGGTGACGTTAACCTTGAGTTGGACGAGGAGCCCGAATCGCTCACCGATCGAGACTCGGAAGAGCCTCTCGTTGATCGCGACCTCGAGTTGCTCCACGATGGCGTGACGTGGACGGCCCGCCTTGAACTCGTCGACGAGCCTGCCCTCGGCGATTGGATAACCGTTCGCCGCAACCTCGAATACGCGTCTCCGGTGGTCTCTGTCAAGGTGAACCAGGCTCACCCGTTCATGCGCGCATTCTGTGAGATGCCGGCCCAGGAACTCGAGCCGGTTTGGCGCGTGGCAATCGCCGTCGGCCTGGCGCAGGAAGTCGCCCGGTCGCGCGGCGCGAAGTTCCCGAACTACGTCACGCAGGCCGTCAACGCACTGGTCCGCGTCCTCGCGGCTCAGCCGGTGTGACCCAACCGCTTGCGAGGAGAAGTGATGGTTGAGCACGTGGAGGTCCTGCAGCAGCCGGCCATGCCGGGTCAGTTGTGGGCCCCTGTAGTGGGACCTGAGACCAACCGTCTGCTCAGTGAGGCCAACTTGGATGATGCCTCGCGGATGCGGGTCGAGGACCAGTCAGTCGGCGTGCTTGCTTCGTGTTTGCCACCGGGTGTGAGGGGGCGTCGAACCGGCCTTGTCGTCGGATACGTGCAAAGCGGGAAGACGCTGTCTTTCACCGCCGTGACAGCACTTGCTCGTGACAACGGGTACCCCCTGGTGATTCTCATGGCTGGCACGAAGACGAACCTCCATCGCCAAACATCAAGGCGACTGCGCAAGGATCTAAAGGTGGAGAGGGACGGCGGCATGTCTCCATGGCTGCTCGTCGAGAACCCTAAGGCTGGCGGCCCCGACGTCGACGCAATTGCCAACGCGGTCGCGACATCGGTCTCTCCAAATGTTCCGGAGCACTTCCGACAGACCGTGATAATCACAGTGATGAAGAACGCGACGCGCCTTGACGCGGTTACGGGCCTCCTGAAGCACCTAGTTCGGCAGGGGGTCCTGACCGCTAAGACTCCGGTACTTGTCGTAGATGACGAAGCGGACCAGGCCGGGTTGAACGCGGGAGACGTTGACGACCCCACGGCCACCTACGCCGCGATCGTGCGTCTTCGCAACGTCCTTCACGCGCATACCTACCTCATGTATACGGCGACCCCGCAGGCGCCGCTCCTGCTCAACCTCGCCGACATGCTCTCGCCCGACTTCGTGCGAGTGCTGGACGCGGGCGAGACGTACACGGGCGGGGAGTACTTCTTCGCCCAGCATCGGTCGTCCTTCGTCGTTCCCATCCCCGCCTCCGAGACGTATGCGGCCGTCGATCTTGACACTCACGAGCCCCCGGCGACTCTCTTGGATGCCATCGCAACGTTCCTGGTCGGCGTGGTGTCCCAGCGCGGGAAACGCCAGCTGGCGATGCTCGTTCACCCATCCCACACCAAGGACTTGCACAACCGGTACAAGCAATGGGTGTCGGGGGCGCTCGAGGCGTGGAGGCTGACTCTTGGTGAGCCTGGCCTAGATCGGGATGAGTTGGTTCGGGAGATCATCGAGCCGGCATGGCGTGGGCTAGTCCTCGAGGGAGCGCCCGTGGCGCCCCTCGACGATGTGATTGCCGAGCTGCCCTTCTATCTCCTCAAGGTGCAGGTGCGCGTAGTGAACAGCGAGGTGCCTGAGGAGGACGGGATCCAGTGGGGTTCTTCGCCTGCTTGGGTGCTCGTGGGCGGCAACAAACTCGACCGAGGCTTCACCGTAGAAGGGCTCTCGGTCACCTACATGCCACGGGGGACGGGCGTCGGCAACGCCGACACGATCCAGCAGCGCGCCCGCTTCTTCGGCTACAAGCGCGCGTATGCCGAGTTCTGTCGAGCATGGCTCGTGCCCGAGACGGAGCAGGCGTTTAGCCGCTATGTGGAGCACGAGCGCTACTTGCGCAAGGAGTTGAGTGTGCTGGAGAAGGAGGGGAAGGGTCTCGGGGACTGGAAGCGCAGAATGCTCCTTGACCCCGCTCTCAAGCCGTGCCGGAAAGATGTCGTGGGTCTGCCGTACCTGCATTCGAGGATCTCAGGCGAGACTTGGGCTCGGTTCGAGCGACTGGCGCGGATTCCCTCTGTCGACGCCAAGACGAACCGGGAACTTGTTGCTCGGTTGATTGACGCACCGGAACTCGGTTGGCGTGAGCACCATGATGATCGGCGACCTGAGCACAGGCACCGGTTGGGTACTGCTTCGCTCGCGGTCATCGTCGGCGAGTTCCTGGCGGCGTGGGAGGCGCATCCCGTGGACCGAGTCGCCCTTAACCAACTGCTTCTCGTACTTGGCGCGAGTCTCGATGAGTCGCCTAATGAGTTGGCAGATGTTGTGTGGATGCGCGGCGGACTGAGGCGGTCGCGTCGCTTGGTGTCGCAGATGGACGGACGTGTGCTCAACTTGCAGGAGGGCTATCGGCCGGGCGGTGGCGAGGAGGGCTACCAAGGGGACGCGTCGTTCCGCACTCCGGAGCGCCTCACAATCCAGGTCTTCGCGGTCGACGCGGTCGATGCGGAGACAAGAGAGATCGTGGCGCCGAATCTCCGGGGGCTGGCAGTGTGGGTGCCTCGGCATCTGGCTGGTGGCGCTCTTGTGCAGGTGGAGGGATGACCGCTGGTCGCGATCTACTCAGGGTCCTGGACTCGGTCGCTCCTCCGGAACTCGGCGGCTACAACGTGGCTCGAGTGCCCAACGCACCGGCGTTCCGGGTGGGACGTGGAGCAGACGGGGCGGTCGTGCTCCTCACGCCTCCGGAGGTTGTCGGCCACGTCGGGGCGCCCGTCACGCTGCGTCGGATTGTTGCCCACTCGCGCGCGACGGTTGTGGTCCACGGAGATTCCATGGGCCCCGTGACGGAGACGGTGGGAGTGGTCGCGCTCCGGGAGGTCTCAGCGTCCATGCTTCCAGCTTTCTGCGGCGTTGCGGCCACAGTCGTTGATCTCATCGGCGAGGAGCCCACGCCCGGGACGGTGCGCTCGGCTCTTCGGCATGTCGTGGGGCTCTTCGACCCCTCTGCATTCCGGGGGGGTAGCGTCTTGGGGCTTTGGGGAGAGCTGCTCACTATCGCCGTGTCATCCGACGTCGAGGGAATGGTCGAAGCGTGGCACGTCGCGACGGACGACCGGTTCGACTTCGCTGCGCCGACATCGCGAATCGAGGTCAAGACGACTGATGGCGGCGCGCGGATACATGAGTTCAGTCTCGCTCAGTTGTGTCCGGTTGAAGGCGCCCGGACCCGTGTGGTGAGTGTTGTCACGACTGCCACCGAGGCGGGGACGAGTGTGGCGTCCCTGGTGGAGGAGGTGCAGGAGCGCCTCCACGGTCGAGTGGACCTGGCTGCGAAGGTCTGGCAAATGGTCGCAGATACCCTCGGCGAGGACTGGATGGGTGCGACGACGTCCCTGCGCTGGGATAGGGAGGAAGCCGTGAGATCGATGCGGCTGTTCGATGCCGACGACATCCCGCGGGTCCGCGAAGAACTCAGCCCGGCCATCGAGGCCGTCCGGCTGCGCGTCGACTGTGAGGCGGTTCCCGCCAAGGCCGAGGAAATCCGTCCTGTGGGCCGCTGACCATCGCCTCAGTTCAGAGTGTGGGGAAGGCTTCGCGGAGCGCCCCGAGGAGTGCGCGGGCGGCCGTCTCGTCGAACTGGATGGTCTGGCTTACTTTGGGTTCGCTCGCACGGGCGTCGGAGCCGTATGTGCTGAGTTGGAAGAGGGCGCCGGCTGGAGTCCTGAGTACCTGGTAGGTCGCATCAACCTCCGTCGGGTGAAGTCGCGCGTCCTGCGCCTTCCGTGCGATGGACCGTACTCGCGCCATGCTTCTAGCAAACCAGGAAGGGAACGCTGGTGGCAGGCGTTTGGTCAGGCCCGTGCACCTGGAGAGGGAGAGTCCCATCGACGCCCCCGGGGTTCTCTGAGCTACAACCGCCGCAGCATCTCCTCGAACGCCCCTTCCCCGACGATCGGGATCCCGTACGCCGCGGCCTTCCGCGCCTTCCCGGACAGAGAGTCCGGGTCGGCAGCGACCACCAGCGCCACCGACTTCGTCACCGACGGGTGCGGCACCAGCCCGGCCGCAGCCGCCCGCCGCATCCACTCCTCGCGCGGGCGCGACATGTCGCCGGTGAACACCACGAGGTCGCCCGGCCGCAGCCGGAAGCGGTCGCACCCCGCAAGCCCGGAGCACGCCCCAGCGCCACCCTCACCCAGCCCGGCGTCCCGCCGTGCCTCCTCGATGACCTCGAGCGCCTCGCCCTTGTCCACGCCCAGCATCTCCGCGACCCCGACGAGGTCCACCACCTCGTCCTCGGTCACCACCCCGTCGCGCACGGCCTCGGCCGCCAGCCCGGTCAGGTAGTCCCGGTGCAGCTGCCGCGCCGTCGTCCGCCCGATGCCGAGCCGGTCCGCCAGGGCGACCAGAGCCTCCCGCTCGCGCACGGACAGGAACCGGTCGAGCAGCGCCCGGTCGAGCATCGCCAGGTACTCCTGGTGCTCCGCCGGCCCGCACGTGCCGGGGAGCCGCTCGACGATCCGCTCGAGGAACGGCACCGCCGCCTGGGCCGCGCCCGCCCCGCGGAGGCAGCACCCGACGTCGTGCACGGGCACCGCGGGCCAGCAGGCCGTCTCCGCGAGCTCGTGCGCGCGCCACCAGTCGTCCGCGTCGCAGGCCCCGGTCCCGAGCACCCGCAGGTAGTGCGCCAGCAGCTCGGCGGTCGCGGTCGCATCCACCAGCGCGGCGTGCGCGCCCTCGAGGGGGATCCCGACGTGCGCGCAGCACCCCGCCAGGCTCCGCGGCGCCACCCCGGGCAGCAGCCGCCCCGACCAGCGCATCGTGCACAGGCACGTCTCCGGCACCACCGGCACGTCGAAGCCCAGCGCCGCGTACTCCGCCGCCACGAACCGCGCGTCGAACGACGCGTTGTGCGCCACGAACACCCGCCCGGCGAGCAGCTCGGCCAACGCGCCCGCGACCTGCGCGAACGTGGGCGCCCCCAGCACGTCCGCCGCCGCGATCCCGTGCACGTGCTGCGGCCCGAGGTCCCGCCCCGGGTTCAGCAGCGTGGTCCATGACCGCTCGCGCTCGCCGCCCGGCGACACGTGCACGACGGCGACCTCGACGATCCGGTCCGTCCCGCCCGGGAACAGCCCGGTGGTCTCCACGTCGACGACGGCGTACCCCGCCATCCGCCCCTCCTCGCCCGGCCGTGCGGCGGGGGTCGCCCGCCCGCCACACGATCCACCCGGCATCGCGGGACGGCTGGGACCCTGGTCCCCGACGGCGCGCCTCAGCGGGCGCGCGCGTACCGACGGCGGAGTCGCGTGAGGTCGGCCCGCAGGTCGGTGCGCGTCATCTTCGCCAGGTTGAGCGGCGGGTCGAGCCGCGCGAGCACGGCCGTCTCGAGGGCGTCGAGCGTCGCGCCGTCGGGCACGGGCACCGGGATCACGCGCAGGTGGTCGTCCATCCAGCGGGTCAGGAGCTCCTCGTCGGCCTCGCCGCCCCAACCCGGCCAGAGGATCGACCCGAGCGTGCGGCGGAACGTCGACATCCGAGCCCGGCCGCCGAGGTGCATGCCGACGAGGCGCCCGGCGAGCGTGTTCGTGGACGGCTTGGCGCTGCGGCTGCGCGACGCGCCCGCCTGGCCGGCGTAGATGAGCCCCGCGCCGAGCGGGTGGCCGAGGCCGCGCGAGAGGTCGGCCGCGCCGCGCTCGTCGACCCACCAGCTGTAGAGCCCGGGGCTGGCAAGCGATCGGCGGTCGAGGGCCCGCAGCTGCGACGGCGAGAGCGCCGCGCCGGCGTCACGCAGCGCGGCGACCAGGGCGTCCGGCGTCGCTGGAGGTGGCGCGTCGGCCGGGCTCGTCGCCGCTGGATCGTTCAACGGGGCTGACCCTCCCCGGCCGCGAGCTCGCGCAGCTCGCGGCGGTGCTCGAGGTCGGCGATGTACAGGAGGAGCCGGTTCGTCTCCTCCTGCGCCTCGAGGAGCAGCCCCAGCAGAGCGTTCGTGTTGCCGGCCTGGACGGCGGCCTCGCGGTTACGGCGCTGCTGGGCGAGCGCCCCGAGCCCCGCGTTCATCGAGGCGACGTTCTGGTTCAGTCCCATCGACCGACGGTAATTGGCTGGTCGAGCCCGTGAATAGTCCCGGAGTGGTCGTAGGCGGGCCCCGACGACGGCCGTCTGCGCCCCGCCTTCTCGCCGTGCCCGCCGTCGGCACCTTCCGCGACGGCCCGTCGCGCCCGCACACTGCCGGGGTGACCGACGCCGGCACGGCACCCGCCCAGCGCTGGCGCGTGCTCGTCGAGGGCGCGTCCGACGCCGCCGCCGTCACCACCCTCGCCGCCCGCCTCGGCCGCGACCTCACCGGCATCGCGGTCGTCCCCATGCAGGGCATCACCAACCTGCGCACCCACCTGCGCGCCGCCGCCGCCGACGGCCTCCCTGCGGCCGGTCTCTACGACGCAGCCGAGGAGCGGGTCGTCCGCCGGACGCTCGTCGACCTCCACTCGGCCGCCCTCGACCCGGCGGCCCTCGACCCCGCGGCACACCACCTCTTCCGCTGCGAGCGCGACCTCGAGGACGAGCTGATCCGTGCCTGCACGACCGACGGCGTCCTCGACCTGCTCGCCGAGCGCCACGACCTCGACCGCTTCCGCGCGTTCCAGCGTCAGCCGTTCCAGCGCACGCGCCCGCTCGACGCGCAGCTGCGCCGGTTCATCGGCACCGCGAGCGGACGCAAGATCGCCTACGGGAGCCTGCTCGCCGCCGTCGTGCCGCTGGAGCGGACGCCGACGCCGATCCGCCGCCTCCTGGACGTCGTCACCTGACGGGGCCCGCGCCCGCTACCAGCAGACGGTCCCCGACCTGATCGCCACCACCACGTCGTCGGGCTCCTCGCCCGTCGTCGTGAAGACGTACCCGCCCATGTCCCCGGCGAAGAACTCCCAGTCGACGGTGCCGTCCGGGCCCGGGCCGGCGACGTAGGCGCCTGGGTACCTGGTGAGCAGCTCGTCGACGGAGTCGCCCGTGCCGAGGCCGTCGGCCGTGCGCAGGCCGGTCCGCGCGCCGTCCCCGGGGACCAGCATCCAGCCGCCGACGTACGGCGCCTCGACCGTCACGACCTCCCCGGACGGGTGGTCGTAGGTGAAGCCCTGCTCGCCGACGAACACCAGGAAGTCATCCCACCAGTACTGCCGGCCGGTGATGGCGCCGTCGCTGCAGGAGACGTCCCCCTCCGACTCCCACGCCCCCAGCTCGTTCGCGAGGGTGGTGAGGGCGTAGTCCGCGGGCGCGAAGTAGCCGAGGTCGCCGATGGCGCCGCCGCCCCACAGCGTCACCGAGCCCGGGACGACGAGCGGCTCGTCCGATTGCGTCGACTGCTTCACACCGCCCTGGTCCTGCGGAGCGGGCTCGGCCACGACCGGCGGCGCCGCGGCGAGCATGGCGCCGTCGATTGCCCGGTAGGTCACGCCCACGATGCCGACGGCGTTCAGCGCCTCGGACCCGTACTCGTACCCGCAGGTCCGGGCGAGCTCGGCGAACGGCGCCTCCACCACCGTGGGGTACGCGGGCGAGTCCACCCAGAAGTCGTCGGGGATCACGCGGGCCATCTCCGACGCGAGGTACAGGCCGTCCGACGCCGCGTCCGCGCACGCGCTCTCCCGCGCGGCCGCCACCAGCGCGCCCGCGACGTCCTCCTGCTCGTCCACGCCGGGCCCGCGGTTCCCGAGCATCGTCACGAGGACGACGATCGTCACGACGAGCGCGACCGCGCCCCCACCGATGGCGACCGGAAGCAGCCACGCCGGACGGCCCACCGCCGCGGGGGCGGGCACGACCGCGCGTCGGGCGCCGCACCGGGTGCAGAACCGCACCTCCGGCCGGAGACGAGAACCGCACGCCGTGCAGAAGGCCGCGAGCTCGGCGCCGCCCGGCCCCGGTGCGTTCAGGGTGGGTGCGCTCGGCATGGGTGCGCCCTGTGCCGGAGCCCACTGCGCGGTCCGACGGCGGTGGTCGCGTATCTCGCGCACCACCTCCACCGCCGCGATCACCGGCAGCGCGAAGACGATGATCGGGAACCTCCACGTGCCGCTGTCCTGCGCGGCCACGTAGAAGCCGTACCCGGCGAAGAGCACGCCCAGGCCGATGACGCCCACCTTGCGCCCCGGCGTCAGGCCACCGTTCGGCAGCAGGGCCAGCACCACGAGCGAGATGCCCGACAGGATCGCCAGGAACTCCATCAGAGCACCGCCCCGCACTGGCCGCAGTACACGTCGCCGTCGTAGGCCACCGCCGCGCACGACGTGCATGCCCGGCCGCCGGGCGCGGGCGGCGCCGTCGGGCCCGGCAGGGGAGCCGCCGCAACCGCGGAAGCCGACGCGACTGCGGGAGCCGACGCGACTGCGGGAGCCGGTGCGACCAGGGGAGCCGACGCGAGCGCGGTCTGGCCCACCGCCGCCAGCACCTGCTCGCCCTTGCGGATGGTGATGGTCGCGGCGGGGTCCTCGGCACGGATGCGCTGCGCGAGGTCCTCGATGAACTGCAGGTACGCGTGGTGCCCCAGCATCGTCTTGCGGCCCATCGGGATGAAGCCGTAGATGACGCTCTGCAACGTCCGGTACCAGGTGATCACGGTCGCGACGTCGCGACGCTCGCCCGCGTCGGAGACCGTCAGCCGGAAGTCCAGGTGCTTGGCGTTCAGGCCGATCCCGCCGCGGATCTCGTAGGCGGCGCCGTCGGCCGCCGAGGCGACCAGGTTCGTGACCGTGCGCCCGTCCCACCGGTTGCCGACGGCGACCTCGGCCGCCGCGGTGCCGAGGTCGAGGATGCGACTCGGCGGCAGCGTCGTCCTCGCGTCGAGGCGGCTGCCGGCGAATCGATGCGGTCGTCCCATGAGAGCTCCAGTCGGCGGGTGCGGCCGCAGCGTACGGGCGTCGCGAGGGCCCCGGGCGGGATGAGGGCGCGCGGCGTTGTCCGGGGTTGTGCGGACGTTCGACGGCACCCGCCGAGGGGCGCGCTCCAGGCAACGCGGGTCCGCATTCGTCAGCGGCGGTGGCGTCTGGCCCGGCATCATCGGAACGCCGCCCGCGCCGCTCGTCCGGCGCACGACCAGGGCCCCAGCGAAGGAGCCGTCGATGAACCGCACCGGTGCCGTCCCCTCCGCGAACGCCCTCGGCTGGGGCCTGGGCCTCATGCTCGTCGGGGCGCCCGGCGTCGGCTGGCTCTCCGTGCAGACGGGCGAGCCCTTCCTCACCTTCGTCGCGGTCGTGCTGTGGCTCATCGGCATCGGCGCCCTGATCACCGGCGTGTGGTCGTTCGCCACGAACCACGACCGGATGGCCGCGCGCTACCTCGACGGCGTCGCGCCGGCCGCGCCGTCGCCGGGCGTCGCCGCGACCGGTGGCCGGCCGCCCGCGCGGACGCCGGACGGGGACCTGCCCCACCGCCCGACGATGCCGCCGCTGCCTGGCAGGATCGTGGCGACGCCGCCGCCCGAGGAGGTCCGGATCGTCGCGACGCCGGCGCCCCCCGAGGACGCGCCCTAGCCGATCGGGGTCCGGCGGG
>AXCX01000187.1 GCA_000767215.1 Actinotalea fermentans ATCC 43279 = JCM 9966 = DSM 3133
CGCGACGAAGCCCGCGACCGCACGGCCGACCTCGCCGCGCGCGGCGTCCAGCCCCCGGCCGGCCTCGGCGCGCATCGCCGCCAGCCGCTTCTCCAGGCGCTCGTAGACCTCGGTCCCGAACACGCGCTCCAGCACGCGCCGCCGGTCCTCGGGCTTGGCACGCAGGAAGCTCGCGAACTCGCCCTGCGGCAGCACCACCGTCTGCACGAACTGCTCGCGGTCCAGCCCGATGGCGTGGGCGAGCTCGAGCCCGGCCTCGTCCAGCCGGGTGCTCAGCAGGTCGCCGTCGTCGGGGGCGTCCGGGCTGGTCAGGCGCCAGAGCTTGATGGTGGCCTGCTGCGTGGTCGTGCCGGTGCCGCGCTGCTTGGGGCGCTCGTAGCGCGGGGTGCGCAGCACGCGGTAGATGCCGGACCCGGTCTCGAAGACGAGGTCGACGAACGTGTCGTCGCCGGGTGCCGCGTGGTCCGAGCGCATCCGGTCCTCGCTCGCGTCCGCGGACGCGACCTTGCCGTACAGGGCGAACACGAGCGCGTCGATGACCGTCGACTTGCCCGACCCCGTCGGCCCCTCGAGGAGGAACAGCCCCGACGCCGACAGCGCGGCGAAGTCGATCGTGTGCCGGCCCGGGAACGGCCCGACGGCCTGGAGCGTCATCCGGTGCAGGTGCATCAGGCGCTCCGCTCCGCCGCGAGCACCTGCTCGTACGCGGCCCGCAGCACGGCGAGCTCGTCGGCGCTCGGCGCCGCGCCCGTCACGTGCTCGACGAACTGCGCCGCGACGTCCACCGGGTCCTGCGCCGCGGTCACGACGGCGGCCCGCGTCCGCGCGGTCCCGGCCGGCGGCCGGTGCTCGGTGACCAGCAGGTGCGGGAACCGGGACTTGAGCCGCGCGTGCAGCTCCGGCGGCCGCACGGGGTCGGTCACGACGGCGCGCAGCCAGTCGTCCTCGTGCCCGTCGCCCGCGGCGCCCAGCAGCTCGCCGAGCGTCCCGGTCACCTCCGCGAGCCGCCGCGGCACGGGCGCGGGCACCAGCGTGGTCCCGACGACGCCGTCCCGCCCCAGCTCGACCAGCACCGACGACTTGCGGTGCCGCAGCTCGGAGAACGAGTACGCGAGCGGCGAGCCCGAGTAGCGCAGCACGGGCGCAGGACCGGACACGGCCGGTGGGGACCCACCCGACCCCTCGCCGTCGGGCACCGCCGCGGCACCCGCGGGGAACGCGATCTCCTGCGGGCCGTGCAGGTGACCGAGCGCCACGTAGTCGACGCCCGCGAACACCCCGGCCGGGACCGCGTCGACGCCGCCCACGCGGATGTCCCGCTCGGACTCCGAGCCCTGCCCGCCCACGACGAACGCGTGCGCCAGCACCACGGCCCGCACCCGCTCGGACGCTCCCGAGGCCGCCCCCCGCATCACCAGCTCCCGCCGCACGCGCGCCATCGCCGCGCCGACCACCGCCTCGTGCGACCGGGCGAGCGGCTCGCCGTCGTCGGCCAGCACCGACCGCGCCGCGTCTGGGTCGAGGTAGGGCAGCGCGTGCACCGCGACCGGCCCGTGCTCGTCCCGCAGCACCACGGGCACCCCGACGTCGGCGACGCGCGCCCGCAGGTGCACGCCGGGCCGCATCAGCTCGGCGCCGAAGCCCAGCCGGATCGCCGAGTCGTGGTTCCCGGGCGTGACCACCACCGCCGCGGTCTCGCTCAGCCGGCGCAGCGCGTCCGCGAGCAGCCCGACCGCCTCGACCGGCGGCACAGCCCGGTCGTACACGTCCCCCGCGACCACGACGGTTTCCACGGACTCCGCGCGCACGAGCTCGACCAGGTGGTCCAGGTACGCGGCCTGGTGCCCCAGCAGGTCCACACCGTGCAGCGTGCGACCGAGGTGCCAGTCGCTGGTGTGGAGCATCCGCATGCCCGGAACGGTACGGCCGCCCGCCGACAGCCGAGACGCTCCACGCCGTCGGGCGTCGGTCCCGCCGCCAGGCGTGCCGGGAATGGCAGGATCCCGGGTGAGATCTGCCCGCAACGGTCAAGACGCCCAGCGCCGAGGCCGATGACGCTGGCAGCGTCCCCCGACGCCCGGTGCCTCGTGCCCAGACGCCGCGGGACCGTTCCGGTCAGGACCAGGAGGACCCATGCAGCCGCCCGACGAGTCCGGTCGTCAGCTCCACCTCGTGCCCAGCGAGCCCGAGGGCTACCCGACCCTTCAGACGCCGTTCCACGACCTCGACGAGTACGTGCGCCTGCCGCGCATGGAGGGCCTCGTCCTGTCGCCGGACGGCTCGCGGCTCGTCACCCAGGTCTCGACCCTGAACGCCGACGGCACCAAGACGCACACCGCCCTGTGGGAGGTCTACCCGACCCGCGCCAGGCCGGCCCGCCGCCTCACGCGCAGCGCCGAGGGCGAGACCGGCGCGGCCTTCACGCCCGACGGCGACCTCCTCTTCACCTCGGCCCGCCCCAACGCGGACGCGGCCGACGACGAGAACGACAAGAAGACCCCCGCGCTGTGGGTGCTCCCCGCCGGCGGTGGCGAGGCGCGCATCGTCGCCTCGCGCCCGGGCGGCGTGCACCAGGTCAAGACGGCGCAGCGCTCGCCCGCGGTCGTCTTCACCACCCGGATGCTCCCGCGCGCCGCCGACGGCGCCGCCGACGACCGCCTGCGCGCGCTGCGCAAGGAGAAGAAGGTCTCGGCCGTCCTGCACGAGGGCTACCCCGTGCGGTACTGGGACCACGACCTCGGCCCGGACAGCCCGCACCTGCTCGGCTGGCACTTCCGGGCGGGCGACGACGTCGCGCGCTCGGTCGAGGTCGCGAGCCTGTCCGTGGAGCACCTCAAGGTCAGCGACCTGACCCCGACGCCCGGCCAGGCGCTGCTCGAGGCCGAGTTCGACCTGTCCCCGGATGGCACGTTCGTCGTCTCGACGTGGCTGGTGCCGACCGGCCGCGGCGCCTCCCGCACGCAGCTGGTGCGCATCGACATCGACACGCAGCAGCGCACGGTCCTCGTGGACGACGTCGACGCCGACCTGGGCGCGCCCGTCATCTCCCCCGACGGCGCCCTGGTCGCCTACCGCCGGGAGTCGCACTCCACGCCGACGACGGCGCCGCGCATCACCCTCGAGCTGCTCGACCTGCGCGACCCGGACGCCCAGCCGCGCCGGCTCGTCGACGACTGGGACCGCTGGGTGACCTGCCACCAGTGGCTGCCCGACGGCGCCGGCCTGCTCGTCGTGGCCGACCAGGACGGGCGCGCGCCCGTCTTCCACATCGACCTGGCCGACAGCCCCGACGGCACGGTCACCCAGCTCACGCACGACGACCACGTGTACTCCGACCTGCAGGTCGCTCCGGACTCGTCAGTCGTCTACGCGATGCGCGCGTCGTACCTCGCGCCGGCCCACCCGGTGCGCATCCAGCTCGTCGCGGACGAGAACCGCCCCCGGGGCACCGTCACCGTGCTCCGCGCGCCCGCGGCCCCGCCCACGCTGCCGGGCTGGCTCACCGAGGTCCGCACCACCGCGGGCGAGGGCGACGACGCGCACGAGGTCCGCGGCTGGCTCGCCATGCCCGACGGCGCCACCGCCACCGACCCGGCCCCGCTGCTCCTGTGGGTGCACGGTGGGCCGCTGAGCTCGTGGAACTCCTGGTCGTGGCGCTGGAACCCGTGGCTGATGGTGGCCCAGGGCTACGCCGTCCTGCTGCCGGACCCGGCCCTGTCGACCGGCTACGGGCAGGACTTCATCCAGCGCGGCTGGGGCCGCTGGGGCAAGGACCCGTTCACGGACCTCATGGCGGTCACCGACGCGACGGTCGCGCGCGAGGACGTCGACGCGACGCGCACGGCCGCGATGGGCGGCTCGTTCGGCGGCTACATGGCCAACTGGATCGCCGGCCACACGGACCGCTTCGACGCGATCGTCACGCACGCGAGCCTGTGGGCCCTGGACCAGTTCGGCCCGACGACGGACATGGCCTTCTACTGGGGCCGCGAGATGACCCCGGAGATGGCGCTCGAGAACAGCCCGCACCTGGCGGTCGGCGACATCCGCACGCCGATGCTCGTGGTGCACGGCGACAAGGACTACCGGGTGCCGATCGGCGAGGGCCTGCGGCTCTGGTACGACCTGCTCTCGTCCTCGGGCCTGCCCGCCGACGACGACGGCACGACCGTCCACCGGTTCCTGTACTTCCCGGACGAGAACCACTGGGTGCTCACGCCGCAGCACGCGAAGATCTGGTATCAGGTCGTCAGCGGCTTCCTGGCCGAGCACGTGCTGGCCACGGGCACCCCGGAGCTCCCGGAGACCCTGGGCTGAGGTCTGCGGCGGTCAGACGCCGGCGGTCTCGACGCGGTCGGCGGTGTCCCCGGCGCTGAACTCGAACGGGATCGTGCCGCCGAGGCCGATGAGGTCGAGCATCTCGATGACCAGCACGGGCGGGTCGCGCAGGACCGCCGTCGAGCCGGTGTCGGTCGCCATGCGGTGCACCTGCAGGACGAACGCGATGCCGGACGAGTCGATGAACGTCACGTCCGAGACGTCGATGATGTACGGCCCGCCCCGGGTGAGCAGGGCGACCATGGCCAGGCTGGCCTGGTCGCGCAGCGACGCGTCGACGTCGCCCCAGAGCCGGACCACCGTGCGCCGGGAGTCGTCGACGACCTCGATGCCGCCCTGCCCTGTCGCGTCCTCGCTCACGGTGCCCCTTCCCTCCGAACCTGCCCTGCCATGAACGACGCGCGGCCGGGCCCGGAAGTTCCCCGGAGCCGCGCTGCGCCGCGAACGTTGTCACCGTGCCGAGGCAGCGTACGCCCGCCGTGCGACGGCCGCGCGTCGTGCGTGTGAACGGGTGATGTCACGCGTGTCCGCAGGTCAGGAGCCGATCACGGTCGGCCCGCCGCGCTCCGCGGAACGCCTCGCTCACCCCACGACGGCGGGCCCCGCGTCGGTCAGCGACCAGTGCGTGTGGACGATCCGCCAGCCACGCTCCGGGTCGCGCCGGTACGCCTCGGTGGTGTTCCAGCGCCGCTGCCCCTCCGACCCCTGCGAGACGAACTGGAAGCTGAGCACGGCGAGGTCGCCGGCCGCCACGACCGCGGGGTGGGTGGTGGGTGCCGTGCTCATGGCGTCCTCTCCGGCCGCGCGCGGTGCGGGTCCGGGCCGGACGCTACGCCCGACCACCGACGCGTCACGCGTCGCCCGCGCCGCCCTCGGCCTCGGTCACGTCCGCGACCGTCGCGCCCAGCGCGAGCGTGAGCTGCGACCCGTCCACGGTCGCCGCGACGCCGTGCGCGCCGGCCCCGATCGAGACCGGGTGCCCGGCCACCCGCGCGTCGGCCACCACCGGCCAGGCGCGCAGCGAGCCGAACGGCGTGATGGTGCCGCGCTCGTAGCCGGTGACCTCACGCGCGACCGCGGCGTCCGGCATCGACAGCCGCGACACCTCCAGGAGCGCGCGGAGCTTGGGCCAGGAGATCGTCCGGCCGCCGGGGACCAGGACGAACAGGAAGTCGTCGTCCCCGCGGCGCACCACGATCGTCTTGATGATCCGCTCCGGCGGCAGCCGACGCGCGGCCGCGGCCTCCTCGAGGCTGCGCACGGGGCCGTGCCGCGTGATGCGGAAGCGCAGGCCCGATGCCTCGAGGGCCGCGAGCGCGCGGGCCTCGCCCTCGGACGGCTGGTGCTCGGTCGTCATCGGGCCATCCTCACATTCCGCTGGACACGCCCGGCACACTCGTCGGGTGCCGTCGATCGTCGTCGTGACCGGACCGCCCGGCTCCGGCAAGTCCACCGTCGCGGGCGCGCTCGTGGACGCGTTCGACCCGTCCGCCCTCGTGGAGGGCGACGCCTTCTTCGCGTTCCTGCGCCGCGGCATGCGCGAGCCCTGGCTGCCCGAGGCACACGAGCAGAACGACGGCGTCATCCGCGCCGCCGCCGCCGCCACCGGACGCCTGGCCGAGCGCTGCACCGTCGTCTACGACGGCGTCGTTGGCGCCTGGTTCCTGCCGACGTTCGCCGCCGCGGCCGGCGTCGGGCGGCTGCACTACGCGGTGCTGCTGCCGCCGGCGGAGGTGTGCCTCGAGCGGGTGGCGACCCGGGTGGGGCACGGCTTCACCGACCTCGACGCGGCGCGGCACATGCACGCCGAGTTCGCCCGGGCCAGGTCGGTCGCCCGGCACGTCGTCGACGTCGCGAGCGACGACGACGCGCGGACCGTCGCCGACCGCGTGCTCGCCCGCGTGCGCGACGGATCGCTCGTCTGGCCCGACTGAGGCGGGCCGGCCGGGCCGGCCGGCGTCAGCGCAGGTCGACGAACTGCGCCATCTCGGCGCGCAGGTCCGCCGCGAGCGAGGCGAGGCCCGAGCCCGTGCCGCCGTCCGCAGCGTCGGCGATGCGGGTGACCTGCTCGCTCATGCCCGACACCAGGGCGTTGATGTGCGCGAACGCCTCCGCGGCGGCCGTGGACGCGGCCTGGGCCGCACCCACCTGGACCGTGATGTCGCGCGAGCTGTCGGCGGACTCCTCCGACAGCGAGCGCACCTCCTTGGCGACCACCGCGAACCCCTTGCCGGCCTCGCCCGCGTGCGCGGCCTCGATGGTCGCGTTGAGCGCGAGCAGGCGCGTCCGGGCCGCGATGGCCTGGATCAGCCGGACGGCGGCCGCGATCTCGACCCCGCTGCGCTCGAGCGTCTCGACGGTCGTCATCGACGCCAGGGCCGCGTCGGCCGCAGCCTGGGAGGCGGCCGCCAGCTCACCCGCGGAGCGGCCGAGGTCCTGCGCGGACTCCGCGACCTGGTCGGCCACGTGCACGAGGCGCTCGGCGAGCGCGACCCGCTCGGCCCGCTCCTGGTCCGCACGCGCGGCGGCGCCGGCGAGCGAGGCGCGGCTCTCGTCGATCCGCTGGGCGCCGTCGCGGAACCCGCCGGGCATGCCCTGGACGAGGAACCGGCGGTGGAACCGCCGTTGGTCGGCGGCGGCGAGGACGGCCCGCGACTCGCGCACGTAGGCGTCCATGACGTCCGCCATCCGGTTCACCGCGGACCGCGCCGCCTCCACGGACGGCGACGCGTCGGTCACCGGGATGCGAGCCTCGAGGTCACCCTCGGCCAGGCGCGCGCAGACGTCGGCGAGGACGGCGAGCGCGGCGTCGTCGTCGCGCCCGCGTGCGGCCGTGCCGGCCTCGGGGCGTGCGTCGCCGGCGGACC
>AXCX01000188.1 GCA_000767215.1 Actinotalea fermentans ATCC 43279 = JCM 9966 = DSM 3133
CCCGTGGCGGCGAGGACGGCGAGCATCCCGGGCAGGCCGGGCGCGGACCAGCGCAGGTACGCGAGGGCGTGCGGGCGGACGTCGTCGGGCGCACCGAGGGCGTCGACCACCGGCCCCGCGGCCGCCATGAGCAGGAGGGCCAGGACCGCACCCAGGATCACCGCCAGCCAGGTCCCGTCGACCCCCAGCCGCAGCGCCCGACGCCGGTCACCCGCGCCCAGCGCCCGCGCCACGCCCGCCGTGGTCGCGTAGGCGAGGAACACGCACAGCCCGACGACGGTGGTCAGCACGGTGCCCGCCAGGGCCAGGCCGGCGAGCTCGGCGGCGCCGAGGTGACCGACGACCGCGGAGTCGATCAGGACGAGGAGCGGCTCGGCGACGAGGGCGCCGAGCGCCGGGAGGGCGAGCGCGACGATGCGCCGGTCGAGGGCCCGTCCACCTGGTGGCGAGACCGGCGGTCCGGATGGTGAGAGGTCGGGCAACGAGTTCCTGTCCACAGTCGGTGCACGGCGAATCCGGTGCTCGACGCGGGGGCCGGGCACTTTCATCCCACGATATCCACAGCGTTGTTCCCAGCCTGTGGAAGACCTCCCGCACGGGTCCACACGTCACCCACAAGCCGCCCACAGGACGCTGCACAGGATGCGCGGGTGCCGCGTTGAGCGGTGCCGCCGGACCTCACTAGGGTCTGGTCAGCAGTTCGACGGGACCACCGGTAGGCCGGCATCGCGGGGGATGTCCCTGGCGATGTCGCAGGGGCCTGAGAACATCAGTTCGAGACGATTCCGGCGGACCCGGTGGGGGGCGTGCAGCAGGCATGAGCATCGAGGAACTCGAACGGGGCCTCTCGCTCAACCGCCCCGAACCCGGGTTCGACCGCACGCCGCCGCAGGACATCGCTGCCGAGCAGAGCGTGCTCGGCGGCATGCTGCTCAGCAAGGACGCGATCGCCGACGTCGTCGAGCAGCTGCGCGGGCCGGACTTCTACCGCCCGGCGCACGAGCTCATCTACGACGCCGTGCTCGA
>AXCX01000189.1 GCA_000767215.1 Actinotalea fermentans ATCC 43279 = JCM 9966 = DSM 3133
GACGCCGTCACCGTCTCGGCGGAGCTCACCAAGCGCGGCGAGATCGCCCGCATCGGCGGGGCGCCGTACCTGCACACGCTGATCTCGATGGTGCCGACGGCCGCGAACGCCGGCTACTACGCACGCATCGTGCGCGAGCGCGCGGTGCTGCGTCGCCTGGTCGAGGCGGGCACCCGCATCGTGCAGCTGGGTTACGCGGCCGACGGCGGCGACGTCGAGGACATCGTCAACAGCGCGCAGGCCGAGGTGTACGCGGTCACGGACCGCAAGTCGTCCGAGGACTACCTGCCGATCGCCGACATCATCAACGGGACGATGGAGGAGATCGAGGCCGCGGGGCACCGCGGCGAGGGCATGATCGGCGTGCCCACCGGCTTCATCGAGCTCGACCGGCTGACGAACGGCCTGCACCCGGGCCAGATGATCGTCGTCGCCGCGCGTCCCGCCATCGGCAAGTCGACGCTCGCGGCGGACTTCGTGCGCTCGGCGGCGATCAAGCACCAGCAGACGTCCGTCGTGTTCTCCCTGGAGATGAGCCGCAACGAGCTCACGATGCGCATGCTGTCCGCGGAGGCCCAGGTCCCCCTGCAGAACATGCGCAAGGGCACCATGCGCGACGAGGACTGGCAGAAGCTGGCGGCGACGATGGGCCGGCTGTCGCAGGCGCCGCTGTTCATCGACGACTCGCCGAACATGTCGCTCATGGAGATCCGGGCCAAGTGCCGCCGCCTCAAGCAGCGCCACAACCTCAAGCTCGTGGTCATCGACTACCTCCAGCTGATGAGCTCGGGCAAGCGCGTCGAGTCGCGCCAGCAGGAGGTCAGCGAGTTCTCCCGTGCGCTCAAGCTGCTCGCCAAGGAGCTCGAGGTGCCGGTGATCGCGATCTCGCAGCTGAACCGTGGCGCCGAGCAGCGCACCGACAAGAAGCCGATGCTTTCCGACCTCCGCGAGTCGGGCGCCATCGAGCAGGACGCCGACGTCGTGATCCTGCTGCACCGCGAGGACGCCTACGAGCGCGAGTCCCCGCGCGCGGGCGAGGCCGACCTCATCGTGGCCAAGCACCGTAACGGCCCGACGGACACGATCGTCGTCTCGAGCCAGCTGCACTACTCCCGGTTCGTCAACATGTCGGCGGGCCTCTAGGCCGGTGTCCGTGCGAGGGAGCGCGGCCGGTGCCGGGCGCGCGGACGGAGCCTGGGACGATGGCCCGGTGACCACCTTCTCGTTCGACGACCTGCGCCGCTTCCCTGACGTCGAGGCGGTCAACCTCGTCGCCGCCGACGCGACCGATCGCCTGATCCTCGACGAGGCTGCCGCGGATCTCGCGACGGCCCCGGCCGGCACGGTCTGCGTCGTCGGCGACAGGTACGGGGCGCTGACCCTCGGTGCGGTGGCCCTGCACGGGGTGACGGGCGTGCGGACCCACCAGGACCGGCTCGTCGGCGAGCAGGCCCTCACCGCGAACGCCGAGCGGCTCGGCCTGTCCGGCACCTTCACGACCCACCTCCTCGACGACGGCGCGCTCGCGGGCGCCCGGGTCGTCCTCTGGCAGCTGCCCGCCTCGCTCGACGAGCTCGACGAGGTGGCCGAGGCGATCGCGACGCACGCCCATCCCGAGGTGCGGGTCTACGCCGGTGGGCGGGTCAAGCACATGACCCACGGCATGAACGACGTGCTCGGGCGATGGTTCTCCGACGTGCAGGCCCGGCTCGCACGGCAGAAGTCCCGGGTGCTCGTCGCCGCCGCGCCGCGCCCGGCCGGGGACCGCCCCGCGCCGGACTGGCCGGCCGCCGAGCGGCACGACGACCTCGGGCTCACCGTCCTGGCGCACGGGGGCGTCTTCGCCGGCACGGGCGTCGACATCGGCACGAGGTTCCTGCTCGCGAGCGAGGACCAGATGGCGCCGGCCGCCGAGACGGCGCTCGACCTCGGCTGCGGTACGGGCGTGCTCGCCGTGAGCCTCGCGCAGGCGCGGCCCGCGCTGCGCGTGACCGCGACGGACGAGTCGGCGGCCGCCGTCGCCTCGGCGAGGGCGACCGCGGAGGCGAACGGTGTCGCGGACCGCGTCACCGTCGCCCGGGACGTCGCCGCCGCGGGCGTGCCGGACGCCTCGGTGGACCTCGTCGTGCTGAACCCGCCGTTCCACGTCGGGACCACCGTGCACTCGGGTATCGCCCGGCGCCTGTTCGCCGACGCCGCGCGGGTGCTGCGCCCGGGCGGCGAGCTGTGGGTCGTCTGGAACTCGCACCTGCAGTACCGGCCGGTGCTCACCACGCTCGTCGGCCCGACCCGGCAGGCCGACCGCAACGCCAAGTTCACGGTCACGGTGTCGACGAAGGCGGTGTCGACCAAGGCGGTGTCGACGAAGGCGTGACGCTCAGGAGAGCGAGCGACCGGCCCAGCTGAGCGCGCGCCACCCCTCGGCGGGGTGTCCCTCGAGCACGACGACGTCGGTGTTGCCGAGGCGCGACCGCGCGGCCTCGTCCGCGGGGATGCCGGCCCGGATGGCGGCCCAGGACCGGATGACCGTGCCGTGGCTGACCATCACCACGGTCTCGGCGCCCGACGCGGCCGCCTCGGTCACCACGTCGTCGAAACGGGCGAGGACCTCGGGGGCCGTCTCGCCCCCGGGCAGGGCCGCGTCGTGGTCGCCGGCCACCCAGGCCAGGCTCGTGGCGAGGTAGCGCTCGACCGACGCCGCGTCGCCGAGCATCTCCAGGTCGCCCGCGCTGATCTCGCGCAGCCCGTCCCGCACCTGCACGTCTAGCCCGCGCGCCGCGGCGAGCGGTGCGGCCGTCTGCTGCGTCCGCACCAACGACGAGGCGTACAAGGCGTCGATCGTGGCGCCGTCGAGCACCGCGGGCAGGGCTGCCGCCTGCTCGTGGCCGAGGTCCGTGAGGTGGGCGCCGGGGTGCGCGGTGTCCAGGAGCCCGGCGACGTTGGCAGTCGTCTGGCCGTGGCGCACGAGGATCAGCCGCATCCCCCGATTCTCCCGGGGTCGGCGCGACAGGAGCCGGGACGTCCGTCGCCGCCTGGCCCGCCTACGCCGTCGTCTGGCCTGCCGACGCCGCCGCCGCGTCCCGGGAATCATCCGGGCGACCACTGTCGTTGGTGATCACGAGCGTGCGACGCTCTCACCAGGACTGATCATGGTTCGAGCCCAACGGCGGGCGGTCCGTCGTCGGAGACCCCGGGAGGCGCCATGGCGACCCGCGAGACCCTCGTGATCCCTGCCGAGCGGCTGAGGAACCTGCGCCGCTGGAACATCGGCGCGGGCGTGCTGCACGCCGCGTCCGCCGTGGCCGTCGTCGTCCTGGCGAGCGACTTCACGCTGCCGGTCACGGCCTCCTACCTCGACGGCCCGCCCGGCAGCGACGCCTTCACCACGACGACGCTGTGGGACGTGCCACTCGCGTGGGGCGTCGCGCTCTTCTTCGTGCTCAGCGCGCTCGCGCACGCGTGGGTCGCGGGGCCGGGCTTCCGCCGGTACGGCACGGACCTCGCCCAGCAGCGCAACGACGCCCGCTGGGTGGAGTACTCGCTGTCGTCGTCGGTGATGATCTGGCTCATCGCGCAGGTCTGCGGCATCGCCGACGTCACCGCGCTCGTCGCGATCTTCGCCGTGAACGCCTGCATGATCCTGTTCGGCTGGCTCCAGGAGAAGTACGAGGTGCCCGGCGAGCGCGGCTTCCTGCCGTTCTGGTTCGGCTGCTTCGCGGGCGCGATCCCGTGGCTGCTGATCCTGCTGGTCGTCGTCCTGCGCCCGGGCTACGAGGGGACGGGCGAGGTGCCCGGGTTCGTGTACGGCATCGTCGTGTCGCTCTTCGTGTTCTTCAACATCTTCGCGATCGTCCAGTGGCTGCAGTACAAGCAGGTCGGGCGCTGGAAGGACTACCTCGTGGGTGAGCGCACGTACATCACGCTCTCGCTCGTGGCGAAGTCGCTGCTGGCCTGGCAGGTCTTCGCGGGCACGCTCGCGGGCTGACCGACGACGGCGCCGGCCGCGCGGGGCGACCTGCCGGCCGGCGCCGACGGGCGTCAGCGGGTGCGCGCCCGCAGACCGAGGTAGTGGCGACGGACGTCCCCGGCCTGGTGCTCGAGCGCGTACCGCAGGGCGGTGCGCGGCATGGTCGCGGCGTGCGCGTCGAGGAACCCGAGCAGCGCGGCCGGCTCGACGTCGCCCGCGCAGCGCAGCAGCCAGCCGACGGCCTTGCGCAGGAGGTCGTGCCCGTCGTCGACCAGGAGCTCCGCGACCCGGAGCACCTCGGCGACCTGGCCGGCGTCGGAGTACGCCATCGTCGCGACCATCGCGGTGCGGCGTTCCCAGACGACGGCGGACGCGGCGAGCCGGTCCAGCGTGGCCCCGCCATCTGGGTGGGCCAGCAGCCAGCGCCCGACGACGTCGCGCGCGGCCCGGTCCACGAGGTCCCAGTTGTCGATCCGGTCGTGCCGGCGCAGGTAGAGCTCGAACAGCTCCCGGCGGCGGTCCTCCGGCGTCCGGGCCACCCGAGCCTGGTGCGCCATGATCTCCAGCGCGGCGGTGCGGACCTCGTGCCACGGGCTGGCCAGGAGCGTCTCGAGCTCGGTGGGCGGCAGCGCGCGGTACGGCCGCAGCGTCGCCTTGACCCGGGGCACCGTGAGCCCGAGGAAGCGGTCGCCCTCCCCGTAGCCGCCGGGCCCGGTCTGGAAGTAGCGCGCCAAGCCGACGGCGGCGTCGTCGTCGGCCTGCGCCCGCAGGGCCGCGTCGAGGCCGGCGGCCGTCGGCACGGTGTCCACGCGCGTCACCGTAGCCGGGGCGATGACGGGCCGGGCGCCGCACCTTCTGCCCGGGGCGTATCCGCTGCAGGCAGAGCCCAGGGCGCGCGCGGGCCGCGCGGTGCCACCGTGGAGGCGTCCGCACCCGAGGAGGTCACCATGCTGCCCCTACCCCGCCCGACGACGGCGTCCGCACCCGCGCTGCGCGCCGCCGCGCCCGCGCTGCGCGCCGAGGCGCCCGGGCTCGCGCCGTTCGACGACCACCTGGCCAGCCGCCTGCTGCACCAGCGGATCATCGTGCTGGGTCAGGAGGTCGACGACGCGATCGCCAACCGGATCTGCGCCGAGCTGCTGCTGCTGTCCGCCGAGGACCCGCGCCGGGACATCGCGCTCTACGTGAACTCCCCGGGCGGCTCGATCTCGGCCGCGCTCGCGATCTACGACACGATGCGACTCGTCCCGAACGACGTCTCGACGCTCGCGATGGGCCTGGCCGCGAGCGCGGGCCAGTTCCTGCTGTCGGCCGGGACGCCGGGCAAGCGGTTCGCGCTGCGGCACGCGCGGATCCTCATGCACCAGCCGTTGGGCGGCATCGGCGGGACGGCGATCGACGTCGCCATCCAGGCGGAGAACCTGCGCTACACCAAGCGCACGATGCAGGCGCTCACCGCCGAGCACACCGGCCAGACGGTCGAGCGGATCGAGAAGGACTCCGACCGCGACCGCTGGTTCAGTGCCGAGGAGGCGCGCGAGTACGGGCTCGTCGACCGCGTGGTCGAGCACCTCGACGACGTCCGGCCCGACGCCGTACGCCCCGCCGGGTTGTGACGGGCAGCGTTGTGACGGGGTGAGCCGTGACGGGCCGGCTGCGGGGGCGGGCGGCGGCTCAGGCGACGGAGAGCAGCGCGCGGGGCGTGCCGTCGCCGTCGTCCGAGTCGTCCGATGCCCGCTCCGTGACCGAGCGGACGTCCACGAGGACCGGTGCCACCGCGGTCGCACTCCGGTCACGTGCACCGGCCGGCACCGAGCGGCTCGCGCGACGCTCGGCGGTACGCAGGTCGGCGGTGCGACGCTCGGTGGCGCGCAGGTCCGTGGCGTGCAGCTCGGTGGCCCGCAGCTCGCGGGCCGCGTCGAGGAGCAGGTCGGCGAGCCGCATCCCCAGGGCGTGGCACACCGCGAGCAGGACCTCGGAGGACGGCTCCTTGCGGCCGCGCTCGATCTCGGAGAGGTAGGCGATCGAGACCCGCGCCTCGGAGGCCACGGCGGCGAGCGTGCGGCCCTGCTCCTCCCGCCGGCGGCGGAACGCCGAGCCGACGAGCAGGCGCAGCAGGGGTTCGCTCCGCTCGGGCGCGACTGGGTTCCCAGGCCGCTGCGCCGCCGTCGGCCGCTGGGCCGCCGTCGGGCGCGCCG
>AXCX01000190.1 GCA_000767215.1 Actinotalea fermentans ATCC 43279 = JCM 9966 = DSM 3133
GGACGGCGTCGCCCGACGGCGGCGCGATCCGCAGCCCGGCGAGGCGGGCGGCGAGCTCGGCCTCGGCGGCGGGCTCGAGGTCCGCCCCCACCTCCTGCTCGCCCGCGAGCGCCGGCACCAGGTGCTCCCACATCCGTTCGAGCACGCCCTGCAGGTGGGGCGTCCCCGAGGTCGCGACGACGACGGCCTGCGCCTCCGGCATGACCACGCAGAACTGCCCGAACGCGCCGTCGCCGCGGTAGATGCCCGGCGGCTGGCAGCGCCAGAACTGGTAGCCGTAGCCCTGCGCCCAGTCGGGCTCGAGGATGTGGGAGTCCGTGTGCCGGGCGGTCGCCTCGGCCACCCAGCCCTCCGGGAGCACCCGGGTGCCCTCCCACACGCCGTCCTGCAGGTAGAGCTGACCGAAGCAGGCCAGGTCCTCGGTGGCCAGCGTGAGGCCGAAGCCGCCGGTGTCGACGCCCTCGGGCGACTGCTCCCACGTGGCGCCCTCGATGCCGAGCGGCGCGAGGAGCCGCGGGCGGAGGTACTCGAGCACGCGCTGGCCGGTGAGCCGCTGCACGAGGAAGGACAGCAGGTACGTCGCCGGGGTGTTGTACAGGAACTCGGTGCCGGGCTCGGCCTCGAGCGGCAGGGCGAGGAACGCCTTGGCCCAGCGCGGGGTGCCGAACACGCGCACGTCCGTCGCCGTGACGTGCCCCGTCGTCATCGTGAGCAGGTGGCGGATCCGCATCCGGGCCAGCCGCGGGTCGGGGCGGGCCGGCGCGAGGTCGCCGAGGTGGTCCAGCACGAGGTCGTCGAGGGAGAGCAGGCCCTCGGCGCGCGCGAAGCCGACGGCCGTCGACGTGAAGCTCTTGCTCAGGGAGAAGAGCTGGTGGCCCAGCTCGCGCCGGTACGGGTGCCACCACCCCTCGGCGATGACGTGCCCGCGGCGCAGGACCATGAGGCTGTGCAGCTCCGGGCCACCCTGCTCGAGGGAGTCCAGGAACCTCAGCAGGGCCCGCGCGGGCACCCCCTGCTCGGAGGGAAGGGCGCGAGGCAGTCGTCGTCGACCGGGCATGGACACACTGTGGCACCCGTCGCCGTCATGGTCGGCCGCGTTTGGTCCTAGCCGTCGTCGCCGAACCCCTCCCCACGGCGGCGTCGGGCTCCTATCGTGCGGGGATGGGCGGGCGAGGGACGCGGGCGGGGGCACGACGCGCGGGGGCACTGACGGTGGTGGTCCTCGCCTGGGCGTGCGCGGCCTGCGGGTCCGACGAGCCGGGCGGCGGCGCGTCGCCGACTCCGCCCGGCGACGCGACGACGGGCGCGGTCGACGCGTTCTTCGACCAGATGGACGCGCTGCGCGACATGGGCGACGCCATCGACCAGCACACCGCCGTGCAGGAGGACGTGGCGGCCTGCATGAACGCGCTCGGCTTCGAGTACACGCCCCTGGACCCGGGCCCGGCGCTCGAGGACGTCCGCACGGCGACTGATCTCGGCCTCGAGCCGGGCACCCGGGAGTACGCGGAGCAGTTCGGGTTCGGGATCACCACCGACGACATGGGCTACTACGCGATGTCTGCCGCCCAGCTCGACGACCCCAACACCCGGTACGTGGAGCAGCTGTCCCCCGAGGCGCGCGCCGAGTACGACCGCGCCCTGTGGGGCTCCCCCGAGGAGGTCGACGCGGCGGACCCGCAGTCCGGCGAGGGGCAGGGCTGCTTCGCGCAGGCGCAGGCGAGCGCCGGCGCGATGCTCGAGGCGAGCGGCGAGTTCGACCCGGACGTCTTCTTCCAGGAGCAGATGGCCATGCGCGAGGCGATCCAGTCCGACGACCGCGTCGTCGGACTGCACCCGGCGTGGGCCTCGTGCATGGCCGACGCCGGGTTCCCGGGCCTGGTCACGCCCGGCGACAACCTGTTCACCGGCGACGCGATGCTCGCGATCCGCACGGAGTTCGACGCGCGCCTGGTCGCGCTGCAGGGCGCCATCACCGACGTCGACGACCCGTCGATCAAGCTCGGCCTCGCGGCGCTGCAGGCCAAGCAGGAGCTCGCGGAGCGCGAGATCGCGATGGCCGTCGCCGACGTCGACTGCCGCGACTCCTCGGGGTACGCCGACGCCCTGCTCGAGGTCGAGATCGAGTACCAGGCGCAGTTCTACGCGGACCACAAGGCGGAGTTCGACGCCTACGCCGACGCCGTCGCCGAGCGCGCGGCCGCCGATGCGGACGACTGACGTCCGGTGACCGACGCGACGCTGCGGCACGAGCCCGATCCGGCGGTGGGCGGGTGGATCGGCGCGCGACTGGCGCCGTACGGCGCGGACACCGGGACGCGGGTGGGTCACCTCGTGCCCCGCGGACTCGCCGCCTACGCGCGCGTCCTGCACCGCGCGTCGGACGGCGCCGGCGGCCTCCGGCGCTGGGCCGACGTCGCCGCCGCGCACGGGACGGTCGTGCACCCGCTCGCGCAGTTCTGGCGCCTGGTCAGGTGGACGGGCGAGCCGTGGGCCGTGCAGGGACAGGGCGACTGGGGCTCGATGGACGGCCAGCTCGACGCCGAGCAGCTCCCGGCCCTGCTCGACGTCCTCGCCGCGCACACGGACGGGGGCGCCGACGCGGAGGTGATCGCGGCGCTGTGGGAGGGCTACGGCTGGATCCAGGGCGGCGGGGCGGTCTCGGTGCTCAGCGCGGGGCCGGTGACCCCGACGGTGGAGCCCCCGCCCCCGGCGTTCGGCCGCGAGGTGATGGCCGCGCCGCGCCTCGAGCTGCCCGGGCGCGCGTACCTGCTCTTCCGCGGCCCGATGCGCGGCGTGCAGCCGTTCTTCGCCGCGGGCCAGTCCGGCTTCTGGGGCCAGACGCCGAACCTGCTCTGGCCGGCCGACCGCACGTGGTGCGTCGCCACGGAGATCGACCTGGACTCGACGGTGGTCGGCGGCCCACGGGCGCTCGTCGACGCGGTTCTCGCCGACCCCGTCCTCGAGGCGTTCGAGGTGCACGAGGACGACTCGCTCCACATCGACGGCGACACGGTCAACCGCTGACGGCGAACGGCCCCGGACCGTGTGGTCCGGGGCCGTGTCGTCGGTGGGCGAGCCCGCCCGTCAGGAGGCGGAGGCGGTCGTGCCGTCGTCGGTCGTCGTGAGCGGCGGCATCGAGGAGACGGCCACGGGCTCCGGGTCGCTCGACCCGGCCCCGGTGCCCTCGCCCGACGCGGAGAAGACGAACTCCCCGAGCAGGCCCTCGCCCTGGGCGTCGACCAGGACGGTCTGGCCGGGGCGCAGCTCGCCGAAGAGGATCTTCTCGGACAGGGCGTCCTCGATCTCCCGCTGGATCGCGCGACGCAGCGGCCGGGCGCCGAGCACCGGGTCGTAGCCCTTCTCGGCGAGCAGCTGCTTGGCGGCGGGCGTCAGCTCGATCGCCATGTCCTTGGCCTCGAGCCGCAGCCGCAGCCGCGCGATCATCAGGTCGACGATCTGGATGATCTCGTCCTGCGACAGCTGCGGGAACACGACGATGTCGTCGACGCGGTTGAGGAACTCGGGCCGGAACTGCTGCTTGAGCTCGTCGCCGACCTTGGCCTTCATCCGCTCGTACGACGTCGACAGGTCGCCGCCGGCCTGGAAGCCGGTCTGCAGGCCCTTGGCGATGTCCCGCGTGCCGAGGTTGGTGGTCATGATGATCACGGTGTTCTTGAAGTCGACCACCCGGCCCTGGGCGTCGGTCAGGCGACCGTCCTCCAGGATCTGCAGCAGCGAGTTGAAGATGTCGGCGTGCGCCTTCTCGACCTCGTCGAAGAGGACGACGGAGAACGGCCGGCGGCGCACCTTCTCGGTGAGCTGACCGCCCTCGTCGTACCCGACGTAGCCGGGGGGCGAGCCGAACAGCCGCGAGACCGTGTGCTTCTCGGAGAACTCGCTCATGTCCAGCTGGATGAGCGCGTCCTCGTCGCCGAACAGGAACTCGGCGAGCGCCCTGGCCAGCTCGGTCTTCCCGACGCCCGTCGGGCCCGCGAAGATGAACGACCCACCGGGGCGCTTGGGGTCCTTGAGGCCGGCGCGCGTGCGGCGGATCGCCTGCGACAGGGCCTTGACGGCCTCGCTCTGCCCGATGACGCGCTTGTGCAGCTCCTCCTCCATGTGGAGCAGGCGGCTGGACTCCTCCTCGGTGAGCTTGAACACCGGGATGCCGGTGGACATGGCCAGCACCTCGGCGATGAGCTCCTCGTCGACCTCCGCGACCGTGTCGAGGTCGCCGGACTTCCAGGCCTTCTCCTTGTCGATCCGCTGCGCGGTGAGCTGCTTCTCGGTGTCGCGCAGGCGGGCGGCCTTCTCGAAGTCCTGCTCGTCGATCGCCGACTCCTTGTCGCGGCGCGCCTGGGCGATGGCCTCGTCCAGCTCGCGCAGCTCCGGGGGTGCCGTCATCCGGCGGATGCGCAGGCGCGCGCCCGCCTCGTCGATGAGGTCGATCGCCTTGTCCGGCAGGAACCGGTCGTTGACGTACCGGTCGGCCAGCGTCGCCGCGGCCACCAGGGCGCCGTCGGTGATCGAGACGCGGTGGTGCGCCTCGTACCGGTCGCGCAGGCCCTTGAGGATGTTGATCGCGTGCTGCAGCGTCGGCTCGGCCACCTGGATGGGCTGGAACCGGCGCTCGAGCGCGGCGTCCTTCTCGACGTACTTGCGGTACTCCTCGAGGGTCGTCGCGCCGATCGTCTGCAGCTCGCCGCGCGCGAGCATCGGCTTGAGGATGCTCGCCGCGTCGATCGCGCCCTCTGCGGCGCCGGCACCGACCAGGGTGTGGATCTCGTCGATGAACAGGATGATGTCGCCGCGCGTGCGGATCTCCTTGAGCACCTTCTTCAGGCGCTCCTCGAAGTCGCCGCGGTAGCGGGAGCCGGCCACGAGCGCGCCCAGGTCCAGCGTGTAGAGCTGCTTGTCCTTGAGCGTCTCGGGCACGTCGCCGCGCACGATGTCCTGGGCCAGGCCCTCGACGACGGCGGTCTTGCCGACGCCGGGCTCGCCGATGAGGACGGGGTTGTTCTTGGTGCGGCGGGACAGCACCTGCATGACCCGCTCGATCTCCTTCTCGCGCCCGATGACCGGGTCGAGCTTGCCCTCGCGCGCGGCCTGCGTGAGGTTGCGGCCGAACTGGTCGAGGACGGCAGAGCCGGACGGCTGGCCCTCGGCGGGGCCGCCGGCGGCGACCGGCTCCTTGCCCTGGTAGCCGGAGAGCAGCTGGATGACCTGCTGGCGCACGCGGTTGAGGTCGGCGCCGAGCTTGCCCAGCACCTGGGCGGCGACGCCCTCACCCTCGCGGATGAGGCCGAGCAGGATGTGCTCGGTGCCGATGTAGTTGTGGCCGAGCTGCAGCGCCTCGCGCAGCGACAGCTCGAGCACCTTCTTGGCGCGCGGGGTGAACGGGATGTGCCCGGACGGGGCCTGCTGGCCCTCGCCGATGATCTCCTGCACCTGCTGGCGCACCGCGTCGAGGGAGATGCCGAGGGACTCCAGCGCCTTGGCCGCGACGCCCTCACCCTCGTGGATGAGGCCGAGCAGGATGTGCTCGGTCCCGATGTAGTTGTGGTTGAGCATCCTCGCCTCTTCCTGGGCGAGGACCACCACACGGCGGGCTCGGTCGGTGAATCGCTCGAACATCTGCGCTCCTATGGGGACGGCGTCTTGCCAGGCTAACGGCGCCCGAGGCCCCCGACTGCCCGTGTTCGCGCTGGGCGTGACCCGATCACAGCGTCCGGATCAGCGGCCGACGGCGGCACCCGCGTCGGCAGCGCCGTCGTCGGCGTACGCGTACCGGTGGTCGCAGTGGGTGCCGCCCTGCATGAGCGTGGTCGTGCGCGAGAAGGCGATGCGGCGGGCGCCCGGCCCGGCGGCCTCGTTGAAGCCGGCGACCATGTGCGGGTCGGTCGCGCAGAACAGCGCGTAGCCGACCCCACCGGGGCCGGCCGCCCCGGCCGCGGCGGCGACGGCGTGCCACGGGCAGTAGGTGCAGTGCATCTGGACCGTCCCGGTGGCCGGGTCGTCGGCGCGCTCGAACTCCAGGCCGTCCGGCAGGCACATCTGGTTCCACAGGACGTCGACGAGGGCGTCGATGCTCGCGTCGCCGCGCTCCTGCGCCCGGGCCTTCCACTCCGCGGTGACGGTCTCCCGGTTCCGGCGCTCGACGTCGTCCAGCACCACCTGGCCGCGCGCCGCCACCTCGGCCTGCACCGACGCGATCCAGTGGTACGTCTCCTCCGCGCGCTCGGCGCTGATGCCCTTGATCTCCACGGTCGCTCCGTCGACCCGCGCCGGCCGGCCTCAGCGGGCGACGTGCGCGACGGCGGCCTCGACCACGCGGGCGTCGGCGAGGATCCGGTAGTGGCCGAGCCCCTCGGTGGTCAGCAGCGTCGCGTTGGGCCACGCCTGCGCGACGGCGGCCCCCACGGCGTGCGCGGTCTCGCGGTCACCGCGGTCGTGCACGACGAGCGCGTCCGGCATCGCGCCGTCGGCGCCGGCCGGGATGACGTCGAAGTCGTCGATCGGGCGACCGGTGATGTCCTCGAGCGCGCCGCGCAGGTGGGCCTTGGCGCGGTCGCCCAGCCAGAGCACCGAGGCGAACCGGTCGAGCAGCTCGGCGAACGCCGGGTTCGGCGCGAGCAGGACCAGCCGGTCCGCCGGGACGCCGTCGCGCAGGACCGCCATCGCGACCGTCGTGCCGAGCGAGTGCGCGACGACGCCCGCGGGCTCCCCGAACGCGCGGACCGCCTCCTCGAGGGCCTCGATCATCTCCGTGACGGTGCCGCGGTGCGGGCCCATGAAGCCGGCGTCGGCGTCCCCGTGGCCCGGTGCGTCGACCGCGACGACGCGGTGCCCGGCCGCGAGGAACGGGTCCACGAACGCGCCGAGCTGGCCCCGCCAGCCGCCCCAGCCGTGGACGAGATACACGACGGGTGCGCCATCGGCCTGACCCGCGCCCCAGACCTCCGCGACCACCTCGCCGCCCCCACGGGGCGCGGGCAGGCGGACGACGTCGCCGGGCCGCGGCCGCGCGTCGAGCCGGTGGTGCCGGGCACCGGGCGGCAGGGTGCACCAGACGTCGAG
>AXCX01000191.1 GCA_000767215.1 Actinotalea fermentans ATCC 43279 = JCM 9966 = DSM 3133
CTTGCACTGACCGCTTGAACCCGCCGAGTGGAACAACGTGCTCCCGTTTCGTTCCACTCGGGCCGGGCCGGGCGCGCGCGTCTGCTGCCGGCAGAAGGTGGTTGCGGGATCAGCGAGACGCGATATAACGTGTCCGTCGCAGACGCGTTATATCTCGATTCCGAGCGGAGACACCCGTGCCCACGTCCACGCGACCGACGCCGGTCGCCACCACCACCGACTGGGCGTTCCGGGCCCAGGACGTCACCAAGGTCTACAAGGGCGGCAAGCGGGCGAACGACGGCCTGACGCTGCGCATCGAGCCCGGCGAGGTCTACGGGCTGCTCGGGCCGAACGGCGCCGGCAAG
>AXCX01000192.1 GCA_000767215.1 Actinotalea fermentans ATCC 43279 = JCM 9966 = DSM 3133
TCGACCCTGGTCAAGCAGGTCATCGGCCTGCTCGCGCCGACGTCGGGCACCCTGCACGTCGGGCCCTACGACATCGTGGAGCACCCCGAGATCGCGCGGCAGCTCTGCTCCTACCTGCCGCAGGCGCAGATGCCCATCGACTCCTTCAAGGTCACCGAGGCGATCGAGCTCACCGGCCGGATCCGCGGCGGCGAGCGCGCGGCCGTCCGTGCCCGCGCGGACGAGCTCGTCGACGCGCTCGACATCGGCGAGTGGCGGGGCGACATCGGCGCGAAGCTCTCCGGTGGCGTGAAGCGCCTGGTCGGGTTCGCGATGGCGACGGTCGTCCCCGGCCGGCTGGTCATCCTCGACGAGCCGACCAACGACGTCGACCCGCTGCGCCGCCGCCTGCTCTGGCAGCAGGTGCGGGCGCTGAGCGACCTGGGCTGCGCCGTCCTGCTCGTCACGCACAACGTGCTGGAGGCGGAGAAGGCCGTGGACCGCCTCGCGGTGGTCATGGACGGCCGGATCGTCGCCGAGGGCACGCCGAGCTCGCTCAAGGCCGAGGACCGCGGCCGCATGCGCCTTCAGGTGATGCTCACGCCCGGCAGCCCGACGCCGGACGCGCCCGCCTGGTACCGCTCGCCTGTGCGCGTGGGCAACAACCTCGTCGGGACCGTCGCCGAGGCCGACACAGGCGCGAGCATCGCCTGGGCGCAGGGCCTGGTCGACGCCGGCGCCGCCGAGGAGTACGCGCTGGCGGCCTCGACGCTCGAGGACGCCTACGTCCGCCTGACCGGCCACGTCTCCGACGACGCGGAGGGCTGAGCCGTGACGACCACGACCGGGGCGGTCACCGCGACCGTCGCGGGCCTGGGCGGCACGCCCGGCATCGCTCCGCCCACCGCGCTGCGCTCGGGCCCGGCGGCCTGGCTGGCCGGCTACCGCGCGATGGTGCGCTGGCACCTGTCGAGCATGCGGCTGTGGCTGGCGCTGCTCGCGATGGTGCAGGCGCTCGTCGGGGTCGGGTACGTGCTGGGCGTCGGGCTGTTCTTCGCCGACGTGCCGCCGCTCGCCGCCGCCTACGTCTCGACCGGCGCGCCCGTCCTCAACCTCGTCCTGCTCGGGATGCTGCTCGGCCCGCAGCTCGTGGCCGACATGAAGGCCAGCGGCGGCTACGACTTCATGGCCTCGCTGCCGGTGCCGACGACGGCGTCCGCCGCCGCCTGGTACACGGTGAACCTCATCGGCGGGCTGCCGCCGTTCGTGGCGACGCTCGTGGTGGCGCACCTGCGGTACCCCGAGGTCGACTTCGCGATCCGCCCCGTCGTCGTGCTCGCGGTGCCGCTCGTCGTCTTCGCGGGGACGATGGTCGGCTACGCGCTGGCCTACGCGATCGTCGACCCCAAGATCACGCAGCTGGTCACGCAGGTGCTCGTGTTCGCGATGATGGGCTTCGCGCCGATCGTGTTCCCGGCCCAGCAGATGCCGGACTGGCTGGTGAGCGTCAACGAGTGGCTCCCGCTCACGCACATGGCCACGGTGGTGCGCGACTCCCTGACGGACGGCCTGGTCACGGCCGACGTCGGGCGCGCCTACCTGGTCCTGACCGTCTGGGCCCTGGCCGCCGGTGCGGCCGCCATCCGAGAGCTGGGGAAGCGGCGATGAGCGCGATCGACCTGAGGGGTACCGACCTGCTGACGGGCCTGTCGCCCGCCGTGCCGACGATCCGCCGCGGACGCGCGGCCGGCTGGTTCCACGGCTTCGCCGGCATGGTCCGCTTCGAGTGGGCGACCATCCGGCCGTACGCCGGGCTCACGCTGATCGTGCAGATCATGATGGGCGTCGGCATGGCGATCATGTACGGGTTCTTCTACCCGCAGATCGACCCGACGACGGCGCTGCTCATCACGACGGGCGTCCCGACGCTCGCCCTGGTCCCGATGGGCTTCGTCCTCGTCCCGGCGAACGTGGCGACGCAGCGGCTGTCGGGCACCTTCGACGTGATCTGGTCGATGCCCGTGCCGCGGTCGGCGGCCGTGGCGGCGTCGTTCTCCGTCAACGCGCTGCTGGCAGTGCCGGGGACGGTGCTCGCGCTGGCCGTGGGTGCGTGGCGCTACGGGGTGACGCTGCACCTGTCGCCCGTGCTCGTGCCGGCGGTGCTGCTGTCCACGCTGATGGCGGTGGCGGTCGGCTACGGGCTGGCGCTGCTCGTGGGGAACCCGTTGGTCATCAACCTCATCACCAACGCCACGGTGTTCCTCGTGCTGCTGTTCACGCCGATCGTCTACCCGGCGTCGAACCTGCCGACCTGGCTCATGCGGACCCACGAGGTGCTGCCGTTCTACCCGATGGCGCAGCTCATCCGGGCAGGGCTGACCGAGGGCGTGGTGCCCGACGTCGGCACCCCGTTCCTGGTGCTGGGGCTGTGGACGGCGGCCGGGCTGGGGATGACGGCCTGGGTGGTGGGCCGCCGGCGCTGAACCGTCGGCGCGTCGGGCCGGCGCTCCGGCACGCGGGCCGGGCGTCAGCCCTCGTCGACGACCGGCGAGGCGTCCGCGACGGCGATGTGCCGCAGCTGACGCCAGATGGCGACGACGAACACCGCCGACCCCGCGGCCGCGAACCAGAACGGCGCCGTCACGCCCCACTGCTGCGCCAGCGACCCGCCGACCACCGAGCCCAGCACGAGCCCGCCGAACGACCCGATGAGGTTCACCGAGTTCACGCGGCCCTGCAGGCGCAGCGGCACGGCGCGCTGGCGGACGGTCATCGACGTCGTGCCCCAGACGAACGCGTGCGCACCGAAGACGAACATGATCGCCATCGCGACCCAGGGCACCGTCGTCAGCGCGAGCGCGACGTGCGTGAGCGTCTCGATGATCAGGCCGATCCGCATGAGGTCCGCGAGCGTCACGTGCCGCGTGATCCAGCCGTACGCCAGCGTGGCGACCAGGCCGCCGGCGGCGCTCACGGTGGTGAGCAGGCCGAACCCGACCTCGCCCATGCCCAGGCGACGCGTCGCGTAAAGCACGAGCACGGACCACGCGGCGCCGAACGTGATGTTGAACGTGAAGATCGTCAGGATCAGCGTCCGCACCGCCGGGTGCCGCAGCGAGAAGCGCAGCCCTTCGGCGATGTCGCGGCCGATGTGCGTCTCCGCGCGCTGCTCGGCGTGAACAGGAAGCCGGAGCCGCGAGACGAGCACCGCGCCGGCGACGACCAGCACGGCCTCCGAGGCGAACGGCAGCGCGGCGCCCGCCGCGAACAGCGCGGCACCGAGGGGCGGTCCCGCGAGCTGGTTCACCGTGATGAACCCGGCCTGCAGCCGGGAGTTCGCGATCGCGAGGTCGTCGCGGTGCACGAGCATCGGCATCAGCGTGGAGGCGGTGTTGTCGGCGAAGACCTCGCTCGTACCCAGGAGGAACAGCGCCCCGAGCACGACGGCGATGGTCGCCTGGTCCGTGACGATGAGCGCCGCGAGCACGGCCAGCACCACCGCCCGCACGAGGTTCATGACGATGACGAGTCGCCGCCGGTCCAGCCGGTCGGACAGCGCGCCCGCCAGCAGGCCGAAGAGCAGCGGCGGCAGCCACTGCAGCGTCGCGCCCAGGGCGACCAGCCGCGCGTCGTCGGTCATCGAGGCCACCAGCAGCGGCCCTGCCGCGAGCACGATGCCGTCGCCCAGGTTGGTCACCCAGGAGGAGCCGAGGAGCCACCGGAACCCGGTGCCCAGACGGGCCGGGAGCAGGGCTTCGACCAGGCGGCTCACAAGCGCGAGAGCCTACTCGCGCGCCCTCGGGCGTCACCGGCAATAACGTGGGGCGGGACCGGGGGGACGGCTCGACGCGAGGAGGCCGAGATCACGACCACCCACAAGCACGGCGTGCACTCGGAGGTCGGCCGGCTGCGGACGGTGCTGGTCTGCGAGCCGGGCCTGGCGCACCGCCGCCTCACCCCGAGCAACTCGGCCGACCTGCTGTTCGACGACGTCCTGTGGGTCGAGGCCGCGCAGGCGGATCACCGGGCGTTCGTCGCCGAGCTGCGGCGACGCGGGGTCGAGGTGCTCGAGCTCCACGACCTGCTCACCGAGACCCTCGCGGTGCCCGGCGCGCGCGACTGGGTGCTGGACCGGACGGTCACGCCCAACACGTCCGGCCTGACGCTCATGGACCCGGCGCGGGCGTACCTCGAGTCGCTGCCGCTGCGACGGGTGGCCGAGCACCTCGTCGGCGGCCTCGCGGTCGAGGACCTGCCCGCCGAGCTGCGCGGCCCGCACACCGCGCTGGCGGAGTGGTCGCCGGCGTCGCGCACCTACGTGCTGCCGCCCCTGCCGAACCTCCTCTACACGCGCGACACGACCGCCTGGCTGTACGACGGCGTCGTGCTCGCCCCGCTCTCCTACGCGGCGCGCAAGGACGAGACGCTGCTGATGAAGGCGGTCTACCGGTTCCACCCGCGGTTCTCGGGGACCACCGTCTGGTGGGGCGACCCCGAGCGCGACTGGGGCCAGGCCACGGTGGAGGGCGGCGACGTCATGCCCGTGGGCAACGGGACCGTGCTGGTGGGGATGAGCGAGCGCACGTCGCGGCAGGGCATCACGCAGCTCGCGGCCGCGCTGTTCGCCCAGGGCGCGGCCGAGCGCGTGGTGGTCGCCGGCATGCCGCGGCTGCGGTCCGCGATGCACCTGGACACCGTGCTGACGTTCGCCGACCGCGACCTGGTGACCGTGTACCCGCGCATCGTCGATCGGATCCGGCCGTTCACGCTGCGACCCGGCACGGGCGGCGCCCGGATCGACGTGACCGACGAGGGCGGGCGGCCGTTCCTCGACGTCGTGGCCGGGGCGCTCGGGCTGGACCGGCTGCGCGTCGTGGGCACGGGCGGCGACAGCGACGAGACCGAGCGCCAGCAGTGGGACAGCGGCAACAACGCGGTCGCGCTCGAGCCCGGCGTGGTGTTCACCTACGACCGGAACACGACCACCAACCGCAACCTGCGCGAGGCGGGCGTGGAGGTCATCGAGATCCGCGGCGCGGAGCTGGGCCGGGGCCGCGGCGGCGGCCACTGCATGACGTGCCCGATCGCGCGCGACGCCGTCTGACCCGCAGGCGCCGGGTGTGGACGGCCGGTCGCCGGTGTCCGAGGGCGCCGGGAGACTGGGGCCCGTGACGTCCCCTGCCGGTTCCCCCACCCCACCCGCGCCCGCCGACGACGGCGCGCTGCACGCTCGCGCGCAGGCGGTGCTCGCGGCGCTCGTCGGGTCGCCCGACGCGCGGCTGCGCGAGGACCAGTGGACGGCGATCCGGGCGCTGGTCGCGGACCGGGCGCGGGCGCTCGTCGTGCAGCGGACCGGGTGGGGCAAGTCGGCCGTGTACTTCGTGGCGACGGCGCTGCTGCGCGAGACCGGGGCCGGGCCGACCGTCATCGTGTCGCCGCTGCTGTCGCTCATGCGCAACCAGGTGGACGCCGCGCGCCGGGCGGGCATCGTCGCGGAGACCATCAACTCGGCGAACACGACCGAGTGGGACGAGATCCACGCTCGCGTGTCCGCCGGCGAGGTCGACGTGCTGCTCGTCTCGCCGGAGCGGCTGAACAACCCCGACTTCCGTGACCGGGTGCTCCCCCACCTCGCCGCCGACGCCGGGCTGCTCGTGGTGGACGAGGCGCACTGCGTCTCGGACTGGGGCCACGACTTCCGGCCCGACTACCGCCGCATCCGCCACCTGCTCGCGGACCTGCCGACGGGGACCCCGGTGCTCGCGACGACGGCGACGGCGAACGCCCGGGTGACCGCCGACGTCGCCGAGCAGCTCGAGCACGGGGCGAGCCGCGACGTCGTCGTGCTGCGTGGGGCCCTGGACCGGGAGTCGCTGCACCTGGCCGTGCGGCCGAAGACCGACCACGCGGGCCAGGTCGCGTGGCTGACGGAGAACCTGCCGCGGCTGACCGGCTCCGGGATCGTCTACTGCCTGACGGTCGCGCAGGCGGAGCAGGTGGCGGCCGCGCTGCGCAAGGCCGGGCTCGAGGTGCGCGCGTACACCGGCCAGACCGACCCGGCCGAGCGGCTCGAGGGCGAGGCGGACCTGCTCGCGAACCGCGTGAAGGCGCTGGTCGCGACGTCGGCGCTGGGCATGGGGTTCGACAAGCCGGACCTCGGTTTCGTCGTGCACGTGGGCGCGCCGCCGTCGCCCATCGCGTACTACCAGCAGGTCGGACGCGCGGGCCGCGCCACCGCGCGCGCGGACGTCTTCCTGCTGCCCGGGACCGACGACGGCGCGGTGTGGTCGTGGTTCGCGGACCAGGCGTTCCCCGACGAGGCGGCGGTGCGGGCGACGCTCGACGTGCTCGGCGAGGACGGTGGCGTGCTCTCGACGCCGGCGCTGGAGTCGCGGGTAGACCTGCGGCGCTCCCGCCTCGAGGCGATGCTCAAGGTGCTCGACGTCGACGGCGCCGTCCGGCGGGTGCGCGGCGGCTGGGCATCCACGGGCGAGCCCTGGTCGTACGACGGCGAGCGCTATGCCCGCGTCGCGGCGACCCGCGAGGCCGAGCAGCGCGCGATGCTCGCGTACGCGGCGCACGACGGCTGCCGGATGGCGTTCCTCCGCGCCCAGCTCGACGACCCGGAGCTCGACGACGGCTGGACGTGCGGACGGTGCGACGGCTGCGGCGCCGCGTTCCCCGACGTCGCGCCCGCGGGGTCGGCGGTCGAGGCGGCGCGGGCGG
>AXCX01000193.1 GCA_000767215.1 Actinotalea fermentans ATCC 43279 = JCM 9966 = DSM 3133
CACCGGCCGGCATGGGCAGCGCGCGCCCAGCCCGGGGCCGGCGGTGAGCCCGAGCCGCCGGCGCGGCACAGCGGCCTCTCGGGACAGACGCCGCCCCGACGCGCTGGTGACCGGCCACCGCGACTAGGACCAAGGTCCCCCGTTCAGGCGTCGTGGACGCCGTTACACGCCGTTTACGATCTTGTGATGACACCCGAGCACTTCGCCGAGCTGTACGAGAAGGCGCGCTACGAGTCGATGCTCTCGCGGCGCTGGGAGGAGCTGCGGCCCACGGAGCGCCAGGCGCGCACGGAGCTCGCCCTGGCCGCGCTCGAGGCGTCCGGACTCGCGGAGACGCTGCGTACGGCGCTCGAGACGGCCGAACGGTCGCGGATCGTCGAGGGGCTCCTGGCCCAGCGCGATGCCGAGCTCGCCCGCCGCGGCGCGGAGCACCGGGAGCGCGAGGAAGCCCTTGTCGCCGAGCTCGCGGCCGCCCGGGCGGAGCACCACGCGGAGGTCGAGGCGGTGCGCGCGGAGCACCGCGCGGAGGTCGCCCAGCTCTCCGAGCAGCACGACACGGACCGGGCACGCCTCGAGAGCCAGCGCGACGCGGAGGTGGCCTGTCTCCTGTCGCAGCACCAGGCCGAGCTCGACTCGCTGCGCGCCGACCACCAGGCCGAGCTCGGCCGCGTCCGCGCCGACCACACGGCCGACGTCGCCCGTCTGGAGGCGGAGCACGCGGCGGAGGTGCGCTGGTTCCGTACCGCGCACGAGGCGGAGCTGGACCGGCTGCGCGGAGACCTCGCCGCGCGGGCCGACGGCGCCGAGCCGCGAGACGCGGTCGTCGAGCCCCGCGGCGGATCCGAACCGGCGGATTCGCTCCCCGTCACCTGACGCCGTCCGGCGCCCGCGCGCCTCAGTCGCGGTGCGCGGGCCGCGAGTCGAACCGGTGACCGAGCACGAAGCCGTGCCGGACGTACACCTGCCGCGCGACGTCGTTCGCCGCGTACAGGCCGAGGCCGACCATCGGTGGCCCCACCAGCGTCGGGGCCAGCAGCCCGTCGCTGACCGCGGCAGCCAGGACCGCGCCGGCGAGCCCTCGCCCGCGGTGCGCGGGGTCGACGCCCAGGGACACCAGGTGTGGCGCCAGCCCCGGCGCGAACCGGATGGCGCCCACGACGGCGACCAGCCGGCCCTCCTCCCGGACGGCCCACCAGCCCTCGAGGCGGGGGTCGCCCGGGCGCGTGCTCGCTGTCGGGTGCGCGCGGTCGAGGGCCTCGGCGATCTCCGCGTCGACGCGCTCGACGCCGGCCGGCAGGCGCTCCACGGCATGGTCGCTGATCCCGACCAGCGGGCGGTCGGTCCACATGCAGTCCCAGCTGTTGGCCGCCTCCCAGCCGGGGAACGCGGCTCGCGTGCCGTCGGCGGCCGCTTCCCAGGAGCCCCGGGGCAGCGTCGCCCACCGGGCGGGCCCGAGCGCCGTCACCGCGCCGTCGAGCAGCCGTCCGACGGCGTCCGCGTCGCCGACCCCGATCACGCCCGGATCCCGGCCGCTCCCCTCGAGGAGCACCACGAGGGCGTCGTCGTCGTGCCACGCCACCGCCACCGTCGAGCGCCCGTGGCACATGACGAGGTACGGCTCGTCGCGCCAGGGCGCCGGCAGGTCCCGGACCGAACCGGCCACGTCAGGACTGCGACGCGGGCTTCTCCGGCACCGCGTCGACGCCCGCCTCCTTGCGCTGCTGCGCCGTGATCGGCGCCGGCGCGCCGGTGAGCGGGTCGTAACCGCCGCCCGACTTCGGGAAGGCGATGACGTCGCGGATCGACTCCGATCGCGTGAGCAGCGTGAGGATGCGGTCCCAGCCGAACGCGATGCCGCCGTGCGGCGGGGCGCCGTACGCGAACGCGTCGAGGAACCAGCCGAACCGGCGCTGCACCTCATCCGGGCCGAGGCCCATCATGTCGAACACCCGCTGCTGGACGTCCTTGCGGTGGATACGGATCGACCCACCGCCGATCTCGTTGCCGTTGCAGACGATGTCGTACGCGTACGCCAGGGCGTTGCCCGGGTCCTCCTCGAACCGGTCCACCCACTCGGGCGTCGGGGACGTGAAGGCGTGGTGGACCGCGGTCCACGACCCGCCGCCGACGGCGACGTCGTCGTCCTCACCGGTCGGCTTGAACAGCGGCGCGTCGACCACCCAGACGAACGACCAGGCGTCCTCGTCGATCAGGCCACCCCGGCGGCCGATCTCCAGACGCGCGGCGCCGAGCAGCGCCCGCGCCTCGGACGCCTTGCCCGCGGCGAAGAACACGGCGTCGCCCGGCGACGCCCCGACGGCCGCGACCAGACCCGCGCGCTCGGCGTCGGACAGGTTCTTGGCGACCGGCCCGGCGAGCTCGCCGTCCTCGCCCACCGTGACGTAGGCCAGGCCGCGGGCGCCGCGCTGCTTGGCCCACTCCTGCCACGCGTCGAAGCCGCGGCGCGGCGTCGACGCACCGCCCGGCTGCACGACGGCGCCCACGTAGGGGGCCTGGAACACCCGGAACGGTGTGTCGCGGAAGTAGTCCGTCAGCTCCACGAGCTCGAGCCCGAAGCGGAGGTCGGGCTTGTCGGTGCCGTACCGCGCCATCGCGTCGAGGT
>AXCX01000194.1 GCA_000767215.1 Actinotalea fermentans ATCC 43279 = JCM 9966 = DSM 3133
GATCTCGTAGTCGATGAGGTGCCAGAGGGCGACCAGGACCTCCTCGGCGACCGCGATGACGTCGTCCTGCTCGACGAAGCTCATCTCGACGTCGAGCTGGGTGAACTCCGGCTGCCGGTCGGCGCGGAAGTCCTCGTCGCGGTAGCAGCGGGCGATCTGGTAGTAGCGCTCGAGGCCGCCGACCATGAGCAGCTGCTTGAACAGCTGCGGCGACTGCGGCAGCGCGTACCAGGAGCCGGGCGCGAGCCGCGCCGGCACCACGAAGTCGCGTGCGCCCTCGGGCGTGGAGATCGTCAGCGTCGGCGTCTCGACCTCGACGAAGTCGTGGCCGTCGAGCACCGCACGCGCGGCCGCGTTGACCTTGGCGCGCAGGCGCATGGCGTGAGCCGTGCGCGGACGGCGCAGGTCCAGGTAGCGGTACTTGAGGCGCGCCTCCTCGCCCACCTGCTCGTCCAGGGCGGTCGACACCTGGAACGGCAGCGGCGCGGACTCGTTGAGCACCACGACCTCGTCCGCGGGGACCTCGATCTCGCCGGTGGCCAGGTTCGGGTTCTCGTTGCCCTCCGGCCGACGCCCGACGACGCCGGTCACCTTGAGCACGTACTCCGCGCGCAGGCCGTGCGCGACCGCCTCGTCCCGGATCACGACCTGGGCGATGCCCGTGGCGTCACGCAGGTCGATGAAGGCGACGCCGCCGTGATCGCGGCGACGGTCCACCCAGCCGGTGAGCGTCACGGTCTGGCCGATGTGCTCGGCTCGCAGGGAGCCGGCGTGGTGGGTACGCAGCACGGAGGTCCTTCCGGGGCAGGCGGTCTGCGCCGAACGGCGCGCGACGAGTCTAGTGGGCGGCGTCGAGCGGATTCGGAGGAGGGTCGAGGCGCCGGGTGAGTCCGGCGCGCAGCCCGCCGGCTATTGCGCGGGCGTGCCCGGGACGACGCGCGGGAAGCGGTCCTGCGCGGGCGGCTCCCAGGTCGCGGCGTCGGCCGGGACCTGCTCGCCGCTGCGGATGTCCTTGACCTGGTGCCCGATCGCGCCGTCGTCGCCCGCCGACGACGCCGGGAACCACACGAAGGGCACGCCGCGCCGGTCCGCGTAGCGGATCTGCTTGCCGAACTTGGCCGCGGACGGGGCGACCTCCACGGGGATGCCGCGGGCCCTCAGCGCGGCCGCCACGGCCTCGCTCTCCGCCCGGGTCTCCTCGCTCGTCACCGCGACCACGACGGCGCTCGGCACGCCACGCGTCGCCCGCACCAGGCCCGCGGACAGCAGCCGCGAGACCAGGCGCGAGACGCCGATCGACAGCCCCACGCCCGGGTAGGTCGTCGTGCCGTCGGAGGCCAGGGCGTCGTACCGGCCGCCGGAGCAGATGGAGCCGAGGTCCTCGTGGCCCACGAGCACCGACTCGTAGACCGCGCCCGTGTAGTAGTCGAGCCCGCGCGCGATCGCCAGGTCGGCCACCACCCGGCCCGGTGCCCGGCGGGCCGCCACCTCGAGCAGGGCACCCAGCTCGGCGAGCCCCTGGTCGAGCAGCTCGTTCGCCGCGCCGTGCCGCGCCGCCAGCTCGTGCACCCGGTCCACGACACCGGCGTCCTCGCCACGGAGCGCGGCGAGCTCGAGCATCGCCGCGGCCTGGGCCGGGCTCGCGCCGGCCTCGTCGGCCAGGAGGGCCGCCACGGCCTCCGGCCCGACCTTCGCGAGCTTGTCGACGCTGCGCAGCACCGCGTCGACGTCGTCGAGCCCGATGCCCCGCGCGAAGCCCTCCATGACGCGCCGGTTGTTGACGAGGATCCGCACCGGCGGCACACCGACGTCCGCGAGTGCGGCGAAGGCGTCGGCCATGACCAGCGGCAGCTCCGCCTCGTAGTGCGCGGGCAGCTCACCGGCGCCCACCACGTCGACGTCGGCCTGGACGAACTCGCGGAACCGGCCGTCCTGCGGCCGCTCCCCCCGCCACACCTTCTGGATCTGGTAGCGGCGGAACGGGAACTGCAGGTGCCCGGCGTTCTCGAGCACGAAGCGCGCGAACGGCACCGTGAGGTCGAAGTGCAGGCCCAGGCCGCGCTCGGCCTCGCGCTGCCCGCCCGCGGCAGGCTCGGCGTCCTCCTCCTGGAGCCGGCGCAGGACGTAGATCTCCTTGCTCGTCTCGCCCTTGCGCAGCAGCTGGTCCAGCGGCTCCACGGCGCGCGTCTCGATGCCCGCGAACCCGTGCAGCTCGAACGTGCGGCGCATCGTGTCGAGGACGTGCTGCTCGACCACGCGCTCCGCCGGCAGCAGCTCGGGGAACCCGGACAGCGGGGTGGGGCGGGCCATGGATGCTCCTTCGTGCGGGTGGGTGCTCAGCGCGACGCGGACAGGTACGGGTTGGTGGCGAGCTCGTCGCCGATCGTCGTCCACGGCCCGTGACCGGGCAGGACGTGGGTGGCGGCGTCGAGCCGAGCGAGTCGCCGCAGCGTCGCCGCCATCGCGTGGTCGTCGCCCCCCGGCAGGTCGCAGCGGCCGATGGTCCCCGCGAACAGCACGTCGCCCGTGAGGGCGAACGCCTCCGCGCCGGGACCGTCGACGAGGTAGACGGTGGAGCCCTCGGTGTGTCCCGGGGCGTGCAGCGCCCGGACCTGCCCGACGACGACGGAGGGCATGTCGACGTCCGCCCGGAACGTCTCCAGCCGGGTCGGCACCGGCGGGCCGGCCGGCTGGCCCGCCATGGCCGCGAGCTGCGCGCCGAGCGGCCCGAGGCTTCCGACGGGGTCCGCGAGGCGGTAGGCGTCGTCCTCGTTCACCAGGACGGGGACGGCCCACTCCTCGGACAGCTCCGCGGCGGACCACGTGTGGTCGAGGTGCCCGTGGGTGAGCAGGATCGCGTGCGGCCTGCGCCCGGCGCTCGCGACGGCGTCGCGCACCTGGTCGGCGACGCCAGCGCCCGGGTCGACCACGACGCAGCCGTCGCCGTCCGGCACGACGTGGCAGCTGGCGCCGAGCAGGGGGGCGGCAAGCGTCCTGATCAGCACCCGGCAAGCGTAGCGGCGGCCGCCGAGACCAGACCGTGACGTCCAGGAGGCCCCCAGCGTCCGTCCGGCCCGGGCGCCTTGCCTAGACTGTGCGAGGCTCGGCGGCGCGCCCCGGCGTCCTCCGGCCCGCGGGTCGTGCCCGCGATCGCCCACGACGGCAGAAACGGGAGTCCGAGGTGTCCTCGAAGCAGCAGCAGCGCGAGTACGCGCGGCGGCGGTACGAGAAGTGGTTGGCCCACCAGCAGGAGGTCCGCGCGCGCGAGCGTCGCCGCATGATCGTCATCGGCTCCGTGCTCGGTGCGATCCTGCTCGCGGCGGTCGTCTGGCTGGTCCTCGACGCGACGGGCGACGACGGGTCGTCGAGCGCGCCCACGCCGACCGCGTCGGCACCGGCGGACCCCAGCACCGAGCCCTCGGAGCCGAGCGACGAGCCGACCCCCGAGCAGTCGAACGGGCCCGAGGTCCCCGATCCCGCGATCGCCGAGGGACGCACGTGGACCGCCCGGGTGGCCACGTCGGCCGGCGACCTCGTGCTCGAGCTCGACGGCGCCGCGGCGCCCCAGGCGGTGGCCTCGTTCGTCTCGCTCAGCCGCGACGGCTTCTTCACCGGCACCAGCTGCCACCGGCTCACCACCGCGGGCATCTTCGTCCTCCAGTGCGGCGACCCCACGGGTACCGGCACGGGCGGGCCCGACTACCGGTTCGGCCCGATCGAGAACGCGCCCGCTGACGACGTCTACCCCGCAGGCACCCTCGCGATGGCGCGGGTCGGCAACGACGGGTTCAGCAACGGCAGCCAGTTCTTCCTCGTCTACGAGGACTCGACGATCCCCGCCGACGGCGCCGGCGGCTACACGGTCTTCGGCCGCGTCGTCGAGGGCATGGACGTGCTGACCGCGGTGGCCGAGGCCGGCGTGGTCGAGGGCACCGAGCAGCCCGTGACCACCGTGACGATCGAAGGGCTGGAGGTCGAGTGAGCGAGAACGCGAACCACGCGACGAGCGAGGACGAGACCTTCATCGAGCCGGGCGGCGAGGCGGCCGAGGCTGCCATGCCGACGGCGGTGGAGTCCGGCGCCGGCGACGAGCCGGTGCCCACCGACGAGCCGGCCCCCGTGGCGCCGGAGGAGGCGACGGCCGACGTGAGCGACCCGACCCCGCAGACCGAGAGCACCGACGACGTGACGCCCGAGGAGGGCATCATCGAGCAGGCGGCCGCGATCGACGCGGCATCCGAGCCGGTCACCGAGCCGGCGGACGAGGACGCGTCCGAGCCCGCCACCGCGCCGGAGGCGGTCGCCGCCGACGCCCAGACGCCCAAGCCGGCGCCGCCGTCGCCGCGCG
>AXCX01000195.1 GCA_000767215.1 Actinotalea fermentans ATCC 43279 = JCM 9966 = DSM 3133
CGAGGTCGCACCCCACGAGGGCGCCGAGCTCCTCGTCGTTGGGCTTGACCAGGTCGAGCCCTCCGGCGGCCACGGCCCGCGCCAGCGGCTCGCCGGAGGTGTCCAGCGCGCACGGCACGCCGTGCCGTCCGGCCAGCTCGGCGAGCCGCACGAAGAAGTCCGCGCCGGTGCCGGCGGGCAGGCTGCCCGCGCCGACGACGAGGCGCGCCCCGCCCACGAGCTCCGCCGCCACGGCGTCGAGCAGCGCCGCGACGTCGTCGGGCCCGAGCGCCGGGCCGGGCGCGTTGACCTTGGTGGTGACGCCCGTCGACTCGACGAGCGTGATGTTGGACCGGGTCTCGCCGGCCACGGGCACGGCGCGGGCCGGGACGCCGTGGTCGTCGAGCAGCCGCACGAGCAGCTCGCCGTCGGGACCGCCGGCGGGCAGGACGGCCCGCGTGGGGCGGCCGTGCGCGACGAGGGCCCGCGACACGTTGATGCCCTTCCCGCCCGCGTGCACGTGGGTGGCGTGCGCCCGGTTCACCTCGCCGACCGCGAGGCACTCGAGGTCGAGCGCGCGGTCGACGCTCGGGTTCGGGGTGACCGTGACGATCATCGGATCTCCTGATGCTGGCGTTGCTCGTGGCTGGCCGGAGGGGCTCCCGGTGGTGCGGGGGCGTGCCGCGCACCACCGGGAGCCGGTCCTCACTCCGTGTTCACCTGCTGCAGGATCTCGTACAGCTCCGCGGCGGACGGCGCGTTCAGGACGCGTTCCACCTGATCCATGTCGGCGAACACGAGCGCGATCCTGGACAGGATCTCCAGGTGCTCGTCCCCGACCCCGGCGATGCCGACGACCACGCGGACGGGCTGGCCGCCCCAGTCGACGGGCTCGTCGTACCGCACGAGGCAGAGCGCCGAGCGCACGATGGCGCCCTTCGCCTGCTCGGTGCCGTGCGGGATGGCGAGGAAGTTGCCCATGGCCGTGGAGACCGACCGCTCGCGCTCGAGCATCGCATCCACGTACGCCGGGGCGACCGCGCCGGCCCGCACCAGGATGGCTCCCGCCTCGCGGATGGCGTCCTCCTTGGAGGCGGCCGACACCGCGGTCACGACGTCGCCGGGGGCGAGGATCTCGGTCATGCGTTCGCCCGCGCGCTGTCCTCGGCCGTGATCTCGGCCACGAGCTGGTCGTACACCGGGCTGGCCAGGAAGTTGTCCACCGAGACGTGGCGCGCGCTGGGCGCGTGCCCCCTGGCCCGGTCGGTCAGCTCGGTGTGCGTGATGACGAGGTCCACGTCGTCGTCGAGGGTGGCGACGGCCTTGTTGACCACGGTGATGTCGCCGCGGCCCGCCTTCTTGAGCTTGTCGCGCAGGATGCTCGCGCCCATCGCGGACGAGCCCATGCCGGCGTCGCACGCGAAGACGATCGAGTGGATCGGCGTGGCCGGGCCGGCCGTGCCCGCCGTGGCCGCCTCGACGCCCGCGGCGCCGGCGAGCGCGCCGAGCGCGGTGCTCGACTTCCCCTTGTTCACCTCGGTCTGCGCGATGGCGGCCTGCAGGTCGCCGCCGCCCTTGGCGAGGTCCCGCTTGCGGGTGGCCCGCAGGATGATCGCCGAGAGCACGAACGTCACGGCGAACGAGAGCACGACGGTGAGGATCACGCCGAAGTAGGACCCGCGCTCCGTCGCGGTGAAGACGGCGAAGATCGAGCCGGGCGCCGCCGGGCCGGTGAGGCCTGCGCCGGTGGCCGCCATGGTGGCGACGCCGGTCGCACCGCCGGCGATCGCGGCGAGGATCAGCGTCGGCTTCATGAGCACGAAGGGGAAGTACACCTCGTGGATGCCGCCGAAGAACTGGATGATCGCGGCGCCCGGCGCGCTGCTCTTGGCCATGCCGATGCCGAAGAGCGTGTAGGCCATGAGGATCCCCAGGCCCGGGCCGGGGTTCGCCTCGACGAGGAAGAGCAGCGACTTGCCGTGCTCGGCGACCTGCTGCGCGCCGAGCGGGACGAGCGCGCCGTTGCCGATCGCGTTGTTGAGGAACAGGACCTTCGCCGGCTCCACGACGATGCTCATGATCGGCAGCAGGCCGGCGTCCGCGAGCGAGTTGACCAGGTCGCCGAGCCACGTCGAGACGTTGGTGATGATCGGCGCGAAGCCGAAGAACGCGCCGACGGCCATCGCCGCGCTGGCGATGCCGGCGGAGAACATGTCGACGAGCATCTCGAAGCCCGGCCGGATCTTCCCGGCCCAGATCGCGTCGATCTGCTTCATGACCCACGCGGAGAGCGGGCCGATGATCATCGCGCCGAGGAACATGGGCACGGTGCTGCCCGTGATCATGCCGACGGCGACGACGGACGCCACGACGGCGCCGCGGGCGCCGTAGACCACCCGGCCGCCGGTGTTGGCGATGAGCAGCGGCAGCAGGTAGGTGATCATCGGGCCGACGAGGCCGAGGTACTGGTGGAAGGTCGTGCCGTCCTTGGCCATGACCAGCTGGGTCGCGGCGCCCTGCCAGGTCCCGGTGTCGGCGTTGCCGAAGCCGCCGAGGATGCCGTTGGGCCACCAGCCGACGGCGATGAACAGGGTGGTGATGATGCCCCAGGCCAGGAAGGCCGGGAGGTTGGGCATGATCAGGCTGCTGGCGAAGGCGCCGAACCGCTGGAGCCTGACCTGGATGGCCTTGCCCCGGCTGGTGGTGCCTGCCGCGGGTGCCGTCGTAGCGGACACGGGCTCACACTCCCATCGTGATGATGCGCGCCCGGGCGTCGGTGCCCGGAGCGGCAGTGATCGTCGTTGACCTTTCGCGGTCGGCCCGCCGGGGAACGGGCCGACCGTCCGCACGCCGGCCGGGGGGCCGGCGGTCGGTCACGGCTCGACCGTGACCTTGATGCCCACACCCGACCGCACGACGTCGATGCCGTCGGCGACCTGCTCGAGCGGCAGGCGGTGGGTGATGAGATCCGCGACGGGCACGCTGCCGTCGGCGATGTAGGCGAGCGCCTGCTTGTTGTGCGCGGGGCTCGATCCGTTGGCCCCCACGATCGTCAGCTCGCGGTAGTGCACGAGGTTCGAGTCGAGGGTGATGGTGGGCTTGTCCTTGGGCAGGCCGCCGAAGAAGCTGATCCGGCCCTGCGGGGCGAGCATGAGCAGGCCCTGCTCCTGCGCGGCGCCGGAGGCGGCCGCCGTGATGACGACCGTCGCGCCCGTGCCGTCGAAGAAGGCCTTCACGGCCGCCACGGGGTCCTCCTCCGAGGAGCAGACCGCCAGGTCGGGGTGCACGACGGCGGACGCGAGGTCGAGCCGCGAGCGGCTCAGCTCGACGAGGGCCACCCGGCGCGCGCCGCGGGCGCGGGCCAGGCGCACGTGGAGGCAGCCGATCGGGCCGGAACCGACGACGACGACGTCGTCGCCCTCGTGCACGCCCACGATCTCCTGGGCGTTGATCGCGCAGGCGAACGGCTCCGCGACGCTGGCCTCGGCGAACGAGACGTTCTCGGGGATCCGGTTGAGGCCGTCGACGTCGAGCACGACCTTCGGGACGACCATGTACGGCGCGAAGCCGCCCTCGAAGTCGTAGCCCATGGAGACCTGGTTCGGGCAGATGGTCATCGCGCCGGCGCGGCAGTACTCGCACGTCCCGCACGGGATGGCGGCGATGACCTGCACCCGGTCGCCCTCGGCCCAGCCCTCGACGCCCTCACCGACCTGGACGATCTCACCGGCGATCTCGTGCCCCATGACGCGCGGCGGGACGATCCGCAGGTGCCCGGCCGTGGAGATCTTCACGTCGGTGCCGCACATCGAGCAGGCCCGTACGCGGATCTTCACCTCGCCCGGACCGGCCTCGGGCTCGGGGGCCTCCTCGAGGCGCACGTCGCCGGGGGCGTGGAAGCGGAAGACCTTCATCTCTCTCCTTCGTCGGGCGCCGCCGGGCGCCGGGTGGGGGCGGCCGGGGCCCCGGCGGCGCCGCTCACGCGCGCACCACCCGGGGGCCGGCGGCCTCGATCTCGTCGACGAGCTCGGGCTCGAGCTCGCTGTCGGTGATGACCGTGTCGATGGCGGACAGCGGGGCGACCTGCGCGAAGTCGACCCGGCCGAACTTGGTGTGGTCGGTGAGCACGACGACCCGCCGGGAGGCCGCGACGAGGGCGCGCTTGACCCCCGCCTCCGCGAGGTCCGGCGTCGTCAGGCCGCGCTCGGAGGTGATGCCGTTGGTGCCGAGGAACGCGACGTCGGCGTACACGTCGGCGAGGTCGCGCTCGGCCCAGGTGCCGACGGCGGCGAGCGTGCGCCCGCGGACCGTCCCCCCGAGCAGGTGGAGCGTGATGTTCGGTCGGCTCGCCAGCAGCATCGCGATCGGCAGGCCGTGGGTGACGACGGTGAGCTCGCGGTCGGTCGGCAGCATCTCGGCCAGGCGGATGGTGGTGGTGCCCGCGTCGAGGATGACCGCGCCGCCGTCAGGCAGCTCGTCGAGGGCCGCCTTGGCGATGCGCTCCTTCTGGCCGGCCATGCGGCCCTCGCGGTCGGCGACCGCCGGTTCGATGCCGAGCCGCTCGACGGGGATCGCCCCGCCGTGCACCCGGCGCACGAGCCCGAGGCGCTCGAGCGCCGTCAGGTCACGGCGAACCGTCTCCGGCGTCACCTCGAGCGCATCGGCGAGCCTCTTGACGTCGACCCGGCCGTCGTGGCGGGCCCGACCCAAGATCTCCTGCTGACGCTCCGTCGCGTACACGACCACCTCGTTCTCCACGCCCGATCCTGTTGGATCGGATGTTGTATTGGCTTTGTCTAGTTCTGTTTCTGTCCGAAGTCAACCCTTGCGACCATGATCTTTGCCCGGATCGGTCCAGATGTCCGCCGATCCGGGCACCCGCGGGCATGAGCGACCCGACCAGGGCGCGACGACGGAACGGGCCGCCGACGCGCGTCGGCGGCCCGTTCGGGTCGTGCCGGGGCGGGCGGGGTCGCCCGCCGTCAGGAGCGGCTCAGAAGGGCTGGTACGGCGAGACGACGACCTCGACCCGCTGGAACTCCTTGAGGTCGGAGTAGCCGGTGGTGGCGAGCGCCTTGCGCAGCGCGCCCACGAGGTTCAGCGTCCCGTCCGCCTGGCGGCCCGGGCCGAAGAGGACCTCCTCGAGCGTCCCGGACGTGCCCACGGACACGCGCTCGCCGCGCGGCAGGTTCGCGTGGTGCGCCTCGGGTCCCCAGTGCCAGCCCCGCCCCGGCGCGTCCGACGCGCGGGCCAGCGCGGCACCCAGCATCGCGGCGTCCGCCCCGCACGCCACGGCCTTGACCAGGTCGCCCGAGCGGCCCACGCCGCCGTCGACGATGACGTGCACGTAGCGGCCGCCGGACTCGTCGAGGTAGTCCCGACGCGCGGCGGCGACGTCGGCCACCGCGGTCGCCATCGGCGCGTGGATGCCCAGCGAGATGCGCGTGGTGTGCGCGGCGCCCCCGCCGAAGCCCACGAGGACGCCCGCGGCGCCCGTGCGCATGAGGTGCAGCGCGGCCGTGTAGGTGGACGCGCCGCCGACGATCACGGGGACGTCGAGCTCGTAGATGAAGCGCTTGAGGTTGAGGGGCTCGGCCCGGCCGGAGACGTGCTCGGCCGAGACGGTGGTGCCGCGGATGACGAACAGGTCGACGCCCGCGTCCACGACGGTCTTCCAGTACTGCTGCGTGCGCTGCGGCGAGAGGGCGCCGGCGACCGTGACGCCGGCGCGGCGGATCTCGTGCAGCCGCTGCGTGATGAGCTCGGGGATGATCGGGGCCGCGTAGAGCTCCTGCATGCGCGGCGTCGCCCGCTCGGGGTCCAGGGCCGCGATCTCCGCGAGGTGCGGCTCCGGGTCCTCGTAGCGCGTCCACAGGCCCTCGAGGTCGAGCACGCCGAGACCGCCGAGGTTGCCGATGGCCACCGCGGTCGCGGGGCTCATCACGGAGTCCATCGGAGCCGCCACGATCGGGATGTCGAAGTGGTAGGCGTCGATCTGCCAGCCCACCGACACCTCCTCCGGGTCGCGCGTGCGCCGCGACGGGACCACGGCGACGTCGTCGAAGGAGTAGGCCCGGCGGCCCCGCTTGCCGCGACCGATCTCGATCTCGTTGCTCACGGCGCCAAGGCTACCGGCGCCGCCTGGCACACCGGGCGGCGCGTCGCAGGCCGGACTGTCAGAGGCCCCTGCCAGGCTGGCCGCGAGGTGGTGATCATGACGAGCTGGGCCGACGGACCGCTGGTGGGCTTCGACACGGAGACCACCGGCGTCGACGTCGGCGGCGACCGCATCGTCACCGCCGCCGTCGTCCGCCGGGCGGGCGGGCGCACCCTGGCCCGGACGTGGCTCATCGACCCCGGCGTCGAGATCCCCGACGGGGCCGCGGCGATCCACGGCATCACCACCGAGCACGCGCGGGCGCACGGCCGCCCGCCGGCCGCGGCGCTGGAGGAGATCGCCGACGCGCTGAGCGGGGCGCTCCTGCGCGGCGAGCCCGTGGTCGCGTACAACGCGTCCTTCGACCTCACGCTCCTGGACGCCGAGCTGCGCCGGCACGGCCTGCGCACGCTCCCCGAACGCCTCGCGCGGGACGTGCGCGTCGTCGTCGACCCGCTGGTGCTGGACCGGTGGCTGGACACCTACCGTCCCGGCAAGCGGCGCCTGGGCGACCTGTGCGCGCACTACGGGGTCGCGACGGGCGCCCTGCACAGCGCCGACGACGACGTGGTCGCCACGCTGGACGTCCTGGCCGCGATCTGCGCCCGCCACCCGGGCCTGCGCCGCGCCGTGCCCGAGCGGCTGCACGACGCGCAGGCGCGCGCGCACCGGCGCTGGGCCGAGGGCTTCAACGCGTGGCGGG
>AXCX01000021.1 GCA_000767215.1 Actinotalea fermentans ATCC 43279 = JCM 9966 = DSM 3133
GCCGGGTGAGCAGGCGACGGGTCGTCGGCGTGGTGGTCGCGGGCGTGCTGGCGGTGGGCGGGGTCGTCGTCGCGGTCGCCCTCGCCGACGACGGCGCCCCCACCGCAGCGAGCACCCCGACGGCGACCCGGTCCTCACCGCCCGAGGCAGCCCCCTCGCCCGAGACGGCCGCGCCGTCGCCCGACGCCGAACCCGCCGCGCCCGCCCAGGCCGGTGCGCTCTACCTGAACCCCGACACGCAGGCCGCGATCGCGGCGGCCGCGGCGTCCGACCCCGCGCGTGAGCTCCTGGAGAAGATCGCGGCGACGCCGCAGGCCTTCTGGGTCAACGACGCCGACCCCGCCGCGGCCGCCGACGCCGTGCGCGACTACACCGGGCGGGCCGACGCCGCGGGCGCTCTCGGCGTCGTCGTGGTCTACGCGATCCCGGGCCGCGACTGCGGGCTCTACTCCGCGGGCGGGGTGGCGGGGTCGGACTACGCGGCGTGGATCGACGCGGTGGCGGGCGCCGTCGTCGGGCAGCCGTGGGTGGTGCTCGAGCCGGACGCGCTCGCGGGCCTCGGTGACTGCGACGGCCAGGGCGACCGCGTGGGCTACCTGCGCTACGCGGCGACGGCGCTGTCCGACGCCGGAGCGCGGGTGTACGTGGACGTCGGCCACTCGGGGTGGCTGTCCGCGGAGGAGGCGGCCCGGCGGCTGAACGAGGTGGGGCTGGCGGACGCGGCGGGCTTCGCGCTGAACACCTCGAACTACCAGACGACGGCGGACTCGGTCGCGTACGGGGAGCAGGTCTCGGCCCTGACGGGCGGCGCGAGGTACGTCGTGGACGTGTCGCGCAACGGCAACGGGTCCAACGGCGAGTGGTGCAACCCGCGCGGTCGCGCGCTGGGTGAGCCGCCTCGCCTGGTCGACGACGGCACGCACCTGGACGCGCTGCTGTGGGTCAAGCTGCCGGGCGAGTCGGACGGGCAGTGCAACGGCGGGCCGGCCGCAGGCCAGTGGTGGCAGGAGATCGCGCTGGAGCTGGCCGGCAACGCGGGGTGGTGAGGTGCGCGGCGGGGGTGTGGCGCGGGCGGGCTGAGTGCGCGGGGCGGAAGGGATCGAGGCGGGCGCGGGCGGAGTTCACGGCGGAGCAGGGACCGAGGCGGGGCGCGGGCCGGGGGACACTTCCGCGAAATGCTTACCGCGGCAACTAGTTCGCGAGACACCTAGCCCCGCGCGGGCCGGGAGTCAGAGGAGCACGCGATCGGGGTCGACGTTGCGCGCGTCCCAGATGACGCCGTTCTCGTCGAGGATCCACGCGGGCTCGCCGGAGATCTCGGTGATCACACGCACCAGCCGCACGAAGAGGTCCTCCCAGCGGCAGACCGCGCCGTAGGGGATGGCGGTCTCGAGGTCAGGCATCGTGACGCCAGGCTCGGGGTAGTGCGGGGGCGACTTGTAGAGGTACCCGTACTTCGGGTCCTCGCGGTTCTCGAGGGTGAACAGGTGATCGGTCGCGACTTCGCGCACCTGGAGTTCGTCGTCGCCTTCGTACGTGAGCTCGCACCCGTGCCAGATGTCGCGACCCGTCTCGCGCACCGCCTGCCGGGCCTTCTCGAACAGCAGCGGGTCGTGCGACAAGAAGTACGCGCTCTTCACATGAACTCCCTCAGGATCTGCAGTAGCTCGTCGAAGTTGCGTGCCACGAGGCGACCTTCCATGAGGAGACCTGCCCGCGCGACGTTGGGCAGATCGGGCGCGTACAGGAGCGGGGTCAACCCCGTCTTGCTTGCGATCGCGTCCAGTTGCGCGGCGACCTTCTGGGCGCGTCCGCTCTTCACCTCGATGGCGATGCGCTCCAGGAGGATGTCGATCTCCTGCGAGCGACCGTACAGCGTCGGCACCCCCTGGTTGACGCCCTTGACTACGCCGGGGAGCACGTGATCGAGCATGGTCGCGGTCTCGCCGACCAGCGGGTCGGTTGACGTGAAGGTGCGAGGTTCCGGCCGGGGCCTCGGCCACGGGAGGCGCCGCTCCGCCGCCACGGTGAGGGCCTCCAGGCGGCGCATCGCGCGCGTCGTCGGGCCAAGGCCGGCGACCGTCAGGGCCGCGTCCGGGAGCGCCTGGCCGATCCAGCGGCCCGGGTCGTCGTGCCAGAGCTGGGAATCGAGGAGCAGGCGGTTCGCCTCGTGCGGGTCGGCGGCGAGCGTGCGGACGGTCTCCTCGACGCCGTCGACCATCGCGTTGGCGTCGGCCAGCGTCCCCTCGAAGTCGACGACCCATCGCAGCGGGTGCGTCGTCGCCCACATCAGGGTGTTCGTCTTGACCCAGTGCCCGATCCCACCCACGAGGGACGACAGCCGGAACTCGCCGTCGGGCAGGTCCTTGCAGAGGGAGTCGAGCAGCGCCGCCACGTCCGCCGCGTGCCGGGCGACGCCGTCGTGGGCCAGGGCGAGGACGCGCGTGGCGAGCGCGCGGAGGCCGGTCGGGTCGTGGTCCGGGCCTCCGGCGGCCGGGAACGACGCGCGTCGGCC
>AXCX01000196.1 GCA_000767215.1 Actinotalea fermentans ATCC 43279 = JCM 9966 = DSM 3133
CGCCCCTTCGACCGCCCGCTCGTGCTCCCGACGCCGGGCCGCGGCCTCCTTCTCGGCGGCCTCCTCGAGCCGGCGCCGGTCCCGCTCCAGGCGCGCGGCCTGGCGCTCCGCCGCGACGCGCTCCTTCTCGGCGATCTCGGCGGCGCGCTGCCGGTCGCGTTCGGCCCGCTGGCGCTCCTTCTCGGCGGCCTGCTCCGCGCGCTGGCGGTCGCGCTCGTTCACGGTCCTCCTCGACGCCGGCCGACGCCCGTCCCTTGACAGCCGCCGTAACTGTGTACATGCTACACAGCAATATTCGTGTACGGCATACACAGAAGGGAGGGTGGCCATGGCCGCGATGATCGAGACGCGAGGTCTCCGCAAGAGCGTCGGCCCCACCCGCGTGCTGGACGGCGTCGACCTCGCCGTCCCCGAGGGCTCCGTCCTGGCGCTCCTCGGCCCCAACGGGGCCGGCAAGACGACGATGGTCAACGTCCTCGCCACGCTCCTGCGGCCCGACGGCGGCCAGGCGCTCGTGGGCGGGGTCGACGTCGTCCGCCAGCCCGAGCGCGCCCGGACCCTGTTCAGCCTCACCGGGCAGTACGCGGCGCTCGACGAGCTCCTCACGGGGCGCGAGAACCTCGTGCTCATGGCGCGCCTCGCGCACCTGCCGCGGGCCGCCGTCGGGCCGCGGGCCGCCGAGCTGCTCGACGCGTTCGACCTGACCGACGCCGCGGACCGCCTGGTGCGGACCTACTCCGGCGGCATGCGCCGGCGGCTCGACCTGGCCGTCTCGCTGCTCACCCGGCCGCGCGTCATCTTCCTCGACGAGCCCACCACCGGCCTGGACCCGCGCAGCCGCGCCGACCTGTGGGAGGTGATCCGCGGCGTCGTGCGCGAGGGGACGACCGTCCTGCTGACCACGCAGTACCTGGAGGAGGCGGACGCGCTCGCGGACCGGATCGCCGTGCTCGACCGCGGCAGCGTGGTCGCCGAGGGGACCGCCGCCGAGCTGAAGCGGCGCGTGGGCAGTGCGCACCTGGAGCTCGAGCTGGTCGACGGGCGGGTGGAGCGCCTCGCGACGGACGGCTCCGTCGGGGACGCGCGGCGCCTCCTCGCGCTCGTCGAGGCGGAGGACCGGCCGGTCGCGCACTGGCGCCTGGCCACCCCCACGCTCGACGACGTCTTCCTCACCCTCACCGGCGCACACGTGCCCGGTGCGGAGCCGGGCGCGGCCCGCGCGTCCGACGACCCCGGCCGGCGCGCGTCGGCCCCGCTGCAGGAGGTGGCCCGATGACCGCGACGACGATCGACCGGCCCGCTGTGAGTGGCGCCGTGGCCGGCGCCGCGACCGCCGCGCGTGACACCTGGGCGCTCATCGGGCGGACGCTGCGCCGGTCGCTGCGGACCCCCGACACGCTCATCATGGGCATCGCCCTGCCGGTGATGATCATGGCGATGTTCGTCTACGTCTTCGGCGGGGCGATCGACACGGGCATGCAGTACGTCGACTACGTCGTGCCCGGCATCGTGCTCCTGTGCGCGGGCTACGGGGCGTCGACGACGGCCGTCGGCGTCGCGACCGACATGACCGGCGGGCTGATGAACCGATTCCGGTCGCTGCCGATGCGGCCCGCGGCCGTGCTCACCGGGCATGTGGTGGAGTCGATGGTCCGCAACGTCGTGTCGACGGTGCTCGTGGTGGGCGTGGCGCTCGCGGCGGGCTTCCGGCCGACGGCGGGGCTCGGCGGCTGGCTGGCCGTGGCGGGCGTCGTCGCGCTCTACGTGCTGGCCCTGACCTGGGTGGCCGTGTGCATCGGCGTGGTGGCGTCGACGCCGGAGGCCGCGAGCGGGTTCTCCTTCGTCATCATGTTCGTGCCGTACGTGTCGAGCGCGTTCGTGCAGCCGGAGACGATGCCGCGGGTGCTCGAGCTCGTCGCCCGCTACCAGCCGGTGACGCCGGTGACGGACACCGTGCGGGCCTGGCTGACCGGCGCCGGCGAGGCCCAGCCGTGGGTCGCGCTCGCGTGGTGCGCGGGCGTGTTCCTGGTCGCGCGCGTGGGCGCGGTGGTGCTGTTCCGCCGACGCGCGGGCTGACGTTCGGTGCGGTCGGCTCAGCCGGCGCGGCGGGGGGCGGCGTCGTCGGCGGGGCCCTCCCACACGACGGGCGCCTCGTCGGAGAGCAGCACGAGCCCGCGGTGGACGGCCTTGAGGGTGCGCATGTCCGGCGGCGTGGCCTTGCCGCCCATGAGCGCGCGGAGCGCGGCAGCCTCCGACGTGTCCGTCACGCCGCAAATGTACGGAAACCCCGGTGATAGCTGTGGGAGCGTCCACCACTCGGCGTGGCGCGGGCGGGTCGACTGCGCGGGCTCGTCGGTGGCGCGTGCCGAACCCCGCCCCCATTGCCGAGGTCGAGCTCTCCGCTCGAGGTCGAGCGTTCGGACGCTCGACCTCGAGCGCAAGGCTCGACCTCGACCTCGACCTCGACTCTGCCGGCGGCGGGCGCGGGCGTCAGGGCGCGAGGAGGGCGCGGATGCGTTTGGCGCTGACCGGGACCGGGGTGCCGAGCTGCTGGGCGAACAGCGAGACGCGCAGCTCCTCGAGGAGCCAGCGGGCCTGGCTCAGGCGGGCGTCGCGGGCGGCGTCGGGCGCGGCGGTGCGGGCGGCGGCGACGGCGTCGTCGTAGTCGGCGAGCACGTCGGCGACCTGCCAGGCCAGCGACTCGTCGCGGGCGAGGTTCTCGGCGGCCTTGGCGAGCCGGTGGCGGGCCGCGCGCAGGTACCGGACCAGCTGCGGGAGGCGGGCGGCACCGGCGTCGGCCACGAAGCCGTCGTGGACCAGGCCGGCCGCCTGGCCGCG
>AXCX01000197.1 GCA_000767215.1 Actinotalea fermentans ATCC 43279 = JCM 9966 = DSM 3133
GGAGCGCGAGGCTCGTGGTCGCGCGCAGGGCCGCGTCGAGCTCGCGGGCCGCGGTGAGGACGCCGACGACGTCGCGCGCCACCGCGTACGTCCGGTCCTCGAGGGCGTCGCGCAGGACGGTGCGCAGCGCCGCGTAGGCGTCGGCGTCGCGCAGGGCGGCCAGGTCGGTGCCGCGCTCGGCCGCGACGGCGTCGATCGCCGCCCGCTGCAGGTCGGCGACCAGGGCGTCCGTCGTGGGGTAGGGGCTCGTGGCGAGCGTGAGCGACTCGGCACTGGTCCACCGCGTGGTGATCCGCCCCGTCGCGAGCCCCACCTCCCGCAGCAGCAGCTCCCGCACCCCGACGCCGTGCGCGGTCACCTGCTCCGCCTGCGTCGCGAGGACCCGCAGCCCGACGGCGCGCACGCCCGCCTTCCCGGCGTCCTTCCCGAGCGGCTTCCCGACGACGTACGCCGGCCACGCCCGCACGGCCATCCCCGCGGCGGTCGTCTCGATGACGTCGGGGATCCGCCCCTGCGGCAGGTCCGCGGGCCAGGTAGTGAGCTCCGCGCGCTCGAGGCTCGGCAGCCTTGCAGCCCCCCCAACCCGACCCGAGCGCGCGGCGACCTCACCAGCAGAGGCGACGGCGCGGGGGCGCCCGCCGGGGTTCGGCTCGGGCATGGCCGACGAAGGAGGCCCGGGCGGGGCGGGCGCCCCCGAGCCGTCGCCGGACCCAGCCGAGGGAGACACTCCCTCGCCCGCCGCCTCACGCAACGCCGACCGAACCGCCGACCGCACGGCCGACCGCACCGCGTCCTCGGCCCGTGTCGCGAGCCGTCTTTGCAGAACGACCAGGTCGTCCGCCTCGTCCACAACCTGCACGGCCCTCCCGCGCTGCTCGACGGCGCGGAACCGCATCCTCAGGTGTGGCGGAAGACGAGAGGCGTCCCAGGCGTCGTCGGGCACCTCGACGTCGCGGACCGCCCGCGCCGCGCGCGAGAGCACCGCCTGGAACGACGGCGCCATGTCGCCCGCGCGGACGGCGTCCTCCCAGGCGGGCTCGTTCGCGGCGATCCAGGCGACGAGCTCGCGTGCGGCGTCGGGTGCGGGGACGAGCGGCACGCGCAGCGCCTTGGGCAGCGACCGGATGAGCGCCACCACGAGCTCCTCCTGGAGCCCGGGCACGAGCCGGTCGAACCCCTCGGGCCGGACGCGCGGGAGGACCGAGAGCGGGATGTCGACCATGACGCCGTCGTGGTCCGCGCCCGGGTCGTACTGGTAGGCCAGCGGCAGCTCGAGGTCGCCCTGCGGCCAGATCGACGGAAACGCGTGCTCGTCGACGGCGACGTCGCCCACGAGCATCTCGAGGGAGAAGTCGAGGAGCCCGGGGTCCTCGCGCTGCGCCTTCTTCCACCAGGTGTCGAAGTGGCGGGCGGAGACGACGTCGGCGGGCAGGCGGTCGTCGTAGAAGTCGAAGAGGGCGTCCTCGTCGGCGACCAGGCCGCGGCGTCGGGCGCGGTTCTCGAGCTGCTCGGCCTCGGCCAGCAGTGAGCGGTTGTGCGCGAAGAAGCCGTGGTGGGTGGTCCACTCGCCCTGCACGAGCGCGTGCCGGATGAACAGCTCGCGCGCGTGCTCGGGGTCGACCCGGCTGTAGAGCACGCGGCGCCCGGCGACGATCGGCAGGCCGTAGAGCAGCACGCGCTCGGTCGCGACGGCGGCGCCCTGCTTGGCGGACCACGTCGGCTCGGAGTACGTGCGCTTGACCAGGTGCTCCGCGAGCTCCTCGGCCCACTCGGGCTCCACGCGGGCGACGTCGCGCGCCCACAGGCGCGAGGTCTCGACGAGCTCGCCGGCCATCACCCACGACGGCGGCCGCTTGGCCAGCCCGGACCCGGGGAAGATCGCGAACCGCGCCCCGCGCGCGCCGAGGAACTCGTTGCGTGCCTGCTGGCGACGGCCGCCGGTGCCGTCGCGGCCGCCCGTGGCGCCGCCCCGCGCGCCGACGCGGACCTCGGTGGCCTCCTGCATGCCCAGGTGCGAGAGCAGCCCGGCGAGGATCGACTGGTGGATCCGGTCCGCGTCCCACGCGTGCCGCAACGGCTCGGTGTCGCCGCCCTCGCCGTCGACCACCTCGTGTGGAGCGTTCGCGTCGGGAGTGGAGACCTTGGCCGGCGGGCGGACCGTGATGCCCAGCGGCTTGGCCAGCTCGCGGAGCTGCGCGACGACGTCCTGCCACTCGCGCACGCGCAGGTAGTTGATGAACTCCGCGCGGCACAGGCGCCGGAACGCCGAGCCGGACAGCTCGCGCTGCTGCGTGCGCAGGTACGTCCACAGGTTCAGGTAGGTGAGGAAGTCCGACGTCGGGTCGGCGAAGCGGGCGTGCGCGGCGTCGGCGACCTCGCGCTGCTCGGCGGGGCGCTCGCGCGGGTCCTGGATCGAGAGTGCGGCGGCGACGATCATCACCTCGCGCGCGCAGTCGCGGCGTCCGGCCTCGACGATCATCCGCGCCAGCCGCGGGTCGATCGGCAGCTGCGCGAGCGCGCGTCCGACGTCGGTCAGCCGGCTCTTCCCCCCGGCCGTCGGCTCGAGCGCGTGCAGCTCGGTGAGGAGCTGGACGCCGTCGCGGACCGCGCGCACGTCGGGCGGGTCGACGAAGGGGAAGCGCGCGACGTCGTCGGGCGTGGCGGCGACGCCCACCGCGACCATCTGCAGGATCACCGACGCGAGCGACGTCCGGAGGATCTCGGGCTCGGTGAACTCGGGCCGCGACTCGAAGTCCGTGCGCGAGTAGAGGCGGATCGCGATGCCGTCGGCCACGCGGCCGCACCGACCCGAGCGCTGGTTCGCCGACGCCTGGCTGACCCGCTCGATCGGCAGCCGCTGCACCTTGGTCGCCTTGGACCACCGCGAGATGCGCGCGGTCCCCGGGTCGACGACGTACCGCACGCCCGGCACGGTCAGCGAGGTCTCGGCGACGTTCGTCGCGAGCACCACCCGGCGCAGCGCGTGGGGCTCGAACACCCGGTGCTGCTCGGCCGACGACAGCCGCGCGTAGAGCGGCAGGATCTCGATCGCGCCCGGCGTCCGCGGGTCCGACGCGCGGGGGCCGAGGTGCGCGCGCAGGGCGTCCTCGGCGTCGCGGATCTCCCGCTCGCCGGACAGGAACACGAGGATGTCGCCCGGCCCCTCGCGGGTCAGCTCGTCGACGGCCTCGCAGATCGCGGTCATGACGTCCCGCGTCTCGCCGCGACCCGTCCCCGATCCGTCGTGTGGAGCCTTCGTGCCCCGAGTGGAGCGCTTCCGACCGACACGCCCGGCGTGTCCGTCGGGAACGCTCCACTCTCGCGTGGGGGGGCGGGTGGGGGTGGGGTCCGCGGTGTCGAGGGACTCGTCGTCCGCGTCGTCGTCGGGCTCGTCGTCCGGGCCGAGCGGGCGGTAGCGGATCTCGACCGGGTACGTGCGGCCGGTGACCTCGACGACCGGGGCGGGGACGCCGTCGGGCGCCGCCGCGCTGGGCGGGGCGCCGAAGTGCCGCGCGAACCGCTCGGAGTCGATGGTCGCCGAGGTGATGACCACCTTCAGGTCCGGCCGCTGCGGCAGCAGGCGCGTGAGGTAGCCGAGGATGAAGTCGATGTTCAGGGACCGCTCGTGGGCCTCGTCGATGATGAGCGTGTCGTAGGCCAGCAGCTTCGGGTCGCGCTGGATCTGCGCGAGCAGGATGCCGTCGGTCATGACCTTGACCAGCGTCCCCTCCGACGACTGGTCCGTGAACCGCACCTGGTAGCCGACCACGGTCCCCAGCGCGCCCGCGCCGCCCGTGATCTCCTCGCTGATCCGCTCCGCGACGGTCCGCGCCGCGATCCGCCGCGGCTGCGTGTGCCCGATCTGGCCGTCCCGTCCGCGCCCGAGGTCCAGCAGGATCTTCGGCAGCTGCGTCGTCTTCCCGGATCCGGTCTCGCCCGAGACGATCACCACCTGGTGGTCCCGGATGGCCGCGGCGATCTCCTCCCGACGCGCGGAGACCGGCAGCTCCTCCGGGTAGCGGATCGGCGGCACGACGACGGCGCGGCGCACCTCCGC
>AXCX01000198.1 GCA_000767215.1 Actinotalea fermentans ATCC 43279 = JCM 9966 = DSM 3133
GTCGGGCCGGAGCTGGGCGCCGACCCCGGCGTGCAGCTCGAGCGCTGGCGCGAGAGCGGCTCGCTCGGCCGCGCCCCCGGCGGCGTGGCGCGGGCGGGGTCCTTGCGCGCGATCGTGGGCCAGGGGGTGGCCGGGCCCATGGTGCTCGACCTGCGCGAGCAGGGTCCGCACGCCCTCGTCGGCGGCACCACCGGCGCCGGCAAGAGCGAGTTCCTCCAGTCGTGGGTGCTCGGGATGGCGTCGGCGCACAGCCCTTCCCGCGTCACGTTCCTGCTCGTGGACTACAAGGGCGGGGCGGCGTTCGCCGACTGCGTGCGGCTGCCGCACACGGTCGGCCTCGTCACCGACCTGTCGCCCCACCTCGTGCGCCGGGCGCTCACGTCGCTGCGCGCCGAGCTGCGCTTCCGCGAGGGTCTGCTCAACGCCAAGGAGGCCAAGGACCTCCTCGCGCTCGAGAAGCGCGGCGACCCCGACACGCCGCCGAGCCTGGTGATCGTCGTCGACGAGTTCGCCGCCCTGGCGACGGAGGTGCCGGAGTTCGTCGACGGCGTCGTCGACGTCGCCCAGCGCGGCCGGTCCCTCGGCCTGCACCTGATCCTCGCGACGCAGCGCCCCGCGGGTGTCATCCGGGACAACCTGCGCGCGAACACGAACCTGCGCGTCGCGCTGCGGATGGCGGACGAGGACGACTCGAACGACGTCCTCGGCAGCCCGCTGGCCGCGCATGTCGACCCCGGGCTGCCGGGGCGCGGCGCGGTCCGCACCGGGCCCGGCCGGATCGTGACCTTCCAGTCGGCGTACGCCGGCGGGCGGACGCCCGCC
>AXCX01000199.1 GCA_000767215.1 Actinotalea fermentans ATCC 43279 = JCM 9966 = DSM 3133
CCGAGCGCACCCGCGTGCTCGTCACCGAGCTGGGCTTCGGCCGGGGTCGCGTCTGGGAGCGGCCGCCGAGTGCGGTCCCGGCGGCGGGCGAGACCACGCCGACGGACATCTCGCGCGTCGTCGAGGTCATGCGCTCCGCGGCGGACCAGGCCGGAGTCCCGGCTCCGCGCAAGCCGTGGCTGCCCGTCCTCGCGACGGTCTACGACCTGGCGAAGCTCCCGCAGCGCACCGACACGAGGCTGGCGCTCGGCGTCCAGGACGACCCCGAGCACCAGGCCCAGCGCACCGCTTACTTCCGACCCGACGCCGAGGGCAACCTCGCGGTGTTCGGTGCCGGCGGCTCAGGCAAGTCCGTCGTCCTGCGCACGCTGGCCGCCTCGGCGTCGATCACCCCCCGCGGTGGGCCCGTGCACGTCTACGCGCTGGACTTCGGCGGCGGCGCCCTCGGCCCGCTGGAGGTCCTGCCCAACGTCGGCGCCGTCGTCTCGGGCGGCGACACCGAGCGCGTCGACCGCCTGCTCACCTGGCTGCGCCGCGTGGTCGACGAGCGTGCGGTCCGCTACGCGCAACGTCGCGCGTCGACCATCGAGGAGTACCGGGAGGCGGCGGGCGCCACGGAGGAGCCGCGCATCCTCCTCCTCGTCGACGGCTTCCCCGCGTTCCGGCAGGAGTACGAGAGCGTCGCGGGGCGTACGTCGGCGTACGCGGTGTTCCAGCAGATCCTCGGCGACGGCCGCGCGGTCGGCGTGCACGTCGCGCTGTCCGCGGACCGGCCCGGCTCCGTCCCGGCGTCGATCGCCACAGGTATCCAGCGCACCGTCGTCCTGCGCCAGGCGGACGAGAACGGCTACCTCGCGCTCGACGCGCCCCGCGACGTCCTGTCGGCGACCTCGCCGCCCGGCCGGGCGATCGATCTGCCCGGCGGTCTGGAGATGCAGATCGCGGTGCTGGGCGGCAGCGCCAGCCTCGCGGAGCAGTCGCGTGCCTTCGAGCGGCTCGCCGCCGTCGTGCCGGCCAGGCCCGCCTACCGGGCCCAGCCGGTCCTGCGACTGCCCGAGGTCGTGCCGGCCGCCACGATGCCCGACGAGGTCGGCGGCCTGCCCGTGCTCGGCGTCGCGGACGACACCCTCGCGCCCGTCGGGTTCACACCGTCGGGCACCTTCCTGGTCTCCGGGCCGTCCTCCTCCGGCCGGACGACGACGGTGCTCCAGCTCGCCCAGGCGCTGCGGCGCTGGCGGCCGGGGCTGCGCATCGTCCACCTGACCGGCCGGACGTCGCCGCTGAGCAGCATGCCGGTCTGGACCGCGTCGGAGCGGGCCCTGGACGCCGTCGCCGCCCTCGCGGCGGAGACGACGGCCCTGGTGAAGGAGCCGCCGTCCGCCGGCGGGGGACCCGTGGTGGTCGTGATCGAGGCGCTCTCGGACTTCCTGGGGACACCGGCGGAGGCGCCGCTCACCGAGCTGATCAAGCAGGCCAAGCGCAACGAGCACCTGGTGATCGCCGAGGCCGACTCGTCCTCGTGGGGGTCGACCTGGCCTCTGGTGATGGAGGTGCGCTCCGGTCGCCGCGGCATCGCGCTGCAACCCGACCAGATGGAGGGCGACCTGCTCTTCCGCACCAGCTTCCCGCGGATCAGCCGCACCGAGTTCCCGCCCGGGCGGGGTCTCGTGGTCGAGGCCGGCAAGGTCCGCCGGATCCAGGTCCCCCGGCCCGGGGGAGACAGCTGAGCGGGCCTCTCACCAGGGGAGTTGTCCCCATCGACGGCAGTACCGCGGAACTCGATCCTGAGTCCGCGACCAACGAACCACCGGAGGAGCCGGTGGTGCCATCCAAGGAGAAGTCATGGCGAACATCAACGTCACCTACCAGGACCTCGAGGACGCCGCCGGTCGGCTCCAGAACGGTCAGAGCGAGCTGACGAACAAGCTCGACGAGCTGAAGGCCTTCATCGACTCCCTCGTCTCGGGCGGCTTCGTCACGGAGCAGGCGTCGGTCGCCTTCCAGGAGAAGTACGGCGAGTTCACGTCCGGCGCGACGCAGGTCGTGGGCTCCCTCGAGGGCCTGTCCTCCTTCCTGCGGCAGACCGCCAACGTCATGCGCGACACCGACACCGGCCTCGCTCAGGCGATCCGCGGCCAGTGACGGGCAAGGGCGCCGCCGTCCCCCGGCGGCGCCCTCCGTGAGGGAGGAGAGGACAGTGGGCAGTCGCCTCGAGGTCGACACGCACGCCCTGCGGCGCACCGCGCGCGACCTGGCCGTGGTCCGGGCGGAGCTGACCGGCGCGACGGCGTACGTGGGTGCCATCGCCGACGACGTCGGCCACCCGGGGCTCGCGGGCCGCCTCGAGCGGTTCACCGAGTCGTGGCGGGTCCACCGTGAGCGCCTCGTCGACGCGATGGAGGGGCTCGACCAGGTGGCCCTGAAGACCGCGGAGACGTTCGAGCAGGCCGACCGCGAGATCGCGGCGTCGATCCGGGGAGCGGGTGACGAACGATGAGCGCGCGCCCCCAGGACTGGTCCCCCCTCCTCGAGGACCGGGACCCCGTTCCGGGTGACCCCGCGGCGGTCCAGGTGGCGGTCAGCCACTACCGCCAGGTCGTGGACGGGATCCGGTCGGCCGCCCGCAACCTGGCCGCCGTCGCCACGGCGAGCGACGACTCCAGCGACGCGATGACCGCCTTCCGGGAGCGGGTCGGCACCGTCCACAGCGACCTGCGCAAGATCGAGTCGCGCTACCAGGGCCTGGCGGACGCCCTCGCGGGGTACGCGCCGCGGCTCGCCTCCGCGCAGGAGGTCTCGGTCAGCGCGCTCGCCGCGGCGCGCGAGGCCCAGCACCGTGCGTGGGCGGCCGAGAACGCCGAGCGCAACGCGGACGACCAGCTCCGCGCGTCGGGCGACCCCGCACAGCAGCAGGAGCTGGCCACGCAGGTCGTCCTGGCCCGCCGAGCGTCGGAGGACGCCGCGGCGAACCTGGCGGCCGCCCGCGCCCAGCTCCACGGCGCCGTCGCCTCCCGCGACGCCGCGGCAGCCGTCGCGATCGCCGTCATCGAGGACACGGAGGCAGCGAGCACGGTCAACGACTCGGTGTGGGACCGCATCGTCGACACCGTCGGCGACATCGCGGTCGTGCTCGGGAAGTGGTTCGAGGCGATCGCCGACATCCTGGACAAGCTCAGCGCGGTCCTCGCCGTCCTGCAGGTCGTCCTGATCGTCGTGTCGTTCTTCGTCCCGGCGGTCGGGGTGCTCGTGCTGCTGACGAAGGTGCTGAAGATCATCACCGTCGTCGGCAAGATCGCGAAGGCGGTCACGGTCGTGCGCAACGTGCTCCGCGTGGTCCGCGTCATCGCGGGCCGGGAGAAGGTCACCTGGCGGGGTCTGCTCGGCGAGGCCATCAAGGTGGGCGCCGGCGCGCTCATCGGCGGTGTGGCGGACCGGATCGGGCAGGCGGCGTCGGACGGCATCCTCAAGCAGGCGCAGGGCGTCCTCATGAACTCCGAGCAGATGCGGTTCGTGCGCGCCGGGCTCACCGACCCCGCAGGCCGGGCACGCGCCTGGGGCGACCAGGTGTTCCCCGACGACTCGTACGGTGAGCTGCTCGACCTCGCGGGCCGCTCGACCGAGCGCGGGCGGCAGGCCATCGCCGACGCCGTGTTCGACAACTGGGTGGTCGACCATGTGGTGGACGAGGCGGCCGACGCCGTGCAGGGCGGGGTCGACGCGCTCGTCGACGCCGCCGTGGACGGCCCGCGCAGGTCGTCCGACGTCTCTGGAAGTGGGGGTTGGTGATGACGACCGACAACGGGGCCGCCACGCGGCAGCGGCAGGCCGGGTACAGCATCGTGATCCCGCCCGGGTGGGCACGCCTGGACACCGGCGCCGACGTCGACCGGCAGGTCGATGCGCTGGTCACGCGTGCCTTCGCCGGTCGCGGCGTCGACGAGACGGCCCGGGCGAGGCGCGAGCTGGCCGACCGGCTGCGCGCGATGGCCCGGGAGGCCGCCGGCCAGGGCGTCCTCGCGGTGTACTTCCCCTTCGAGGAGTCGGCGGGGGCGCCGGCGCCGGTGTCGCTCGCCGTGGCGGCGATGCACACCAAGGGCCAGTCGGACCCGATGGCGACGCTGCTGGCGATCGCGTCCCAGGACCCGACGGCGCAGGCCGTCGACCTCCCCGGGTCCGTCGCGCTGCGCACCACCCGCACGGCGCCGGCGAACCTGCCCGCCGACGGGCCGGTCGCGGACGACGCCGACGCCGGGCCTGAGCTGGACGACGCCGTGGCCGACGCCCTGGGCGCCGCCGTCCCCGTCGACGCAGACGCTGACGCGACGGACGGCGTCGACTCCGCGGACGTGCCCTGGGTCCGCCGGGAGCTCCGCTACCTCGTCGGCGATCCCGGGGACAGCCGCCGCTGGCTGTCGTTCGTCCTCGTGTCCACCCTGCCCGACGCACCGGAGCCGCAGGAGCTCGCGGACGTGTTCGAGGAGCTCGTGGACGCGCTCATGCTGACCTTCGCCTGGGAGGACTGACCGTGGTGCTGCTGCTCGAGTGCGACCCGGACCCGTCGACGTGGCTGCCCGTACCCGACGCCTGGGGCACCCCCTGGGCGAGCCCCGAGGAGTGGGCGGGCCAGGCCGTGGGTGCCTTCGGTAACGAGGACGCGCCCCCGCTCGACGACGTCGCGCGCCACCTGGTCACGGCACTCGCCGCGATCTCGCGGAGCCGGGTGGCGGGCGGTGCGGTCGACCGGTCCTACGTGTTCCTCCCGGAGGCGCACGTCCCGCCGGTCGTCCTGGACGTGGCGATCCTGGCGGCCGAGGGTGTGGCGGAGGAGCGGCACCGGTACCTCGGACGGGCCGACGTCGGCGGTGCCGGCGCGGCCCAGGTGTCCGAGGTGACCAGCGACCACCTCGGCGTCGGCACCGCGGTGCTGCGCTTCGACGAGGTCGGCCGCGGGCCGCAGCCGCGCCTCGTGGGGGTGTGGCGGGCGCTGTGGCGCGTCGGTGAGCACGACGTGGCGGTGAGCGTCAGCGCGCCGTCCCCGGACGCGCTCCTGACGGTCCTCCCGTCCGCCACGGCGCTCGTCCGGACCCTGCGCGTCGCCGGGGTCTGACACCATGACGCCCGTGGGACGGGCGCTGCGGGTCGGCATCGTCGACGACCACCCCGCGATCGCCTCGGGGATCCCGGCGGGGCTCGCGGACCGCGTGTCGTTCGCGGCCGAGCCGGTGGTCGCGACCACCGTCGGCGAGCTGCTCGCGGCCGCGGACGGGCTGGACGTCGTCCTGCTCGACCTGCGCCTGCAGGACGGCAGCGAGCCGCCGGCGAACGTGGCCGCGCTGGTCGCCGCGGGGTGGCCGGTGCTGCTGTACACGCAGGTGCGCCAGCCGCAGGTCGTCGCGGAGTGCCTGCGCGCGGGCGCGCTCGGCGTCGTGGGCAAGCACGAGTCCTGGGAGGTGCTCGCCGAGGCGGTGCGCACGGTGGCCGACGGCGACGCCCACGTCAACGCGGACTGGGCGGCGGCGCTGCAGCTGGTCATGGCCGAGCGGCCGGTCCTGGCCCCGCGCGAGGCCCAGGTGGTGAACCTGTACGCGACGGGCCTGCCGCTGAAGTCGGTCGCGCGCCGGCTCGGTGTCGCCGAGGAGACCGCCAAGGAGTACCTGGCCCGCGCCAAGCGCAAGTACCTGGACGCGGGGCGGCCGGTGCGCACCCGCACCGAGCTGTACCTGAGGGCCGTGGAGGACGGGCTCGTCGCACCGCCGGGCGAGCGCTGGTCCGATGATGCCTGACGTCGGTCCGGTCCGCACCGCCCTCTCGTGGCTGGTCGTCGTGGCCCTGGTGGCGCAGACCCCGGCGGCCGTGCGCGGTTGGCTCGAGGCGCCGGACGTGTCGGGGGCCGCGGTGGCCGTCGTCGCGTGCCTCGCGGCGGTCGTCGGCTGGCTGGTCTGGCGAGCGGCGTCGGGCCTGGACGTGACGCCCGCGCTCCGCGCACTCGTGGCCGTCGGTGTGCTGGGCGTCGGCGCGCTCGCCCTCC
>AXCX01000200.1 GCA_000767215.1 Actinotalea fermentans ATCC 43279 = JCM 9966 = DSM 3133
GGTGCTGCCCGTCGTCGGCGGCTGGCGGTGGCTCGGGTGGCTGACCGAGGCCATCGCGTGGGCGGCGCTGGTCGGGATCGGGTGGCTGGTGCTCGTGCGCCAGCGCGAGCACCAGCGGCGCGGGCGTTGGGCCGCGGGCGGCCCCTCCGCGGCCGGCAGCGGGCCGACGGCCGTCGGGGCCCTGGCGGCGGACGGCGCGGCCGGGGGGTCGCGCGCGTCGCGGTTCTTCGGGTCGAACGCCGGGCAGGCGTACTTCGTCGAGGTGGTCATCGCCGTCGTCGTCGCGTGCGTGCTGCTGCTGCGCGGGCTCGAGGTCGCGCTCGCCCTGCGCGCGCAGGGGATCACCGACCTCGCGGGCGGCGTCCCGCCGTGGTCCGGGCCCACCGCGTTGGTCATGACCTCGACCGAGCCCGTCAGCTCCGTCGACATCGGCTACCTGTGGGACTTCCCGCTCACCGCGTGGTTCGGCGCGTCGTGGGTGGGGGTCGGGACGGCGACGCTCGAGACCGCCGTCGTCGTGCTCGCGACGGTGAAGATCCTGGTGTCGTCGACGTGGCTCGCCGTCGTCGGGCTGCGCCCCGCGATGGGCGTCGCGTGGCACCGGTTCACCGCCATCGTGAACGTGTGGGCGCGGCGCGAGCTCGACGGGCGTCCGGCGCTGCGCGCGGTGCCGCCGGTCCGTGCGTCGGGCGAGCCTGTGGACTTCGACCACCTGGAGGACCTGGCCGACGACGCGCGGCTCGGCGTCGGGCGCGTGGAGGACCTCAGCTGGAAGGGGCTGCTCGACCTGGCGACCTGCACCGAGTGCGGGCGCTGCCAGGAGCAGTGCCCGGCGTGGGCGTCGGGCAAGGTGCTCTCGCCCAAGCTCATGGTGCTCGCGCTGCGCGACCACGCCTTCGCGACGACGCCCGGGCTGCGGGTGGGCGCCAACGCCTCCACCGCGCCGTCGGGGCGGACCTCGGCGACGGGCGTGCTCGGGCTCCCCGTGGCCGCCGACCACGGCGGGGTGGACGCGCTGTCGCTGGTGGGCGACGTCGTCGACCCGCAGGCGCTGTGGGACTGCACGATGTGCGGCGCGTGCGTGCAGGCGTGCCCCGTCGACATCGAGCACGTCGACCTGTTCGTGGACCTGCGCCGGCACGAGGTGCTGATGGAGTCGGCGTTCCCGGCCGAGCTCGGCAAGGCCTTCGCGGGCATCGAGCGGCGCGGGAACCCCTGGGGCGCGGCGCCGCGCGACCGGCTCGCGTGGACCAAGGGGCTGGACTTCCCGGTGCCGGTAATCGGGCGGGACGTGGCCGACGCGGCGGACCTCGACTACCTCTTCTGGGTCGGCTGCGCGGGCGCGTACGACGAGCGCGGACGGCGCACCTCGCGGGCCGTCGCCGAGCTGCTGCACACGGCCGGGGTGCGGTTCGCCGTGCTCGGGGAGGCCGAGGGGTGCAGCGGGGACCCCGCGCGTCGGGCCGGGAACGAGCTGCTGTTCCAGCAGCAGGCGGGCGCGACCATCGCGACGCTGACCGAGGCCAGGGCGACGCGGATCGTCGCGACGTGCCCGCACTGCCTCAACGCGCTCGGGAACGAGTACCCGCAGCTCGGCGGGGAGTTCGAGGTGGTGCACCACACCGAGCTGCTCGACCAGCTCGTGCGCGACGGCCGGCTCGTGCCGCAGCCGCGGGGCGAGGGTCCGACGTCGGGCGAGGGGGCGACGTCGGGCGAGGGTCCGGCGTCGGGCGAGGGTGCGACGTCGGGCGAGGGTGCGGCGTCGGGCACCGTGACCTGGCACGACCCCTGCTACCTGGGCCGGCACAACGGGGTCTACACGCCGCCGCGCGAGCTGCTCGCCGCGACGGGGCTGAGCCTCACGGAGATGCCGCGGTCGGGGGAGCGCTCGTTCTGCTGCGGCGGCGGCGGCGCGCGGGCGTTCATGGAGGAGGCGCCGGGCACGCGCATGTCCACGAACCGCGGCGCGGAGGCGGTCGCGACGGGCGCCGCCCGCGTGGCCACCGGCTGCCCGTTCTGCGTGACGATGCTCACCCAGGGCGTCGAGGCCACCGCGACGACGACCCCCGCCCCGGAGGTCGTGGACGTGTCGCTCCTCCTCCTGGAGTCGCTCCGCCCCCGCTGACCCACATGGCGCCGCGCGCTGCCGGCCCCGACGCGCACCCACCACCGGCCCACCCGTCCGGACGTCCGGACGAAGGGTTCCTACCGATATGCGGTAGGAACCCTTCGTCGCGGTTCGCCGTGGCACTCGACCCCGGCTGGAGTCGACCGCGCCGGCACGCCTGCGCCTGTGGACGGTCAGCCGTACACAGGGGCGGCGTGCACGGTCGGGTCACGCGCTCCGCCGCCCGGACACTCGCACCGTGCGGCTGACCTCGGACGTCGTGGCAGCGCTCGCCTCAAGGCAGGCGGGCGTCGTCACGACGGCGCAGCTCCGGACCGCCGGCGCAGACGACGTGTGGATCGGCCGGCAGGTGGCATCCGGTCGTTGGCGTCGACTGCACCGCGGCGTGCTGCTGACGTACTCGGGTCCGATCACCTGGCGCTCACGAGCCTGGGCGGGCGTCTTGTACGCCGGGCCCGGAGCGGCGCTCAGCCACGAGGCGGCCGCGATGCGGCACGAGTTCATCGCATCGCCCCCGCGGCAGGTGGACCTGACGATCCCGGCCCGCCGGCGCGTGATGCCGTCGCCGGGGCTGACGATCCATCTCCGAGCACCAGGACCACGGGCGGCCGGTCGCCCGCTGACCACGGTGCGCGGGGACACGGTCGTCGACCTCGTCGCCTCGGCGGCGTGCGCCGACGACGCCGTCGGCTGGGTGTGCGCCGCCAGCCGGGCGGGCGTCAGCCGGGCCGAGATCCTCGACGCCGCTGACGTGCGCGGCCGCTTCCGGAACTCCGGTTTGCTCCGCGAGATCGTCGCGGAGGTGACGGTCGGCATCGAGTCGCCGCTCGAGCGTCGGTATCACCGCGACGTCGAACGACGGCACCGGCTCCCGCCAGCCCGGCTCCAGGTCCGCGAGGTGGTACGCGGCCTGTGGATCCGCGCGGACGCGGTGTACGACGAGTACGGCCTGCGCGCAGAGCTCGACGGGAACGTCGGCCATCCTGGCGGTCGGACGGATGACGACACCTGGCGCGACAACGCGGTCATGCTCGCGACGGGCGACCGCACGCTGCGCTACCGCTGGCGGCACGTCGCGGTCACCCCGTGCGAGACGGCAGCCCAGGTGGCGGCCGCCCTGCGGCGCGGCGGCTGGCCGGGAACCCCTCGCCCGTGCTCACCCACGTGCGCAACCCGCTCGCTCGCCCTCTGACGGCCGATCTGATCTCCGACGAAGGCTTCCTACCGATATGCGGTAGGAACCCTTCGTCGCGTGGGGAAAGGGCAGGTGACGCTGGCGGGGGACGCGCGACGGGCCCGGGTCAGATGGCGCGGACGCCGGCCAGGGCGCCGGCGATGGCGGCCAGGCTCTCCGCGCCGTCGGGGCAGGCGAGCTCGACGCGCGAGCGGCCCGACGCGATCTGCACGCGGTACGCGCCGACGTACTTCGGGTGCTCGTGCGAGCCGACGGCCGTCACCCCCGCCGTGAGCAGCACGGTGTGCGCGATCGACCACGCGGGGCGCGGGTGGCTCGTGAACCACTCGCGGCGGTGCACGAACTCGAGCGTCCCGGCGTCGGCGCAGACCAGCGCCGCGTGCAGCGTCACCGGACGGTGCCGGTCCAGCCAGTGCCGCAGCGCCCCGCCGCGCCGGGGCACGATGGCCCGCGGGTGCGCGCCGAGCAGCACCAGCCCGGGCCGCTGGTCGGCGAGCTCCAGCTGGGTGGTGACGAGCCCGGCGTCGATGTCGTCGAGGTCCGCGAGCCGGGAGGTCGGCAGCGGCGTGCGGCCGGGACGCTCCGCGGGGTCGCGCGCGGCGAGCGCCTCGGTGCGCACGACGTCCAGCAGCTCCGCCATCGCGCCGCGGGACACCGCGCTGTAGCGCAGCGCGACCGCGACGCCCCCGCGCTGGAGGCCGTCGACGTCGTGGATCACCAGGCGACCGTCGAGCATCGAGACGCTGTGCTCGATGGCGGCGATCTGCCGGTAGGGCAGCTGGACGGTCTGGTACGTGTCCCCCTTGCGGGAGAGGACGGTCAGCGTCTCCTTGCCGGCCACCACCAGGTGGTCGTACAGGTGCATCTCGGGGTTGGCCTCGCGCCGGTCGATGGCGCGCGGCACCTTGAGCACGAGGTGCGCCGTCTCGAGCTCCACCCCGTGCTCGCGGTAGAGACGCGGAACCTCCTCCGGGGTGCGGACGCGATAGGTCCACGGCCCGAAGGCGTCGTACTCCGGCGTACGCTGCACGATCCGATGATGGCAACTCCCGGGCCCGTCCGGAACCGTCCCCGGATACCGACTCGGTGACGGTTCACCCGAGCGCGAGCGCCTCCCGCAGGGCCCGCACCGTCGGCGCGCCCTCCGGCAGCACCAGCGGCACGACGGCGTCGCCCACCGAGACCCGGCAGTTCAGGGCCCCGGCGAACGTCGGGTGCGCGGTGAGCGTGACCGCGGTGACCGCCGAGGTGAGCAGCGTCGTCCGGGCGATCGAGTGCGTCGGCTTGGACCCTTGGGAGACCAGCTCACGGCGGTGCAGCACCTCGACGCGACCCGGCGCGTAGGCGACCACGGCTGCGTGCACGGTCGCCGGCCACCAGCGGTCGAGCAGGCGCGCGGTCCACGACGTCGACAGGCGACCGACGGGGACGCGTGCATGGTCCGCCAGGCGTACGAGCCCCGGGTTCCGCTCGACCAGCTCGCGGTAGGCGACGACCAGTGCGACGTCGGGACCTGCGACGCTCCAGGCGCCCACCGGGGCGCCCGGCGGCGCGGGGGCGTCCGGCGTCGTCCGCCCGCGGGCGAGCGCCTGCGCGACGATCAGGTCGACGAGCTGCTCCACGGTGCCCAGCGAGACGCCGTTGAAGCCGAGCGAGAGGAGCTCGCCACCGGTGCCCGGGGTGGCGTCGAGGAGCCGCAGACGCCCGTCGAGCAGGGACACGCTCAGCTGCGACGCCCCCACGCGGTCGTAGGGGACGGTGCGCTCCCGGTAGGTGTCGCCCTCGCGGCTGAGCACGGTGAGCACGTCCGGGCCGGCGACGAGCAGGTGGTCGTAGAGGTGCATGGCCGGCGTCGCGTTGCGGCGCTCGATGGGGCGGGGCACCTTGAGCACGACCCGGGCGGCCTCGAGGTCGATCGGGTGCGCGCGGTAGAGGGGCGGGACCTGGTCGGCGGTCCGCACCTCGTCGATCCACGGCCCGAAGGCGTCGAACTCAGGTGTGGTGGCCATGATCACAGCGTCCTCCCTGGGAGCGTGACCGGTCCCCGCGGTCTTGGCTCCGCCGCCCGCCCGCGCCGCTACCGTGTCCTCGTGCCCACGACGCCGCCGCTGCCCCCGGTCGCGGCCGAGGACGACCCGGACCGCCCCGGCTGGCGGCGCAGCCCGGTCCGGCCGGAGGACGTCCGCAAGGACGCCGCGGCCGCGGGCGCGCTCTTCCTCGGCTCGCTGCTGAGCATGGTGCTGTGGCGCGTGGCCGGCATGTACGAGGACCCGGCGCCCGCGTGGGCGTGCGTCCTCCTGCTCGCCATGGTGACCGGGCCGTTGGCCGTGCGGCGCCGGTGGCCGAACGTGGTCCTCGTCGTGGTCGCGGCGTCGTTCGTCGCCCTGGTCGGCTTCGAGGTGCCCGAGACGCTCGTCGCGAACATCTCGCTCTTCTGCGCCCTGTACACGGTCGGCGCGTGGGCGCCGGACCGGCGTCGTGCCACCTGGGTGCGCGGCATCGTCATCGCGGGCATGTTCGTGTGGCTCATCGTGGCGATCCTCATGACGACGAACGACCCCGACTCGCTGCCCGACCTCTCCCGGGCCGGCGCCTTCTCGCCGCTCGTGGCGTACCTGGTCATCCAGCTGCTCACGAACGTCCTGTACTTCGCGGGGGCGTACTGGTTCGGCGAGCGCCAGTGGGCGTCGGCCCGCGAGCGCGCCCGCACGCAGCTGCGGACGCGGCAGCTCGAGTCGGAGCGCCGCCGGGTGGCCGCGCAGGCCGTCGCCATCGAGCGCCTGCGCCTCGCCCGCGAGCTGCACGACGCCGTCGCGCACCACGTGTCGATGATGGGGGTGCAGGCGGCGGTCGCCCGGACGCTGCTGGACGCCGACCCGACCCAGGCGCGGGCGACGCTCGAGCAGGTGGAGCAGTCGGCGCGCGACGCGATCACCGAGCTGCAGGGCATCCTCGGCACGCTCCGCGACGAGCCGGACGACGCCGCGGCGCCCGACGCCGAGGGCACCGCCGAGGCCGTCGCCTCCCTGGACGTGAGCCGGATCCCTGAGCTGGTCGAGGGCGCGTGCGAGGCCGGCCTGCCGACGACGTTCCAGGTGGTCGGCGAGCCGGCCCGCCTGTCGCCGGTGGTGTCCCTGAACCTGTACCGGATCGCGCAGGAGGCCCTGACGAACGCCCGCAAGCACGCGGGCCCGCACGCGCACGCGGACGTGCGGCTCCGCTACCTCGACGACGCCGTCGAGCTCGAGGTGACGGACGACGGCGTCGGCGCGGCGGCGCGGGGCCGGTCGCGGGTCCCGGGGACGGGCCTCGGCCTGCTGGGGGTGCGCGAGCGCGTGGCGGCCGACGGCGGCACG
>AXCX01000201.1 GCA_000767215.1 Actinotalea fermentans ATCC 43279 = JCM 9966 = DSM 3133
CGCGACCGTGGCGGCGACGCTCGCCGCCGGCGGCGTGGGGCGGCTCGAGCTGGATGACGACACGGCGGCCACCCGGCACGACGTCGCACCTGGCATGGCCCTGGGCGACGTGGGCGGCCCTCGTGCCGCGGCGGTCGCCCGCGCGCTGCACGACGTCGCACCCGGCACCCAGACGGCGCCCGTGGGTGGGCCGGTGGACCTCGTCGTCCTCATCGAGCACCACGTCGCCGACCCGTCGCGGCACCGGCCGCTGGTCACCGACGCCGTCCCCCATCTGTCCGTGGTCGTGCGCGAGGCGTCGGTGCTGGTCGGACCGCTGGTGCGCCCAGGGCACACGCCCTGCCTCCGCTGCCTCGACCTGCACCGCACCGACGCCGACCCCGACTGGCCCGCCCTCGCCACCCAGCTGGCCGCACGACGGGCGGATGGTGTCGAGACGGTCCTGTCCGCCGTCGGCGGTGCGCTCGCGGCGGCGCAGGCGCTCGCCGTGCTCGACGGCCGGACCGCCGCCGTGGAGGGCGGCACCCTCGAGGTCCCGCTGCCCGACGCCGTCCCGCGTCTCGCCCGCTGGGGCACCCACCCGGCCTGCGGCTGCGCAGGTCTGCCCGCCTGAGGACGCGACGACGGCGCCCCGCGAGGTGCGGGGCGCCGTCGTGACCGTCGTCCGAGCATGACGACGTGCTGGTCCGGCGGGCGTCTCCGCCCGCCGGCGTATGGATCAGGCTGCCGAGCTCTCGTCCTTGCGCGGCCGGCCCCGTCCCCGCTTGCGCGGGACGACGATGCCGCCGACGAAGACCTCCCCACCCCAGACGCCCCAGGGCTCCCGCCGCTCGACGGCGCCCGCGAGGCAGCCCTCGCGGACGGGGCACTCGGCGCAGAGCGACTTCGCGAGCTCCACCTCTGCGGTGGACTCCGCGAACCACAGCTCCGCGTCGTACTCCCGGCACGGGATGAGCGTGGCGACCAGCCGGTCGAACCGCTCAGCCTCGGTCAGGTCGTCCTGGCCGAGCTGCATGTCCGACCGCATGGGTAGAGAGCCGGTCGAGCCCTCGTTCAGTGAATCGAGCAGCGTGGTGAGCCGCACGATGTCCTCCCTGGTCTTTCCGTTCCGATCAATGTGATGCCGGGACTGCTCGGCTCTCGTCGATCGGCCAGATGGCCGGGAAAAGACGAAGGCCGCGGGGTCCCGAGGTGGACTCCGCGGCCTCTGAAGGCTGGTCTCTCAGACCGGTGGTGCGGAGTCGTGCTCGGCGGTGGCGCGCTTCCCACGAAGTCGCCACACCGGACCGAAGGAATCGGTGGAGGTGGCGCCGACGATGGGCAGACCCGTCCCCTGGAGCTGGGCAGCGTTAAGCGCGGTCACATGCGCAGCGCAGCGCGCAGCAGTAGTCGCTGCGTAGCCGCCACGAGTGATCGTGATCATCGCGTTACCCACCTCCTCTCTCCGTCCGGGTGCGTGGTTCCAGCACACCCGCTGTGGGGACACTGAACCCTAGGACGGCGTCCAGAGGCCGCACAACCGAATTACCGAAGCAAGTTTCTGCGACGTTGTGAAGATCGTGTGAACCCGTGGATGCGCGACCATGAGCAGCGTCCCACCGACCTCCGACACGGCTGCCGAGCCGTCGGTGGTTGCCGCCGTCAGGAGGCGTGACCGGCGACGATCGCCAGGAGCGAGGCGCCGTAGCGGTCGATCTTCGCCGGCCCGATGCCGCGGATCCGGGCGAGCTCCGGGACGCTGCGGGGCTTGCGCTCCGCGATCGCCGCGAGCACCTCGTCGCCGAGCACCACGTACGCGGGACGGTCGATCTCGGTCGCGACCTGGGCGCGCCAGTCGCGCAGGGCCTGGACCAGGACGGGGTCGTGCTCGCCCGTGAGCACCTGCGGACGGGCTGCGCCGACCGACCGGGTTCCCGTGCGCCGCCGACCGACGCCGCCGTCCTCGGGCCAGAGGCCGTCCAGGAAGCGGGTGCGCCGCCGGTTGCCGCGACCACCCGGCGTCCGCGCCCGCGCGAAGCTGAGCTCGAGCACCTCGCGGGCGCGCGTGACGCCCACGTACAGCAGACGCCGCTCCTCCGCGATCGCGGCATCGGTCTCCGCGAGCGAGATCGGCATCAGTCCCTCGCTCAGTCCGACGAGGAACACGGCGTCCCACTCCAGGCCCTTCGCCGCG